>JAFAQT010000132.1 GCA_019246215.1 Verrucomicrobiota bacterium
GGTGATGCCGCGATCTATCGCCTCCTGGATCAGGCGAATCGATTCCGACGCGGGCACCGCTGGTTTAGCAATGTGAGATCCGCCAAGACCAATTGCCGATACGCGCTCACCCGTTTTCCCGAGCACTCTGTAGAGCATCTCCCCGCGAAGCTCACCGGGGTCCTTTATCCGGGGTAATCCTGAAACGGTGTCTGATTGATCAACACCTTTCGATGTGTGCTGCGCGATTGCTCGCGCAGCGGTGCTCCCCACACCAACCGCTACAGCCACTTTTATAAAACTGCGTCTCTCTATTTTCGGAAGGGGCGTGGACTGAGGTTCCATAGTTTTTGTCCGGCAGCGGGCATTCACACTCGGCCCGGCTCGAGTTCGGTATGTCCCTCATCCCTATTTATGTGAGCCACAGACACTCGAGGTCGTAACCTTAACCGGGACATCCGCCGGACGCACGATCTTACCTTGCAGCACTTGTTTGATGCTAACATCGCAAGCTCGATCTGGCGGCTGGATGTGGACATACCGACAGATGTTCGTATGAAGGCAACGCACCGGTCGTGCCTGATGAGCACCAGATCAAATTAAAGCAGTGTCAATTGACGGTTGTCAGTTGCACCTGCAAGTTTCGCAGGCGCACAAAACAGGCGGGAAGGTAAGAAGATCTCCGAACTAAGTTCGAGAACATTTCCACCTCCGCACAAAAACGCAGTGCAGCACAGCTCAACCCCCGATGAGATTCGAACAGATGGATGATGCGCCCCTATGAAACCGTGGAAAACAAGATCTCGGGAGCAATTTTAATTCTTTTCGATATTGAGGAAAGTAAACGCAAATCTATTTCAAAAGTAGGAAGCGGCGGACTTTGCTAATGCCTTGCTTGAGACTGTTCGAAGCGCCTCACTCCTGCTCGACGGAAATCTCCGGATCAAGCGAGCTACCCCACGGTTTACGACGTATTCCAGACCACGCCGGCGAAAACCTAGCATATGGTGATGGCGCCGCAGGTTAGTTGCTGTCTTTCAACACGCGAGCGAAATCTTGATTGATGCGGGTCGAGCGAGCAACGCGGAAAACAGCCAACGGACCGCGGCCGAGGGGTTATGTTGAACCTGGGCCAGCGGCTGCGTTGCTCGTCGGTTAACGTACCAATTTAGTCACTCCTCGCCGGCGTCCATTTTGAACGCAACGCCTTCACCATGGTATGCGAGACCGTCCACTAGGGCCTTCGGGAGCGATCCAGAACTTGGAAGTCGGCTTGCTGCGTCGAGCCGGACTTCTCAGCAATGCCGCTACTCGTTGAGCACCTTAAGAATCGCTTCGAGTAACTTATCTGGAGTAAAGGGCTTGGGCAAGCATCCCTGGAAACCGGCATCGAGTATACGCACGCGGTCTGCGCGGGTAAACAGCGCGGTCATCGCAATGACCGGAACATTGCGTGCAGAATCTGACCCCAAGGCTCGGACCTCGCGCAACAACTCGAAGCCGTCAGCTCCCGGCATTCTGATGTCAGTCAAAACCAGGTCTGGTTTGCTCTTCTTTATCTCCTCAAGGCCTTCAGAAACATTCCTCGCCACCACCACCTTCCCAACCACCTGAGACAAGAAGAGGGCCAAATACTTCCGTGCGTCATCATGATCTTCCACAACGGCGATCGTGAGATTACTCAGGTGGGCCGGCCACATGGTCTGTCTCCACGATGAGATGATCTCGAGTTCGCATGCTTCGCATCCAGCGATTTTGAACAAACATCTGTCTTTTCCGCTTCGGATCCCCGGCACCCCTCCTGCATAGACTGCGCCGCCACATCCATCCCGTTTTCTTCCTATCGGGGAAAAAGCCGAAGACGGAGAGAACGACGGAAATGGTTCAAGGAGGATTGCGGCAGCCCCTGATCAGGTGCTGCCGCATAACCCTATCGTTTCGCACCAGAAGCTGCCGAAACGTTCACTTGACCTTCAGCGATGGACGTCAGCTTTTCGTTAGCTTGCGCCTCTTCATTCAAGGTCTGCTGCAACGCCTCAGCCACCTGATCTTCTCCAAGTCGACGAGCCAGGCTGCGGGCCGTGCCATAGCCGGCCATCTCATAGTGCTCAACTCGTTGAGCCGCGCCGATCAAACCGGCGTCTCGCACATCGGGATTGCCTTGTGCTTTCACCAGGGTTTCACCTTCCTTGATCAGGCCCTTCATTGCTTCACAGGTTTCCCCGGCAGATTTCTCGCTGATCTGCTGGAAGATCCTATCCAGACGCGAGACGTGCCCGCGCGTTTCTTCTAGATGTTGCTGAAACGCCGACTTCAGCTCCTGCGAAGTCGCGGCTTCAGCCATCTTCGGTAACGCGTCGACCAGTTGCGTTTCAGCATTGTATAAGTCGCGCAATTCTTCAATCAACAGATCGCGCAAAGAGTCCAATTTTAATGCGGTAAATCTCATAGCACATTGGTTCGCGTTTGGTCACCAGAAAGGTCTTCTCGTTTCCTCGCTACAAACGGCGGGGCACGAGAGTACGCCATGGCTTTGTCGACCTGTCGATGAGAGTATTGATGATTGGTAATCGCTCCGATCAAACCGGCAGCGAGACTGTCGGCGGCGTCTGCGAAAAGGACACCCTGCTCAGCCGCACAGCTGCTGTACAAATTCACCGGTTTCAGTTCCTGAACCAGCTGGACTCCTTCAGCGCTGGCCCCCGGCTTGCCGTGCTTATAGACTTCGTCAATGAAGCGTAAAACGTCGATATTTCCTTCAGCATCTCAACGCTTTCTTCTCCTCCTGGAAGTACACGGCATCAAGTGGCACTGCTGTCGCGAAGCTCTTCCTACCACAAATAATAGAAGGCGTCGCAGGCTGAGGGCCTGGGGGATTTCGCTGTCGGGCTCCGGCTTCACGAAATGGATCAGGTCCGGGAATTTAATCGCATCCTGGATGAAAAAGACGGCGCAATGGTCGCAGATCCTTATGTTTCAGGGGGAGTTTGCCGCAGACGCTGGAGGCCGCGATTTATCCTTTGCCGTAAACGACTTCTCAGAGAGATTTTTGGACCTGTCGAATTTCATAGCTTCAATCAGTAAACCATTTGAAGCTACTGCAAGGGCCCTCCCTCAGGATCAGGGCCCCTCCTGATAGGCCATTGGCCGCACGAAGGCAGATCCTTGTCTAATCATTCGGCACGATCACTGTGGGATCCAGCCTTCCGTCGATGGCGTCGAGACAGTTTATCGCCGCGACTGTGTCCATTCGCTGTGCGCATTCTTCCGTAAGCGCCGCCGAGTGCGGAGATAGGATCACATTGTTCAATCCAAACAGCCGATGATTGGGCGGAGGTGGCTCCTCATTGAACACGTCCAGCCCGGCCCCTCGGATCAATCCCTCTGTTAAGGCGTTTACCAGACAATCCTCGTCAACCACACCACCGCGTGCGGTAGAAATTATGAATGCACTTGGCCTCATTGCGGCTAGCTCTTGGCGGCCGATCAGACCTGCGGTCTGAGCAGTCAATGGTACATGCACACTTAAGAAATCACAGATTGCCAACCCGTGTAAGAGGTCCACGACCGGCTCCGCCCGAAATCCCGTGATTACTTCCTCTGAAACTAAGGGATCATAGACCAAAACGCGCATGTCAAAGGCGGCCGCCCGAACAGCGACAGCGCGGCCAACCCGGCCAAAACCGAGCAACAACAATGTCTTACCAAGCAGATCCCGGGCAAACAGGCTTTCTCGAAATCGCCAATCGCCAGCTCTCGTCGCCCGGTCGTAGGCGATCGTCTGTTTAGCAAGGGCAAGTATGAAACAGAGCGTATGCTCAGCCACCGTAGATGCATTGGCCGAACCAACGATGGTGAGGGGGATCTTGTGTCGGCGCAAAGCTGCAAGATCAATGTTGTCGTAGCCCACGCCGCGCCGCGAGACGACCTTTAATTTCCGTGCAGCTTCTATGATCCTTCCTGTGATCGATGTTGTACCAACCAGAATCGCATCGGCGTTCGCGGCTCGATTAATCAGATCGTCCTCGCTCGGTCGATTCCAACAACGGTCGATTTCCAAATCCTCACGTTGAGTCAGGACATCGAGCCCCGCCTGCTGAATTCCGTCGGTCACTAATACTTTAGGCATAGTTTGACGAACTTGGTGCACTAGTCAGTACTGTCCGCTCTCCAGGAAGGATGCTTGGCTGCGGCCGCGGGCGTCCCATCGCCTCTAGGACTTCCGAGGCCTTCGTGACCAGCAGACGGACATCGGAGCTCACAGTGACGAATTGGAATCCAAGCCGAATCATCTTTTGGGCGTTGGCTGTGGAACCTGTATGAATTCCAGCCACAATTTTTTTCTTCTGCGCTCGAGCCAGGATGTACTCAATGGCTCCGACGACTTCCTGCTCAGTCGGATCAAGCTGCGGTTCGCACCCTAGCGCTAACGCGAGATCCGAAGGACCGACATATATTGCGTCTAGCCCTTCGATCGATAGAATCTCTTCAAGATTACCAAGCCCCGCGCGGGTCTCAATCATTGCCATCGTAATGATGGTTCGATTCGCTTTGTCAACGTAATCTGGCCCGGCATAAAGGCTCGCCCGAATTGGACCACAGCTTCGTGTGCCTGCGGGCGGGTAGCGACAAGCAGCCACGAACTCGCGCGCCTCCACGGCTGAATTGATCATCGGGCAAATCACACCGTAAGAACCGGCATCAAGGACTTTCATGATGATGGCCGGATCCAGCCATGGAACCCGCACGAGCGGTACTGTTGAAGTTGTAGAAATCGCCTGGAGTATGCCTACCGCACTTTGATAATCGATAAGGCCATGCTGTAGATCGATCGTCAGCGAGTCCCATCCTTGATGGGCCATCACTTCAGCCGAGAAAGTCGAAGGCAGACTTAGCCAGCCGTTGACTGCGTATGCATCCCGTTGCCACAAACTTTTCAATAAATTTTCACGCATAGCAATACGTCGCTTTTGGGTCCTGCTTAAGTGTATAGCGGAATTCCCGGGTTACGCTAAAGGGATTCCGCTATCACACAAGGTATCAATCCGGTGTGAGCTCTTCGAAGATCGCTCGAACGCGTAGAGCACCTCCGCCCACGCACAGCGATACTCCGCGCCACCCCTATGCGGAGATGGGCGACGGACCGTACCGGGGACCCATCTCCGATCGCGCCGTGCCCTTCAGATGGGAATGGCGGATCTTGATGCGACCGATGGACGCCAATGCCGGTGGCTTCCATGATGGGATTAAATCCCCATCCGGCTGATGAAAGCGCAGCTGGCACGGGCGGACTCGGCCGGATTGGAGGGTTTATCGTGCTCCACCACCATCCATTTCGCGCCGGCTGCCCGAGCGGCTTGCCACAGTTCATGCCAGTCCAGCACGCCGGCGCCGACATCCGCCCATCCGTCCTGGTCCTCGTTTTGCCCCTGTGGCGCGATATCCTTCACGTGCGCGGAGACAATGCGGTTTCGGTAGCGGTGCATCCACTCTTTGGGATCGGCGCCGGCCCGTACCACCCAGGCTATGTCTACCTGCCAAGCGAGCGGACCATCGGTCGCCGCCTCGAAGATCAGCTCCAGCGCAGTCTTCTCGCCTTCCTTTCGTGCGAATTCCCAGTCGTGGTTGTGATAGCCGAAGGCGATCCCCTGGCCACGCATGTACCCGGCAATTTTGCCGAGCTCGCGTCCCAAGGCGCGCCAGAACGCCGCGTCCCCATGTCGCTTTGCCGGCGACACAGAAGGCATAAAGAGCTGGTCGAATCCGAGGATTCGACAGGCCTCGACCACGACGTCCAACCGCTCCCGCAGCGCCGCCAGGCTGACATGGCTGGAGGACACTTTGAGGCCGCGCGCGTCAAGTTTAGTGCGCACATTCTCAGCGTCATCCAAGTGGGAACCGATCGTTTCGACGTAGCGGTAACCAGCATCCTTGACAGCGTCCAGCACACGATCGAGGTCGCCGAGCGAGCGCAACGTGTACAGCTGAATCGAGAGTATGTCGGTATTGCCCATAGCCTGCATCGCTCAAGAATCATCAGTGATTGGTAAGCGATGCAGGCTGTGTCAGCGGAAGTCTGCCGGTACGCCGGGAATTCCGCTGCTCTTTGAAGAAAGACACTGGTCCCGAATCGGTTGCCAGCCAAGTCGAATTCTGTCCGGGACAGCAAAGAATTCACTAACATTAGGCCGTTTTTTATCAACAATTTCAGATCAGAATAAAACAATGATTCGTATCGAGCAATTAGATGGCTTGGAAGTCTTGGATAGCCGTGGACGGCCCACGGTCGCCGCGACAATGGTAGTGAAACCTGGAGTTCGGGTCTCAATTTCGGTCCCTTCAGGGGCCTCGATTGGCAAAGCGGAAGCACAAGAGCTCCGGGACGGTGGCAGACGTTTTGGCGGATTCGGTTGCCGCGCGGCAATCGCTAGCATCCTTGGACCGATCAGTACGGCTGTGGCGAGAGAATCATTCGAAAATCAAGAACATCTGGATACCAGATTATGTGAATTGGACGGGAGTCCAAATAAGTCACACTTAGGCGCAAACGCCATTCTCGCGGTCTCTCTGGCGTTTGCCAGAGCCGCCGCCAAAGTGCGCAAGCAAGAGCTGTTCGACTATTTTGCGTCGCTCCTGCCGGAATCGCGCCCAGCGCTCCCTCAACTTTCCGTCAATCTGTTCAGCGGCGGCAAGCACGCGTTCGGACAAGTTTCGATCCAAGATCTGCTGGTGGTGCCCAGCAAGTGCTTGAGTATCGCCGATCAATTGGCAGTCGTTTACGAGGTGTACCAGAACGCTGCCGCCATAGCGGCAAAACGGTATCAATCCAGAGCACTGACAGCGGATGAAGGCGGCTTAGCACCCCCATTCAAGACCAGCGCCGAAATGTTCGAAACAGCGGCGGAAGCTGTGGAGGCAGCTGGGTATCAGCTAGGCGCAGATATCAGATTGGCAGTGGATGTCGCCTCAAGCCACTTTGTGCAGCCTCATGGAAGTTATCGACTAGACGGGCAAACACTGCGACCGAACGAGTTAATTGATTGCATAGCGCAATGGGCCGAAACCTATCCCCTCGTGAGCGTTGAGGATGGTCTCAGTGAAGACGACTGGACCCATTGGCCCGATTTAAGGAAACGGTTGAATGACGGAACGCTGACCCTGGCCGATGACCTCACTTGTACAAACCCTGAACGCATCCGGCGCGCAATCGATTTTGCGGCTGCAAACGCGCTGCTGTTGAAAGTAAACCAAATCGGGACAGTTTCTGAGGCGAAAAATGCCTATTTGATAGCGAGAGAAGCCGGTTGGAAAATTTCTGTGAGTGCACGCAGCGGTGAAACGGAAGATGATTGGCTCGCGGATTTGGCGGTGGGCTGGAACGGCGACTTCATCAAAGTGGGCTCGATCACCCAATCCGAGCGTTTATCGAAATACAATCGGCTCCTGACGATTGAACATGAATTCGAAAGCCGATTCAGTCGTCTGCAGCCTTGATCCGCATCAATCCACACTCACCATAGACAGACCACGTTTGGCGTGCTGGAAGGGCGGTTGCCAGGTGCGCGTTCAGCGCGGTTCATGCGGCCCAAAGGGCTACGAAAAATTAGCCGAGGGTTTACGGGGGGGAATTGTGTTTTATCGCGTCGTGCCCTGAAGCTGAAGGGGCACCAGTCGAAGTCCGGCGGGCGGAGCTACGAAGCAAATCTCGAGCCGACTACTGGTTGAACTCCAGCAACTCCTGACTTTGCCATTATGTGCGCGATTCTGATCCCTTCAGCACCTGCAACCCGGAGGACCGGGTGTTTTTCCCGCAAGGCTACGATGTAGCCCTGTGGTGGCACGACACAATAAAACACTTCCCATGGTGAACCTTGCGGCCAAGTTTTCGGGGCCCTTGGACCGATTACACGGCGCTAAACACATAGGGTGCCAGAGGCAGCCCCGCCTCAGCTTCTACCGATCGCTCACTGAGGAACCCGGAACGACCAACCGGTGAACAGTACACCGCTTGGTAATAAGTCGTTCACCGCCACCAGAACGCCGGCGCGGCAATTTGGTGAGGTCAGCCGACCCGGGCTACAAGGTCCGTCAACGCATCGAGCTCGATCTCATCGCGGCGAAAGTGCGCCGCAACACTTCCCTGCACAAGCACAGTTAAATCGTCCGCCACAGAGAGCGCGTGGCGGAAGTTATGGGTGATCAGGATAACCGCCTGCCCTTGGTGCCTGGCTCGGGCTATGTGGTCCAGGACGCGCGCTGCCTGCCGCACGGCAAGCGCCGACGTCGGTTCATCTAGGATCAAAAGCGAAGAGCCGAAGAACATCGCTCGCGCAATCGCCAGTGACTGGCGTTCGCCACCGGAGATGTTCAGGCCGCGCTCGTCGAAACCGCGTTCCCAGCGCACGCCGAGCTGGTTGAAGGCGGACCGGGTCATCTCTTCGGCCCGCTTGAGGTCCAACCAGCGCAAGGGAGCGAAGCCCTTCTGTGGCTCGCGACCCAGTACGACGTTGCGGGTGATGGACAGGAGCTCGCAGACGGCCAAGTCCTGAAAAACCGTTGCTATTCCCAATTGGCGTGCCTGAGCCGGATTGGTGAAAGTCACGGGCTTACCGTCGAAGCGCAGCTCGCCTCGGTCGGGTGGGAAGACGCCGGACAGGATCTTTATCAACGTAGATTTTCCGGCGCCGTTATCGCCGAGCAACGCGAGAATCCGCCCGGCATAGGCCTTGAGCGACACATCAACCAGCGCTGTGGTGGGGCCAAACGCTTTGGACACGTTCGCCACTTCGATAACTGGCACGGCACCAGGTGGGATCGGCTCGATCCGCCGGGGCGGCGTATGCAAATCGTCGGGGATGCCCCGCGCGGAGCGTTCGCTGACCTGAAGCATTGAGGACGGCGAGGTGGCGCTACGTGATCTCGTCTTTGCGATGTCCTCAGAACCCGTCCTCCCATCGTGTGCCCAGCCTTCCTCCGCTTTCTGCTCTGCAGATAAAGATGCGTTAGCCGCAATCGCTGCATCGGTGGCTTCACTGCCTCGATGGAAACCGCGGAACGGCCGCGAC
Organism: Verrucomicrobiota bacterium; assembly: GCA_019246215.1. Classification (GTDB taxonomy): domain Bacteria; phylum Verrucomicrobiota; class Verrucomicrobiia; order Chthoniobacterales; family JAFAMB01; genus JAFAMB01. The sequence continues at coordinate 9,045 of JAFAQT010000132.1, forward strand.
CGCGCCATCCGACGCGCGACATCGGTATTGAGAATGACCGCGCCCACCACGATCAGTCCGGTTAGAGTCCGAAAGAAATGCCCTGGCGCGCCGGCCAGAACGAGGCCGACCTGGATCATGCCGAACGTTACAGCACCGAGAATCGTGCCGATCACGCTGCCATAACCGCCAGAGAGCAGGGTGCCGCCAATCACGGTGACGGCTACCGCTTGCAGTTCCATCCCTTCGCCGCGCAATGCATCGACCGACGAGAATCGCGCGACCTGGATGACACCGGCTACAGCGGCAAGCGCCGAGGTGAGCGCGAACAGCACAATGGTGGTGCGATCAACCGGCACACCCAAGTTCCGCGCGGCCTGTTCATTCTGTCCGCGCGCCTGGATCCAGTTGCCGAATCTAGTGCCTACCAACAGGAAGGTTCCTAAGGCGCCGATTACGAAGAACCAGAGCATTGACATGCGGAAGCCGCCAAGCTCCGGACCGACCATGATGGCTTTGAAGGCCGGCGGGATCGCCACAGTCATCGGGAAACCACCGGTAAAGGAGATGAGGACCCCGCGCCAGATGAGCATTGTGCCGAGCGTGACGACGAACGAATGGATTCTGAAACGCACCACTATTATCCCGTTGAGGGCACCCAAAAGAGCGCCGCCCACCACTGCCGCCACAGCTGCCACAATGGGCGATACAGCAAGATCGCGCATCAGCGCCACGGCGATGTAGGAGGTCAGCCCGAGCACCGCTCCCACGGACAGATCGAAGTGTCCGCCTATCATCAGAAGTGTCACGCCGGTGCTCAGGATGCCGAGTTCGGCAGCGACGGACATCAAGCTGATATAGGTCTCCTTCGTGGGGAAAAGATGCGGATTCAGGATCGAGAAGATGATGACCAGTACGATCACGGCAGCAAGCGCGGTCGTCTCCGGACGCAACATGAACCTCCGCGCAGCCTCGCCCAAGATTACGATCCGGGAGGATTGCGCTGTCCTCGGATTCTGTCCGGAACCTGCTGTCATTCCAAGTATCCGGCGATGAGGCGGACGGCTTGATCTGAAATGGGACGGCACACGGGACTGCACCCTCCATGCCAGGACTCAGCGATAGCCTTCCTGCACCAGTTTGGCGACCTGTTCGACGTTGGACTTATCCACGATCGTCGGTCCGGTCAGGAAGTAGTTAGCCTCGAGCAGGCCGTACTTGATGTAGTGCGTCAGCAGGAGGACCGGCATGTAACCGCGCCAGAACTGCTGCTGATCAATGGTGAACGCCTGCTTGCCGTCGCGTATTGCGGCGAGTGACTGAGCCACG
>JAFAQT010000213.1 GCA_019246215.1 Verrucomicrobiota bacterium
CTGAGCTGTAAATGATACGATCTCTGTCTGTCTGAAAAGCCGTTCGATACTCGTCCGGTTCACGCGGATGAAGGCTTTCGACGTCGAACTTGTTATAAAAGCTGTTTTCCGCTAACTGCCTCACCATCGCGTTTTTAACCTAAATTCCGAACTTGGAACCAGAGATTTCAAAAGCGCGTCGAAGCTTTAACCCAAATCCTGAAGTTGAAGCGCAGAACACGAGGCAAATCGGCCACCTTTTTTTGAGCACTCGCCTCAACTTCGGAGAAGTCGGCAAATGACGCTATAACTAGCTCTAGCTGAACAGCTTATCCTGTGTCGAATCTACCGCTTTTCGAGGGCCCGAGTAGCAACTTCGGATTTTAGGTTTAACCATGGCAACTGAACGCCCAGCGGTGGCGCCCTGAAACTACCAACCCAGGACCCAGGAAAAGATTAATGGAACCACAATGGTGGCGTCCGATTCGATGATGAATTTTGGCGTCTCCAGCGAAAGCTTACCCCATGTAATTTTTTCGTTCGGCACAGCGCCGGAATAGGACCCATAACTTGTAGTCGAATCGCTAATCTGACAAAAGTAACCCCAGCGCGGAACGTTGGTCCGTTGCAAATCCTGATGGAGCATGGGAACGACACAGATCGGGAAGTCTCCCGCGATGCCGCCCGCAATCTGGAAGAACCCGATCGAAGAGTGTTCCGAGGTTTTTGTATACCAATCCGCTAGCGCGATCATGTACTCAATTCCCGTTCGAACCGTATGTACATTCTTCACGTCGCCTGAGATGCAATGTCCGGCGTACATATTTCCCAGGGTCGAATCCTCCCAACCGGGAACGAACAGCGGCAAATCCTTCTCCATAGCTGCGAACAACCAACTGTCTTTTGGATCTATCTGGTAGGACTTGCTCAGCCGATCATCGCGCAGGATTGAATAGAAAAACTCGTGCGGAAACATTTTCCGCCCCTCCTGGTCGGCGAGTACCCATTCTTCCAAAACGGCTTTTTCGATGCGCCGCATTGCTTCTCCCTCCGGGATACAGGTGTCGGTCACGCGATTCAGATGCTGTTCGAGAAGAACTTGTTCGTCTTCGCCCTTTAATTCCCGCCAGTTCGGGATGCGCTTGTAATGATGATGCGCAACCAGGTTGAAGAGATCTTCTTCAAGGTTTGCTCCGGTGCAACAGATCGCATGCACCTTGTTCTGGCAAATCATCTCCGCAAACGAGAGCCCGAGCTCGGCCGTACTCATCGCTCCCCCGACCGTAACCAGCATTTTGCCACCCTTCTCCAGGTGACGCGTATAGCATTGGGCGGCTTCTTTGAGCGTTGCCGCATTAAAGTGCCGGAAATGATGCGAAATGAATTCCGAAACAGTTTTCATTCTGCTCAAGCAGGGCACCGGTTTGATGTGCAGTTCAAGACGATTTTCGAGGGGCAGGCCTAAAATCCGCTTTTACTTCCTTCCGTGCCGCTGATCCTGGATAAAAGGTTCGCACTACTTTTCCTGCTGCTAATTCAAGCAAAACTTCGCAGAGCATCTGAAGTTCTCGTTGTGAATGGGAAACACAGAGAAATGGGATCGAAAATTCGCTTCGAAGTTGTTGTACGAGATCGATGCCGGTCTGACGCAGTTTGGGGTCGAGCGCGGTGAATGGCTCGTCCAAGAGAATCAGTCTGGGCCTTGAGATAATCGCACGGGCCAAAGCTACCCGCTGCTTTTCACCTCCGGAGAGGTCACCAATTCTGCGCCTAAGCAATTTTTCCAACCCCAGCAGTCCAATCACGTGTTCCGAAGAAATGTTTTCGAGGCCTTTCGGGTTCGGACGCCGGGAGCCATAAAAGATGTTTCCCCGTACGCTCAGATGAGGAAATAGGACCAGATCTTGCGGTACGTATCCGATCGCTCGCTGATTCGATGGCACAAAGATTGAGTCGCTCTGCAAGGTGACTCCCTCCAGCCGAATAATCCCTTTCACCCCCTTCCTGGTTCCGGCTAGCAGATCAAGGAATGAGGTTTTGCCTGAACCCGACTCTCCGAACAATCCGATGGAAGAGGCCTCGATATCGAGGTCCATCTCAAGCGGGAAATGGGCCAGCGGCAAACGGACATGCTGCAGTTGAAGCCTCATCGGATCTCCCGTTTTTTACGCAGAAGTTGTTCACTTAGAAAGACAGCGATAAACGCGATCACGACAGAGACCGCCACCAGCGAAAACGCTTCTCGATCTTTCCCCAGTTGAACGAGATTGTAGATTGAAAGCGACAACGTGGTCGTTTTGCCTGGAATATTGCCCGCCACGAGGATAGTTGCGCCGAACTCGCCGATGGCCCTGGCGAAGGAGAGCAGAAACCCGGCGAAAATTCCTCTCGACGCCAGAGGGATGGTGACTGTAAAGAGCACGCGCCAGAAAGAAGCTCCGAGGGTTTCTGCAATTTGCTCGAGCCGCGGGTTGACGGATTCGAACCCCAGTCTAGCCGAGCGAACCAGGAGGGGAAAACTCATTGCTGCCGTTGCCAGCAACACTGCACGCCAGGTGAATGGGATGTCGATGCCGAGCGTCGACCGGATCAGCGACCCAATCGGGCCGCGTCGCCCGAACAGATCCAGCAGGATCAAACCAGTAGCCACCGGCGGAATCACGAGAGGCAGCGAAACAGCAGTTTCAACCAAGGTTTTCCATGGCGATCGCGTTTTCGCCAGCCACCACGCCAGCGCCGTGCCCGGGGGCAAAATAGCCAGTGAACTGCCTAGACAGATTTGCAGCGTGAACTCGATAACTTCCCATTGGCCGGACATCACGGCAGCATGGTAAACCCATACTCCTCGAAAATCCTCGCTGCTTCTGCTGACGCCAGGAATTCCGCTAATCTTTTGGCGGCTTCGGCGTGAGGAGCATCTTTGAGGACCGCGAGCGGATACGAAATGTGCGGTGCGGCCTCCTTCGGAATCTCGTACGCGACCTTGACCTCATGCGAGATTAACGCGTCGGTCTTGTAAACGATCCCGGCATCGACATTTGTGCTTTCTACCGCGGCGAGGCATGCCCGGACATTCTCCGTCGGAATAATTTCGGTTTTTAGACGATCCCAGATTCCAATTTTCATAAGGAATTGCTTAGCATAAATTCCAGCCGGCACGGCATCAGGATTTGCCAGAGCGAGCCTTTTTACCAGTGATTTGTCCGCAAGTTGGTCCGGATTAGAGAGGCTGAACGAAGCCCCTTTCGGAGCGATAATCACCAGGGTGTTTCCAAGTAAACTCCTGCGACTGCCCGCCAACAGGCGATCTCTCTGGGCGAGAGAATCCATCTTGGCTTCATCCGCTGAAAAAAAGAGATCTGCCGGAGCGCCAGCGTCTATTTGTCGAGCGAGCTCGTTTGATCCAGCAAAGTTAAAACTGAGTTGGTCTTGGGAGTTTTTTTCATAGACGGTCGCGACTTGTTTGAGTGCATCCGTAAGGCTGATCGCCGCAAAGACCAGGATCTCGACGGCTCGACCAGAGCAGGGAAATGCCATCACACCCGAAAAAAGAAATAACAGAGCGAGCTGCCTGACTCTCGTTCTCCAGCCAGTTTGCTCAAAATCGGCAGACATCGGCTGATCCTCTGGCGAAGCATTCAGGAGTACAATTCGAATCTGCTGGAGAGTTGGCAACGTGGCATTGGTTTTCGGCCTGCACCGCCGCCAGTCTGTCCTGGTCCGGAATTTTTTGGGCTTCGGCGAAAGGTGCAGCGAGAGTTCCTCAGTTGGGAGTTGTCTCACAGTTGCATTCCTTGGTTGACCAGCGACGTGGGATAGCTGCGATTTGGCGAGAGACCGAGGAAATGGTTGCGCGGCTTGGGAGGCAATTGTAGACAAATGGGAATGGATGCGATGAGAATTTTCCGCACGATTTTAGCCATGGTGGTGCCCTTCTCAAGCGTTCTGGCCCAAGGAGCTTCCGAGTCAGCGAAAACTGAAGCTTTGGCGCTGAAAGCTCAAACGGTCGAGCTCGAGAGTTTGAAAGCGGAGATCAAAGCCCAGGGAGAGAAGATCGACCACTTGGTGCAGCAGATGGCAACGCTGAGCGAGATCCTTAAGCAGAAATCCGCTCCGGCTGTTACTAAATCCGAACCGGCGCCGGCGGCCACAGCGACAGCTGCCAACCCAGCCGCGGCGAGCCCGACGGCTATCACTGCCGGAATGGAAAATCCTTCTCCGGCCGATAACCCAAACACGAAGACGCACATTGTCGCGAAAGGAGAAACCTTGACTCAAATCGCGAAGCAGTACGGTGTCACCGTCGAAGAGATTGAGCAGCTCAACAAAATCGAAGACGCCAAAAAGCTGCAAGCAGGACAGACCATCAAAATTCCCGTTTCGCCGACGGCGACTCCATCTCCAACGCCTTAGCGGATTCGGTGATCATGATTTGCTTT
>JAFAQT010000346.1 GCA_019246215.1 Verrucomicrobiota bacterium
AATTCCTCTGGGTTCGTGCCCACGCCGTTTTCAAAACGGGTCGAAAAAGAATATTGCGTCTGCTTTAACACGCCACTTTGTGTGGAAACCGTGCCTTTTCCTTGTTTGAGGTCGCCGTTCCAGACGGCGCTTGCGGTGCGTTTCATAGGTTTTCGGGAAGTTTAATCCGGTGTAAGGGTTTGAGAAGCATCTCGGGATGCCTCGGCTTTCAAAATGCCGTTCGACCGCTCACAATCAAGTCAATTGAGTTGCTAAAGAAAATTCTCCTCGTTCAATGCAGGTTGGTCATGAATCTTCGCGTTCCCACAGACGCCGTAATTTGCAAGATAGAACGATTCCAGGGGAGCAGACAGCATTCGGCGGAAAGAATAGGTGCACTTGCCTGCCGGGTTCGGAAAAAACCGACGGTCATAAACCAGCGGAGGTGGGACGCGAAGGGTTAGCTGTTGGAAAAAAGGAAGCTTGGGGTGGGGAATTTCGCGTTGATCAGTTTCAACACCTCCGTACAGACTTCGTCCATTGAGATATCAAAGACTTCACTGATGGCGCGCAACTCGGCGAGTTGGTCAGGCGTCGCAGCAAGCAGCACTTCGTTCAGTTGTTGAGGAGAATATTTCATCGACCGTTTCAGTTAACAAAGTAAATCGGTACTCATGAGCAAAACTTGAGTCAGACTTTCGAGAGATCATGGTTTATGAAAGGCGCAAAGTTATCGGGGACCGTCCCGTCTCACGAGAGAAGTCGTGGTGTTCGGGCCATGCTCGCTATAGCAGTGCCGTAGTGCACCAAATCCGTGATTGGTACAGCAGGGGTGCCCTCAAAATGGGCCCCCAGCCAGCAGGTGTCCCTGCTGGCGGTCGAAAGGAAAGCATATCGTAATTGATACGCGACTGAGGAGCACGCAGCTGTCGGCGGATTTTCCGCGCTGGGCCTCTTTTGGCGGCTGTTTTGTCGCTCATGGGTCCAAGACCACAGCGGGTATTCTCCCTCTTCGCTTCGCACATGCCAAAAATCCGCTTTAGCGCTGCTATTACCAGGCACGGACTTCGTGAACTAGTGGGTAGCTAATATTCGATCCGCGATTTCTCGAACGATCTCTTCGAGCAGGAGACGGAGGTGACTGCCGCGGCGATAGTCTGAGGGCGCGACGTGCCGAACACGATCCGCGTGCACGGAAAGATCGTAGCACTTTTTGAAACTGGCCCGCGTTGGGTCATCCGGATTGTACACTGCAATGGCATAGCCGCCGTTTTTCCTCATGATCGTAAAGCACGGGACGTCGGTTAAACCATCTCCAATATAGATCATATTTCGAAAAGGGACTGGGCGGGCTTCATCTGGCATGTGGTCGTTGACATCTTGAGACATATCGAGCAGCCCTTTGTTGATCCGGAAAAGAAATTGGGTCTTTTGCGTATGGCTGATCACACGTTTAGGGAAAGTGATTTTTCCTTCAGAGTCTTCAGCGAACTCGCAGCCAAAAACTTCTCGCAAATAGGGACGGAGCTGACTGCCTTCAATCAGAATCTTGAGTCCGGAAGAAACAACAAAATGCTCAACCTGGATACCGGCAGCAGACTGGTGTTTGTCTAGAAGATCCAGGTTGAACTCTTCGAACATCTGCGGCAGGCCCTTGTGAAGCCGCATTTTGGCGCCGAGTTGTTTGAGCTGTTGATTGGTGGGCCGATCCACCGCGAAGTAATCGAGAAGACACTTCATGTAAGCGAGTTCGTTGTCATAGCCTTCCGCCCGGACCAAATCGGAGCAGCGCTGCCAGAATTTTTCCGCATTGATCCCGAATGCCGGAAAAATAACATCATCCTGCATATAAAAGGGGCTTAGCGTTTGGTCGTAGTCGTAAACGAGCGCAATTGTGTTCTGCAGCGAGGAGCGTGGAGGGGAAGACCATAAGGACGCGGAAGCCACGGAGCAAAGAATTCACTATTGAGCTGGAGAGAGCACGGAGTTTTTGCGCAGTGCAGTGGAAGGAGATCAAGACTCAGGCCAAGACATCGGCTAGCGCGGCTCGCAAATCGGGAAAACGGAATGAGAAGCCGGTTTGCAGGGCTTTTTCGGGGATCATTCGTAGACTGTCCAGCAAAAGCGACGCTTCGTTGGCGGGAAGCATCCGGAGCGCAAACTCAGGCACCCGTAAAGAGGGTTGGACGCCTGAGAATTTCACCCACCACTTTAGTGAACTCGTCATTGCGTACTGGGATCGGTGAGGCCCCGTTTATCGGACCGTGTATGGATTCTGTCTCGAGCGCGTGAAGAAAACGCGCAGCGATGTCTGTGATATGTACCCATGGCATCCATTGCTTGCCGGAGCCGAGTTTGCCTTCAACCTAAAATCCGAAGTTAGCGCGGCGGTAAGAAGGTCTCGTTCTGTCCCAAGCGTTTATGAGAGAATGAGTTGTGGAAAAACATTTTTCTCAGGCGCCGGAACAGAACGATTGGCAAGAGTTTAAACCCCTTTTTGGTGGCGGAAAGATCAAAATCTGTGACACTCTACGCGCTGTGACACCCTTTGGCGGGTTGTCAGTTTTCATTGAGTTTTTAGGGCGGATCGGGCTGGTGGAGCAACTGGCAAACCATGCACCCTACCAACC
>JAFAQT010000380.1 GCA_019246215.1 Verrucomicrobiota bacterium
TCCATTGTTTTAGTGAACGAAGGGGTCAGAAGACAGGAGTTGCTGGAACTCGAGGAGGCGAATACTTATTGGTGGAGAAGAAAAACATCGGCGCCGAATCGATTACTAGCCGAGTTGGATTCATCCTCGCATGGGAATCACCATCCACATAGGTGAGAGCCGGCCTCCTGCCTCCCTAGTCTGCACCTCCTGGTCCTGTACCCGCGATTTCCGCGTCGGCTTTGACTGCAACGAAATCCATGCTATTCGCAAACAGAACACGCGCAATCCTTATGCCCTTTCTCCATTGGTTTAAAAATAAGCCGGACAATGCTTCAGCCAAGGCTGAACCCGTCCTCATTCAGAAACCCGCCACGGAACAGGCCGCGAACCCGGCAGCAGCACGAGCAAATCTGGGCCAGGAAAGCGAACCCGCGCCATTGCCGAGCGAGCCGCGATTCGCCGAAGTCCAGCCATTGAACAAGTTGAAGCATGAGGCTCCTGAAGAGAGCGTTCGACTGCAGGAACCGAGGTCACCTGTACCCTCGACGGGAGCCGCCTCGGGAGAGGTCGGGGAGGCGGGCGGGCAGAACGAAATCAAACTCCCGCTTCAATCCATCCTCTCTGCCTTCCCGCCGGGACTTGAACCCCCGTCCATCCGATCATTGAGTGGAACTGAGACCGAGATCGCGTTGCCGTTGGTCCTTATTCAGTCCCAGTTGGCGCATGGGCGGGTCGTTGTCCCTGCTGAGATATTTTGCAGGGCGTTACCGAGTGATTTAAAGCCTTATTTTGAGGCAATTGATCCCGCTGCAGAGATCCCGATCCCGTTGCAGGAAATCTTTCCGCGACTCCCGGCTCGGTCAATCCAGCTTCGGGAAGACCAGGAAAATGATCGCCCGGAGGAGACTATCCCAACCCTCTTCAGCACACACGCGGAAAAAGATGCCAAACGCTTCGGAGAGGTTCCGGCTGACGCGATTCCGTCCGCTGACGGGGTGCCGGAATACGAGGATCAACCTGTCAAAGTTGCCGTCGAAAATGACTGGCAACGACTACAGGCTATCTTCATGACGGATGAGCCGCTCGACTTAGCCAAGGCCATCCAAAAGGTCGCGCAGTTGCCCGGTCTTAGATCCTGCATTTTGAACTCCACCCAGGGACTCAAACTCGCTGGAAATGTTAGCGATGCGAGCCAGGAAGAAGCAATCGCTGCTTTCTTGCCCGAACTGTTCCAGCAGACGCGTTCGAAACTGGAAGCGCTGCACGCCGGTTCGCTGGAAACGATCACTTTATGTTATGGCCTTCATCAGTTGAGCACCTTCGTTCAAAAAGACCTTTGTTTGACCGTTTTTCATGATCAAAGGCCGTTTAAGCCGGGGGTACGGGAAAAGGTCCAGGCCGTCATGAGCGCATTGACGGCTCTGAGCCCATCCGAAAAACCGCTTTGATCCAGATCGCAATGCCAATCATCCATTACGCCAGCAAAGAGATTCAATTTAAGATCGTCTACTATGGACCGGCGCTAGGTGGAAAAACGACCAATTTGGCGTATATACATTCCCGAATTGCTCCTGCATACAGAGGCGATCTGGTCTCGCTCGCGACGGCCGCCGACCGTACCCTTTTTTTCGATTTTCTGCCATTGAGTGCGGTGACGCTCCAGGGCTTTAAAACAAAGTTCCAGCTCTACACTGTACCGGGACAGGTCATCTACAATTCGACCAGGCAACTCGTTTTACGCAGTGTCGACGGCGTAGTTTTCGTAGCCGATTCCCAATGGGATAAAATGGAAGAAAACGTTACCAGCTTTCGGAACCTTGAGGAAAACCTGCAAAAACAAAACTTGCCACTCGACCAAGTGCCAATGGTATTGCAGTTCAACAAACGCGACCTAACGAACGTGGCTCCCACAATCTACCTTGAGTATTTGTTGAATAACCGGCAAAGGAGAGCGCAGAGCTTCGAATGTATAGCCAGCACCGGCGTAAACGTGTTCTCAACCCTCGACGCAGTCACTCAACGACTTCTGCACAAGTTCAAGAAGGAAAATGCGCAACTCTTTCTCGGGCATGGAAAGCAAGCGGCGAGATAGCCGGCAGGGCAACCCTTTCTGATACCCAAGGCGGCTTGTGCCTCTGCTTTGCCCCATGGTTGCAGCCAGTCGATAGCTCATCTATAAGTTCGGCATGATCGACTACATGCAAAAGGGCGGGCCGTTGATGTGGCTCATTCTGCTTTGCAGCATTGTTTCCATCGCGATTTTTGCGGAGCGACTTCTTTATTTTCACCGGGCGACCATTGATTTGGGAGAGTTTCTGCAAGGCTTTTCCAACCTGGTCAGGAAACGAAACTTGGCGGAAGCTCGGGTTGAATGTCAGACGACTTCGGTACCGGTGACCCGGGTTATCCACGCAGCGCTGATACGCCATCAACTGCCACGTACCGAGCTTCGGGAAATCGTCCAGGCAGCTGGGCAGCTAGAGGTCCCGCGCCTGGAGCGCAACCTTGCGATGCTCCTCGGGATCGGGTACATCTGCCCCCTCATCGGGTTGCTTGGAACCGTCACTGGACTGATCCAGGCTTTCGTCCAGTTGTCCGCCAGCAACGGGTACGCCACCCTCGCCGACGTTTCCGGCGGGATCTATCAAAGTTTGCTGACCACCGCGGCAGGCCTTGTGGTGGCGATTCCTACTATCCTCGCCTATTGCTATCTTTCCGCGCGCCTGAACGCTCTTCTCCACGAAATGGAACGGGCCGGAATTGAAGCGGTCAATCTCCTTTCCGAAAGCGAAACCGACTCATCGATCATTGAATTTGCTCCGAAGTCTCAGGCTGCCGGCGAGCACCGATGAAACTGACCCGATCAGTCCATCTAAACCCTTTTCTGATCTTCCTGATTCCTTTGGTGGATCTTTGTTTCCTGCTGCTACTGCTGTTCCTTGTAAGCTCCAGCTTTCTGCTTCATCCAGGAATCAGCGTAAATCTTCCCTTTTCGAAGTTCACGCTAGGACCGCAAAGGAACCCCATCGTGGTCAGCATTACTGCTGGACCTTATCCGCTGGTCTACTATCGCGATCAGCAGATAAAGTTCGAAGATCTCGCGCATCGCCTAAAAGAAGACCATTCTACCGATCGATCGATTATCATCCAGTCAGATCAGTTGACTCCCCAGGGCTCCGTTGTCGAGGTTATGAATCTCTGCCTTGAAAACGGCTATTCGGTGGTGCTTGCGACTTCGCCGAAAGAACAATGAATCAACCCGAAGCGCATTTGATATTCGATTGGCGCAAAAGTCCCTGGAACTACCGATTACCCGTTCTGATCGCAATCTCGCTGTTTGCGCACATCTTTTGCTTTTACATTTTCCGCGTTGTTTATCCCACGACCACCTCGCTCCTTCCCCCCTCGGCACAGGTCACTATTCTTGATCCAACCCGGCCGCAGGACAAGGAATTGCTGGATTGGGTGGCGATGAATAATCCAGCGAAGATTAGCGGACCGAGGTTCGACTCAAGGGTGGTGGGGCAGATAACTCCGCGATATAAGCCCAGTTATTCAACTCTTTCCGTGGAGTTAAGGCGCTCTGAATCCGCCAAGCCCGAAGAACAGGGAATGCCATCGCTGTTTTCCGCTGAGACTCTTTTGCCGATCCGTTTACGACCACAGGAAGAAGCTGTGCCGAAAACGTTCCCGACTCGATGCGAGATAGCTTCGACCCTTCAATCGCGAGCTCCGGCGTCTTGGCCGGCATTTCCTACCAGTTCAGCTCTGTCAGATCCAACATCTATCTTTGTCGGCGTGAGTCCAGAGGGAGAAGCAGACTATCTTTTTCTAATGCGGTCGAGCGAGAATAGTCAGCTGGATCAAAAAGCGGAGGATTTTATTCGGAAGGTCAAATTCAAACCGGGTCCAAACCGCGACTGGGGAATGGTGACGTTGCACTGGGGACGAAATCAACCGTGATTCGAGTTGAACTCCCGGTCCTGGTCTTTATCTACCTCATTGTTTTCCTTGCGGCGATCTTTTCGCTTTGGATAGTTTATGAGTGGCTGCGCCGACGTCGTGAGAAAGAGGCCTTGCGTTTCCGGGTTCGTTGCACCATTTGTGCCTCGATTTTCGAAGACAAAACTAACAACCTGCTTCCACGATGCCCTCGCTGTGGCAGTTTGAACGAAAGATTTAAACTAGGAGGACTTTAACCCATGGCGATGTTCATCGGGCGCAATCGAAAAGCCCGTACGACCTACGGTTTCGATGAAATTGCGCTTGTCCCTGGTAGCGTGACAATCAATCCGAACGAAGTGAATATCACGTTCAGCATCCCACGTAAAAACGCGGAACCAGTCCAGCTCGGCATTCCGATCCTCGCCAGCGCGATGGACGGGGTTGTCGACGTAAGTTTCGCGATCGAGATGGGTAAACTGGGCGGATTGGCAGTGCTGAATCTGGAAGGTGTTCAAACCCGATATAAAAATCCCGGCGAAGTTCTACTCAAGATACTGGAAGCCGATAAGGAACAAGCAACAGGACTTCTGCAGAAGATTTATCAGGAGCCCGTGCAAGAGGATCTGATTGCCGCGCGGATCAAAGAAATCAAGGATGCGGACGTGATTACTGCCGTCAGCTCCATTCCGCAAAAAGCAGAGCGTTACGGACGGATTGCCCAGGAAGCTGGGGTCGACGTGTTCGTGGTTCAAAGCACGGTTTCGACAGTGAGGCACATTTCCACTGAGTACAAGTCACTTGATCTGAAGGATTTCTGCCGAAAAATGAGATGCCCGGTCATTGTCGGTAATGCTGTCGGCTACAACGTCACCCTGGAGATTATCGAATGCGGTGTTGCGGGCGTGCTCATCGGGGTTGGACCCGGAGCAGCCTGTACCTCAAGAGGCGTTCTGGGCTTGGGTGTACCGCAGGTCACGGCTACGGTAGATTGTGCTGCTGCGCGCGACTATCATCGCAAGAAGACTGGCAACTATGTTCCGATTATTACCGACGGCGGAATGAGCAAGGGTGGCGACGTCTGCAAGGCGCTCGCCTGCGGAGCCGATGCGGTCATGATCGGCAGCGCTTTTGCGAAAGCGATTGAGGCGCCCGGCAAGGGTTACCATTGGGGTATGGCCACCCCCCATGCCAATCTACCGCGCGGCACGCGAATCAGAGTTGGAACCACCGGTCCTCTGCGACAAATCCTGTTCGGTCCTGCAGATGTCGATGATGGAAGCCAAAACCTGGTCGGTGCGATTACGACCTGTATGGGAAATGTCGGCGCTGCCGATCTCCGGCAGTTCCAGGAGACTGAAATCATTATTGCGCCATCCATCCGAACCGAAGGAAAACTCTTTCAGCAGGTCCAAATGGTCGGGATGGGATCCAGAAACTCCTGAGCCTCATTTCCGGCTCAGATTTCTGTTGCTTAACGGCATTTTGAGGACTAGGCGGTATCGGAATCTCATGAGTAATCGACGAGTCGTTGTCACCGGCATTGGAGTTGTTTCCCCGATTGGAAGCGATTTGAAATCGTTTTGGGAAAACCTCGTAAACGGGAAGAGCGGTATTGGCCCAATTACCCAGTTCGATTCCTCCACTTTCGACTGCCATATTGCCGGGGAGATTTTCGATTTCAAACCCGCGCTCTACTTCAAGAATCCTAAGGATGTGCGGCGCGCGGATCGGTTTGCGCAATTGGCAATGGCTTCTGCCAAGCTAGCGATCGAAGACAGTGGTATCGATCTTGCCAGGGTGGATCGCACCCGGTACGGCGTGCTCGTGGGTAGCGGAATTGGTGGTCTGAAGAGTCTGGAAGATCAGCATACCGCTCTCATGAACAAGGGGCCTTCCCGAGTCTCTCCGTTCATGGTCCCGATGATGATCGTGAACATGGCTGGCGGGTTGATCTCGATGGAATACGGCCTGGAAGGACCGAACTACTCCATCGTCACCGCTTGTGCAACAGCCGCGAACTCCATCGGAGAGGCTTGGCGCATGATCCGCTATGGAGACGCTGACGGGTTTCTCGCGGGTGGATCGGAAGCCGTAATCTGCCAGCTTGGAATTGCCGGCTTTTGCTCGATGCGCGCAATGAGCACCCGCAACGATGAACCGGAAAAAGCGTCTCGGCCATTTGACCGGGACCGGGACGGATTTGTCATGGGAGAGGGCGCTGGGATTCTAGTGCTTGAAGAATACGAGATCGCCAAGGCGCGCGGCGCACGCATTTACTGTGAGCTGGCGGGATATGGCCTGACCTCAGACGCCTACCACATGACTTCTCCGCGCCCGGATGGCACTCCGGTCGCGCGCGCGATGCAGCTGGCGCTCGACTACGCAGGTGCAAATGTGACCGAAGTCGACTACATCAACGCGCACGCCACCTCAACGCCGGTAGGAGATATCTGCGAGAGCAATGCGATCAAGCTGCTCGCCGGTCATCATGCAAAGGCAGGCCTCCTTGTCAGTTCAACCAAATCGATGACCGGCCATCTGCTCGGTGGCGCCGGCGGAGTGGAGAGCGCCGCCTGCATCCTGGCAATCAAGAACGGGATTGTTCCTCCCACCATCAATTTGGATAATCCGGATCCTTACTGCGATCTTGATTACGTTCCGAATGTGGCGCGGACAAAGAAGGTTCGCATCGCCCTCAACAATTCTTTCGGTTTTGGTGGACACAATGCGACGCTGGTTTTTCGCGCATTGGGCTAGTGGATTGTCTCATGAGTGGGAGGCAAATCGCAATCGGCCCTCCCGGTTGGCTTGAAAAGGGGTTCGTCTGCATCGTTGCTCGTTCCGTCACGTATCGCGGCGGAGATTGCTCCCCACTCACTCCTAGCATCCAAACCCTTTTGAAAGCCAACGGTATGCCTCCACTTCTGAGACGATGCACTAGCGAGAATTTGCGTTGAACCGGCATGTTCTGCTCCTACTCGCGACCGCAATTCTCTGGTCCCTTGGCGGGGTCCTGATAAAGTCCATTGATTTGGCTCCGGTGGCCATAGCCGGCGCGCGCAGTCTGATTGCCATGCTGATCATTAGTCTGGCGATGCCCGGTGTTCTCAGAAGAATGACACCGCAAACCATCCCTGGGGCGATTGCCTATGCGGCAACCGTGTTTCTTTTTGTCGTAGCGACCAAGCTCACCACGGCTGCCAACGCGATCTTTCTCCAATACACTGCGCCGATTTATGTCGCGATAATCAGTCCATGGTTCCTGGGGGAACGCACCAAGTTGTACGATTGGTTACTGGTCCTGCTTGCGCTCTCCGGCGTCGCTCTTTTTTTTCTCGACCAACTCAGTCTTCAAGGCCTTTCAGGCGTGATCGCAGCGCTTGGCAGCGGGTTCGCTTTCGCCTGGATGACAGTGCTTTTGCGCCGTCAACGACAGGAATCACCGGAGGCAGTGGTGCTCCTCGGCAACCTGGCCACATTCCTGGTCGCGTTGCCATGGATGTTTCCCATTGCCAGGATCGAGCACAACGGTCCACGACTCCTTCTCCTCGGGACGGTGCAACTGACGATCCCGTATCTGCTTTATTCGCTGGCGATCAGGCATGTCCGAGCTCTGGATGCCTCCATCATCAGTATCATTGAACCAGTCCTGAATCCGATTTGGGTGATGCTGGCCACGAGCGAGCGTCCGACTTTCTGGTCGATTGTCGGTGGATCAATTGTTTTGGCCACCTCGCTCACCAGGAGCCTTCTCGCTTCCCGCAGAAGTTGTCAGCGTCAGTAAACGGAAAACACGTACCCCACCCCCGACCGAAATCACTGACCGACCTCACCCACTGTCCCCAAGTCCTCCTCGTTCTCCTCGTCGTTCTCGCTATCGATTCCTGCAGTGAGTTGGGGTGGTTTCACACTCCTTTTCGAAACATATTTCTGCTTTTGACCAATTGACCAATAACTGATCAAAGATCGATACGAGAACGACTTGGGGCACGTTGCAAGGCTCCTGAAAGTACTCCAATCTGCCCGTCCTTTTGCACAACGGCGGGCGTTGCTCTTCCACCACTGACACTGGCACTGCCAAATGGCGTGCCTCGTTACACTTTGACCCGTTCAATTCGGGCCCCGAGTTCACCGAGCTTTTCATCGATCATCTCGTACCCGCGATCGATGTGGTAGACGCGGTTAATCTCGGTTGTGCCTTCGGCCAGCAAACCTGCAAGCACCAAAGCCGCTGACGCCCGCAGATCGCTCGCCATCACAGGCGCTCCACTCAAAGTGTCCACACCGCGAATTTTTGCCGTAGCGCCGTCCAGTTCAATGGTTGCGCCCATTCGTTTCAACTCAGAAACATGCATAAAACGCTGCGGGAAGATGCTTTCAGTCACCGAACTCTCTCCGGCGGCAGTGGAGAGCAGAGCGCACATCTGAGCCTGCATATCTGTCGGAAACCCCGGATACGGCTGAGTCTTGAGATCCAATGATTTTGTGGTCCCATTAGCACAGATTGAGAGTGAGCCGTTGGTTCCATAGACACTAAAGTTGCAGGCTCGCAATGCGTCGGTGACCGCGCTCAAATGATCGGGTCTGACCCTGTTGATGGTGACCTCTTTGCCAGCAATCGCGCCTGCGATGAGAAATGTTCCTGCCTCGATCCGATCCGCAATCACCTCGTGTTCGGCGCCATGCAATTCTTTGACCCCTTCAATTACAATACGCGCTGTGCCGGCTCCTTCGATTTTTGCACCCATCTTGTTAAGAAAATTAGCCAGATCAACCACCTCAGGCTCGCATGCGGCATCCTCAATGGCGGTTGTGCCATCCGCAAGAACCGCAGCCATCATGATGTTGTCGGTACCCAGCACAGTGGTCCCAAATTTTCCTTTGAGCGAAATTGTTGCCCCCTGAAGCGATGGAGCGAAAACCTTAACGTTACCCCCATGCACCCGTACCGCGGCACCCAGCGCCTGAAATCCGCGTAGATGCAGGTCGATTGGTCGATCTCCGATGACGCAGCCTCCAGGCAGCGAAACAGTGGCTTCTTTTTCCCGTCCGAGAAGTGGGCCTAGCACGCAAATGGACGCCCGCATCTTACGAACAATCTCGTACGGGGCCACGCAGTTCACCTTTTCAGCCTTTACTGTCACAATCCCGCTCGCTCGCTCCACGTCAGCGCCGAGATGCGCTAAGATCTGGAGCATATAGTGGCAATCGCTCAGGTCCGGTACGCGCTGAATCACGCACGTCTCTTTGGTCAGAAGCGTGGCCGCCAGGATTGGCAAAGCCGAGTTTTTTGATCCACTGATTTTGACCGAACCCGCCAAAGGATGTCCACCATGAATGATGATTTTATCCATACCTTGCGATGAGAAGCCGTTCGACTCCTTGGTAATCCTTCTTAATTGAGATGTCGCGATAATTCTGGTCAGCCAAAAGATCCGATACGCGTTGCGCCTGGCCTTGCCCGAGCTCGAGGGCGATCAAACCGTTCGGCGCGATCTTGCCAGGAACTGATTCAATCAGCCTTTTGATAATCGTCAATCCATCTTTGCCTCCGTCCAAAGCTACCGCCGGATCGAATTTAACCTCGCGTGGCAACGCGTTGAGGTCCGCCGTCGGAACGTAAGGGAGATTCGCCACGATCCAGTGAAAGGGTCCCTCCAGCTCATTGAGCAGATCCGAATGGCGGAATGCGATCCGATCCGATGCTCCCAGATGCTCGGCGTTCTCCCGCGCCAAGCCCAGAGCGTCCTCCGACACATCCACCGCCGAGACCTCTAGTTCCGGCCGTTCCAAGGCGAAGGTAATCGCCAGAATCCCGCTCCCGGTGCCTACGTCTGCCAGCCGATTTGCGAACTCGCCCTGACTTGCAAATTCCTTTAGCATTATTTCGACGAGAAGTTCCGTTTCGGAACGGGGAACCAAAGCCCGGCGATCGATCCTGAATGTGCGACCAAAAAAGTCCCAATGACCCAGGAGATGTTGTAGCGGCTCGCCCTCCGCACGTCTTCGTACCTTTTCGCGCAAAGGCTCCAGCTCCCGCGCGGACAGGGCACGATCAAATTCAAGATAAAGCTCGATCCGTTTCTTCCCGAGGGCGTCCGCCAAAAGATGCTCGATGTTCAGGCGAGGCTGCTCCACCCCTTTCTTGCCAAAATAGGCTGTCGTAGTTTGCAAGAGTTCAAGAACAGTCATGAAGCAGTTACCAGTGTCAGTGCCACTGCGCAGAGCGCGCTGATTCGAGGGAAATCGCCGCTCCCGCTAACCAGCGCGATTGGGACTGTTCCCGCTGGCACTGTCACTGGCAACTGCATTGAGCCCGGCCTCTTTCAGCCGTTGTTCGATGTCGCTTGTCTGCAGTGCGTTTACCATCTCGTCGAGTTGCCCCTCCATGAAAAGATCCAGATTGTAGAGGGTCAAATTAATTCGGTGATCGGTGACACGATTTTGCGGAAAGTTGTAGGTCCGAATTTTTTCCTCCCTCCCCCCCGATCCAATCAAACTTCGCCTGTGTGCCGAATATTTTTCCGCTTCTTCAAGCTGCTTTTCCTCGAGCAAACGGGAACGAAGGATCGCTAGCGCTTTCTCTTTGTTCTTCTGTTGGCTTCGGCCGTCCTGGCATCGGACAATCTTGCCCGTCGGAATATGCAGCACCTGGACTGCGGAATCCGTTGTGTTCACTCCTTGTCCGCCGGGCCCTCCGGCACGGCTCACTTCTATGCGGATGTCTTCGGGTCGGATTTCGACGTCGACCTCTTCCGCCTCTGGAAGAACAGCTACTGTTGCGGTGGAGGTATGGATGCGGCCTTGAGCTTCAGTCAACGGAACACGCTGCACCCGATGAACACCGCTTTCGTATCGCAAAGCCCGAAAGACGGACTGCCCGCTCACTTTGAAGATGATCTCCTTGAACCCCCCTAGCTCAGAACCGCTCCCTTCCAGCTCTTCGATCTTGAACCCGTGCGCTTCAGCATATTTGGAGTACATCCGGTAAAGATCCGCAGCAAACAAACCAGCTTCATTCCCACCCGTCCCAGCTCGAATTTCCATGATCGCATCGCGATCCTCGTGGGGTTCCGGAGGGAGAAGCGCGTATTGTACCGATCGGGACAACTGGTCGACCCGGTCTTCCAGGGGCGGAATTTCCGCCTGAGCCAATTCTGCAAATTCCACATCGGAGCCGGCCGCCATTTCCCGGTTTTCTTCCAATTCACGGACGCTTTTTTCCAGGCGATCCCAATTGTCGAGCAACGCTTTCAGCCCTGAATGTTCGCGCATGACCTCCCTTGCCCGTTTTGGATTCTCGAACAGTGAAGAGGACGCGACCTCCTTCTCAATTTCGTGAAACCGTTCGCGCTTCTGATCGATTAACGGTCCAAAGTCCATAAAAGGCAAAACGGTGAAAGCGCGCCCCGAGCGCTAGTCACCGTTCCAAACCCACCCTCAAAACCTACTTCGACTTGGCCTTCCCCAGCAAAGTCTTACCGTACCGCCGTGCAAATTTTTCGACTCGGCCGGCTGTGTCGACAAATTTCTGTTCTCCGGTGAAAAAGGGGTGGCACGCAGCGCAGATGCCGATCTTGATATCGCGACGAGTCGATCGAGTGCGGTAGACCGCGCCACACGCGCAAACGATAGTCGTCTCTGCGTAATTAGGATGAATATCGGCCTTCATGTCTTTGAAAACTAAAAAGAGGTGAATATTATCACACCGTTCAGGTGACGCAAGTGGAACAAAGGCTCTTCGACAGTTTCTGGCAGGAGATTCTAAGGCACAGACCCCGGGAGACGGCGATCTTTTCAGACGATTGCTCCACTTTGCGCACCTTCGAGGAAATCGAGGAAGAGCGTGCCGCGTGGCGGAAACGGTTGTCGCCGTTTTCACGCGGAGATTGCATCGTTGCTGCGATTGGAAATGACCCGAGTTGGCCTGCGTTTCTCCTGGCGTGCTGGGATCAAGCACTCATCCCCGCGCCGATCGAACCGGATCTTCAGGCTGCCCAACTCAATAGAATCCTGCAGCTCACCCAAGCACAAGGAATCGTTCAAGGGATCTATATTCAGCGTCTCGATTGTTCGCCCATTTCCTGGAACGGCCCGAGTCCCGATCTTCTGAAAATTACCTCCGGCACGACCGGGACTCCGAGAGCCGTTCGATTTCGTGAATTACAGCTCTTGGCCGACTGCCGAAATATTTGTGAAACGATGGGCATTCGCCCCGATGACGTGAACTTCGGGGTTATACCTTTATCCCATTCGTACGGGTTTAGTAACCTCATCACTCCTCTCCTCTACCAGGGAACCAGCCTGGTTTGTTCGACCGACCGCATGCCGCGAGCGGTCTACAACCATCTGCAGAGCTGCGGAGCGACCGTCTTTCCTGGAACGCCGGCGCTCTTTCAGGCACTTGGTTCTCTCTCAGACATCAATAAAACGGTCGACCTTCGCCTCTGCGTTTCGGCGGGTGCTCCGTTGGCGCAGGAAGTTTCTAGCCAATTTCACAGCCGATTTGGAATTAAGATACACAGCTTTTATGGGTCTTCGGAGTGTGGCGGTATCGCTTACGATCGCAGTGAAGACCTCGAGAGGCCGAGCGGTTTCGTTGGCACTCCCTTGAACGGGGTGAAGGTGACCAAAATCGACGACGGTCGCATCAGGGTTTGCGGTCCAAACGTTGCCGACGGCTATTTCCCGATTCCACAGATCGAAGTACTTGACGGGACACAATTCGTCCCAAGCGATATCATCGAATGGACCTCTCTGGGCTTGCGGCTCGTCGGCCGCGTTTCAGACTTGGTCAATATCGCTGGGAAGAAGGTTCATCCATCCATCATCGAAGAGCATCTCCGTAAGCTTCCTGGGGTCATCGACGCCATTGTGTTTGGAATACCTTCAGCGAATCGCAACGAAGAGCTGGTAGCTTACATCGTGGCCGGAAACGGTGTTTCCCGACAAGACCTGGAAAACCACTGTCGCGAGGGACTCAGCAGTTGGCAGGTTCCTCGAGAGTTCCGGATAATGGCCGAGCTCCCGTTCAATCAACGCGGAAAAATTAACCGATCCGAGCTAGCCAGGTTACACCTCGAGCGCACCGGCTTGCCAGGGTAAGAGAAAAGGAATACACAGAAGGCCACAGCGCGCTATAGCTGCCCCCACAGGTTCGTCAATCTCTGAACACCGCGAAAATATCACAACAGTTTTACTTGGTGATACTTCCCAAGTAACTACTTTTCGCTCACGCGAAAATTGCTGAACGAGTAAGAAGCCGGATTCGCGGATAAACTTGAGAGCGTTAACCGCCCGGGGTTTGCCATATCTGTGATATGGAAGACCACGCTGCAATCTGTCCATCGATCGGGAATTTCCAGGGTTGTTCCTTCAGCAACGGAGGCCTGATTTCGATCCGTCATTTCAGGAACGACATAGACAAACTGCGAAGGCACAACTTTC
>JAFAQT010000076.1 GCA_019246215.1 Verrucomicrobiota bacterium
CCGAACAGCACGAAGCCAATCTCTTCTTTCGAAAGTAGGAATTTATGGACGCGCGTCCGCGCGTCCATATTGAACGATTTCACGCCACATTCCGACCCCAGGAGGTCCATCGGCGGGAACCGTCCACCTCACTCTACAAATTCGAGACTAACTTTCTCCGGGATAAGGCCTTGCTGGCCCGCCCGGCCTAAGAACTCGCGTATAGCGTGTCGGCCCGTCGGACCATAGTCGATGGTGAAATCGTTCACATACATCCCGATAAATCGATCCGCGCCCTCCTGATCCAGACCGCGCGCCAGCGGCATCGAATGTTCGACCCCAGCTTTTCGATGTTTAAGGCCGTAGCCGATGCTCTCTTTTAGAATGTCGGCAACCTCTTTTTGGATGTTTCGGGGAATATCTTTCCGGATCACATTGCCACCCAGAGGGAGCGGCAGCCCAGTCAACGATTTCCACCAGGAGCCGAGATCCAGCGCCAATTTGAACCCCTGATCGGCATAGGTGATCTGGCCTTCATGAATAATCAGTCCGACATCCGATTTCCCAGTCTTCACAGCATCAAAAATCTCGTCAAAAGGAATCGCCACCGTGTGCACCTCCGGGGCGAACAACCGCAGGGCCAGATATGCGCTCGTTTTCAGCCCAGGGATCGCAATTGTTTTAGACTCAAGCCAGTCCCTTATTCCATCCGGTTGGCTCGGAGGCTGGTCTAGCGAGACAAGCATCGGGCCATAGCCATCCCCCATACTTGCGCCGCAAGGCAGCAAAGAATATCTGTCCGTCAGGTAAGCGTAGGCGTGGATGGAGACGGCCGTTATATGTAGTTCGCCGCGTAGCGCCCGCTGATTCAGAGTCTCAATATCCTGCAAAATATGTTCGAACCGGTGCCCGCGCAGGTCGATCTTGTGCTGAGCCATCGCATAAAACATGAATGCGTCGTCCGGATCCGGTGAATGTCCAAGAAGAAAATCCATAGGAAGGTAAGCTACGCTTTTCAGGCGGCGTCTCAATCCAAGTAGCTATGTGCTCGGCGCACCTCGTCTTCCATTTCGCGCCATGGGGAATGTTTTTTCGGAGCATAGAATAAATAAGCGACGCCACCGGTAACACCAAACAGAACGAAGTACGCAAAGCCGAGAAACGAGATCAAAACGCCAATCTCATTGGGAACGCCGCAGAGATCATTCAAAAGGATTCCCAGGAGGGATTCTCGAAAGCCGATGCCGCCCGGCGTGATTGGTAACGAAATGATGGCCGTTACAATGGGCATGATTGAGCACATGTCCAGGATCGAGACCCCGGCCCGGAGCGCCTTGCCAGTACAATAGAACGCGCCATAAAATGAAAACAGGACCGGGAACGACAGCAGGAACGCGAACAACAACGATCTCTTCGACCGAGCGAATAAATGGTACGCCTCAGAAGTCTCGACCAGGCGATCACGAAATGGAAAATGTTCCGGCAACCTGTCTACCAGCTTAAAGCCCGTGGCGGCAAAGGATGCAGCTGTAATAAGCACGAATCCGATCAGCATGCTAAGGAGAACCCAGAGCAAAACCGTTGCCTGAGGAGTTCTTTGAAGCCAGTTCCAGCGAAGGACCGTCGTCGCGAGTGCCGTCAGCACCAAGGCCGACATTCCGATCAGGCGGTCCATAACCACGGTGAGAATCGCCTCCTTTTTCTTATTCGGAAATTCACGCATCAGATAGTACAGGCGCGCGAAATCTCCACCGGTGTACCCCGGCATGAAAAGGTTGAAGAATAGACCAACGAAAAAAAGCATAATCGCGCGGCGCCAGCTCATATACATGCCTTGGACGCGCATAAGGATCTGCCAGCGCACAATGTTCGCGATCTCTCCGACCAGGGCTACCGGCAACCCGGCCAGGAGCCAATTGCGATCGGCTTTGGCAATGGCGCCCGCCATTTGCGCACGCTTTTCTGGGCTGTGAAAGAGCCAGATCAGGATTGCAATTGTAAATACCGCCTGGAACGTGCGAATGATCGCTTTCTTCATTGGAGAGGAATAGACTCAGGCGGACGCCGCTTTATGCGATTACCCGATAGAGAGGAGCGTCGTTTTCGCAAACTTTTCCAGGAAGTAACTTGTTCTAGTGGGCAATCATAGCCGACCGACCACGGTGACATCCCAAAACTGAGTTCGATATTCGGATCACCTTCGGTTGCCAGTAGAGGATACCGCGTGATCGAAAGGGAAATCAACGGAAGACTCTGACGTTCCACCTCTGCCCGGAAATTGCGAACCTCCCCTCCCGTCCTCTTGCAGACTATTGACGAGCGGTGCAAAGTGCGGCGCCCATGAAAGTCATCGATCTCCGCCTCGAGCAGGCCAGCCAATGGCAGAGCCTTTTGTCTCGCAGGTACACTCCCGATCCAAAGTTGATCAGCGAAGTTTCAACGATCATTTCAGAGGTGCGGCAACAGGGGGATCACGCGTTGATCGAATTTGCGCGAAGATTCGACGGTGCCCATTTTGTCCCTCAGGATTTAAGAGTCTCCGAACCAGAAATCCAGATCGCAACCGGTTTGGTTAAACCTGCCTTGTTTCACGCCTTGGAAGCGGCACACGCGAATGTGTTTGGGTTCGCCTCTCAAAGCTTGCGCGCAGACTGGATGGCGGAAAACGGCCAGGGAGCAGAAGTTGGGGAGCGCTTCAATCCTTTGTCAAGAGTTGGCATCTATGTGCCGGCAGGAACTGCGCCGCTGGTATCTACCGCGATCATGACTGTCTCGCTTGCCGCGGCAGCCCGCGTACCCGAAATTGCAGCAGTTTCCCCAGTCGGCCCGAATAAAACAGTCAATCCTGGCCTTCTGACCGCCCTGCAACTGGCTGGCGCAACCGAAATTTACAAGATTGGAGGCGCACAAGCGATAGCTGCGCTCGCCTTTGGCACAGAGACAATCCAGCCCGTCTGCAAGATCTTC
>JAFAQT010000329.1 GCA_019246215.1 Verrucomicrobiota bacterium
ATCAGTTCGATCGTAATGTGGAACAAGCCGGACATTGGGCGGAAGGTAAGTTTGATTGATTTGTTCGGCTTTCGCTTCCACCCGCTTTAACACCTCAAGCACGTTATCGCCTTTGCGGAGTAGCACGATGCCTTGAACGACATCATCCTGATCGGTTTCTTCGGGCGATTTTCCTGGCTGCGGCCTGTTCAAGCCGACACGGCCAAGCCGGAGTTGATTGCCGACCACCACTTCGCCCAGGTCGCCAACCTTAATGGGGGTATTGTTACGGACGGTAATGACGGTGTCCCGGATGTCGTCGAGGGTTTGAATCAGGCCAAGGCCGCGAATAATGAACATTTGGGAGCCATGTTCAATGTAAGCGCCGCCAGCGTTCTGGTTGCTGTTTTGCAGAACCTGCACAATCTGCTGGAGAGTAATATTGTAGCTCTTGAGTTTGACGGGATCGATCAATACCTGGTATTGCTTGGTTGGCCCGCCGAAGCCCGCGACATCGACTACCCCTGGCACGGTGCGAAACTGGCGTTCGACCACCCAATCTTCCAGGGAGCGCAATTCCGTCAACGGGTAATCCCGCGGCGCCTGGAGAGTGTATCGGAAGATTTCGCCAACCGCGGTTGAGTCTGAGGAGAGTGAGCCTTGGGCGCCAGTCGGAAGTGTAACTTGGGCCAGTTGTTGGCTCACAAGACTGCGCGCCTTGTAGTTATCGGCATCGTCCTCAAACGTGATCGTTACCACGGATAACCCGAACATAGAGATCGACCGCATAGATGCCCTCTGCGGCAGACCGTTCATCTGGTTTTCGACGGGAATCGTGACGAACTTTTCTACCTCCTCGGCCGCGTGCCCCGGCCACAACGTGATGACTTGAGCCTGGATGTTCGTCACATCGGGATAGGCCTCAATCGGTAAATGTCGAAGCGCCATCACGCCGGCGATAACGTAAGCGGTGATCAATCCGACAATTATGGCCCGCCCGCGGAGAAGGCTTACGATCAACGCTTTCATGGGTTCGGCGTCACAGTGGCTTCCGATTTCGAGTCCTCTCCCGGGCCCGCGGTGACGTATTCGTTCATCTCTAAACTCCCGTCGCTCACCACACGCTCCCCGGGTTGAACTCCTTGGAGAATCACTGTCGCACCCGCCGAGCGCTCATGCAGCACCGTGACTTCGCGCCTGCTGAATTTGTTGGGATTTATTCTATCCGGTACGAACACGTAATATTTACCATCGAGGAAGATGACGGCGCTGGCCGGGACTTCGACCGAGGGAGTTCCACTCATCGGTACCTTGACGTTAACCGTGACGTACATTTCTGCTTTGAGCGCTCCATCCGGATTTTCGACATTGGCGCGGGTGTGGACGACCCGGGTCTGGGGGTCGAGTGATGCGCCGACGACGGTGAGTTTTCCGGCGAATATCCGTCCAGGATAGGCAGGAGTTCGCAACTCGATCTCCTGTCCGACTTTTAGTTCATTCAGATTAGTTTCCGGCACGTCGAGCAAGACCCAAAGGTGGTTCGGATCCGCGATGGTGAAGAGCGGTGTAATGACATCGGTGGTGCTGCCAAGGATCATATCGGGGCGCACCTCCTGGCCATTATTGATCTTCTTATCAACGACATACCCGCCGATCGGACTTCGCAGGTGATAGAGATCACTAAAATCGCCCGTGGGCTTCCCGTATCTCTGTAGAGCTGCAAGCGCCCTGTCTTTTTCAGCCACCGCATTCTCGTAGTCGGCTTGCGCCTGCTCAACATCTTTCGTGGCGGCGGCTCCGTAAGTGGTCAACTCTTTTTGACGCTTGTAAGTCTTCTCCGCCTGACTCAGGGTTGCGGTTGCTTTGAGGTAATCCGAAAGCGCTTGCCCGTAGTCAGAGGAGTGGATCAGAGCCAGGTCGTCACCAGGAGCCACTTTTTGCCCTGATTCAGCCACAATTTTTGCTACCTGGCCGGCCACAGGTGTATAAACCCGAACCGCATAATCTTCGTTCCATGTAACGCGACCAGTGAATCGCACTTCGTCGTTATAGACCGGTTTGCCTTCGGTAGTTTTAAAAATCGAGGGTTGCGTCATTTTTTCAGGAAATTCGACATCTTGCCCGTTGCTGACCTTAGGCTCGAAAGTCGATGTATCGCGCGACTTCTCCTCTGGAGTCTTAGCCTTCTGGCATCCGTTGAGAAAAACCAGACAAAATACCACCGCTAAAGGGGAAAACTTCGAGCTCGCGTGCACTAGATGAGACAGTTCTTTCATGATCTTTCGTTTCTATTCTTGGCCATCTTCCAGGTCCCAAATGGCCGTCGCTTGCTCCAACGCCACTAATGCTTTAGCCCGCTCGGTGAGGGCGTTAATATAGGCCAGATGCACATCATTTTCTGCTTTCTGGGCAGTTAATACGTCCAGCAGGGTGGCGGCGCCTTTCTGGTAACTGACCAGCTTCGCCTGGAGCACCTTGTCGGCGAGTTCGAGTGCCCCGCCCTGATACTGCCCAAGTCTAGCGTTCGCTAATTCGTAGCGCTTGTAGCTCTGTCGAACATCAACCTCAGCCTTTAACATGATTGACTTAAGGCTCGTGGCGGATTGGAGCGCGCTTTGAACCGCCGATTCATATTCGCCGCGAAGAGAATTAAAAAGCGGCAACGGAACAGAAACCGAGAGGTTCGCCGCATCAAAGGTGGGACTCGGATTGATGGGATTCTTGCTCCTTGTCGTATGCACCAATGATAATCCTACGGTTACGTCCGGGTAGCGGTTCGCTCGCGCTAGCCTGACGCTGGCTTGCGCGGCCTCGAGGCTGTGCCGGGCAGCAATGACATCGGGGCGCTTTTGCATAGCGCCGGCTAAAACCGTCTTTAAATTGAAGTTTCTCATTCTAAATCGCAAGTTGCCTACCGGCGTGGGCGTTTCAGCACCTGCAATACCCATCAGCTGCGCGAGCGCCACTGTTGCCGTCGCTTCGTCCGATTCCGACGAATGCAGATCGTCCCGGGACTGCAAAGCATCGACCCGGGTCTGGTTCGCGTCCACCTCATCTATGTCGCCCGCCTCGAAACGCTTTTGGTTTGTAGTCGCAAGCTTATCCAATGCCTCATAGGAACTCCTTTTCTGTTCGACGATCATGCGGTCGGTTATCGCGTCGATAAACGCGCCAGCGGCAGTTCCGCGCAGGGTCCGAAAGAAATCTTCGAGCGTCGCTGCCACCGTCAAATAGTTCCGTCGCGCCACTGCAATTCGACTTCCCCGCTTTCCACCCATCTCGATGGTTTGGCTTATGCCCCCGGTATAAATGTAGGGCTGATTCTGCACAGAAACATCCGCCAAGTAGGAAAAGCTAACCGTCGGATTCGGTGAGACCTCGGCGGCAACAATCTGCGCTTTGGCAATGGAAACATTGTAGCGTTGGGCGGCGTAGTCCAGATTCGCGGCAGCAACTTTGTTCAGGAATTCTGCCAGGGTAATTTTTCTTGCGCCGCTGGAATTAGGGGTGGTGTACCCATTTTCCGCAAAGCAATAAAATGATACTTGCAGCAGGCAGAGTCCAACGAGTTGAAGCGGGCGAATCATTTTTATCAGGCCGTTAATTAGATATCAGGTGGCGATCGCCCGCTAGTGTCGCCCACCGATGTGATGGATCGGAAATGGGCCCGTATGTGTAGAGGTATTCTCGCTTCCATTGCCGACACAAAACAGCAGCGTAAATGACGCTCCAAGTGCCAGGATGTTTGCAAACTCGCTAGAAATATTCTTCATCTTGAGCAAAGCGGGTTGGACGAAAATCACGGGCTTGAACGGTAAGTTCCTGCAATCGTAAACGTGTCCTTATTGGTGCTGGCCAACCGCTTTTAATCTCTTTTCTAACAGGAACCTGATAGCCGCGGTATACAGCGTTGTGAATATTCCTAAGATCACCACCACAACAAGCACCGCTGAGGGGGACTAATAACATGGAGAGAAGCCGATCATATCCTTCGGTTCGCCAAGCCCGAGTTCGCCCAGGAGTGGGATAAAATGCAACGCAGAGAAGTTACTCATCAGGCTTTACCTTCCTAATCATGGCGCCAAGATAGAGAGGAGCTTTGTAATCTATTTCGTTCGACTCCCTCAGTAACGAATCCTCTCCATGTCTTCGAGTAACAGTTTCTGCCCGCGTCAATCGTAGAGTTTGGCGGTGCGGTTGTCAACGTAGCCGGCGATCCGCTGGACGATAAGCCCCTTGCCGCGATTGCTCGTGAAGCCAACCCCTCGTATCGAAAGCTGCAGTATTGGTCGGAGCGTTACCGGCCTTCGGGGCTGGTCGCACTCGCGCGTAAGCCGCGAATTGACCGCGGTCGCAGGCGCAAGCCTTCGGCTGCATTGCCAAAGGCGATCGAAGGCCTAGCGCTTAAAAACCACCTCTTCCGATCAGGGTTCTTTGTAATCGTGCTCGGATATTAGCGAAACGCTTGGGAGAGAAGCGCCCACCTATGATTTGGTCTATGACGCAGTCCGCCAATTACCAGCCGATCGCGTAACTTTGGCTCATTAAGAGGCAAAAGAGTACGGCAACTCTTTCGATTTGATTTACCGGCGCAAGGCCGGCCGTTCAAAGGCGATCTGGCAGGCCGATCATACGCCACTGGATATCGAGTTGGTTCAGTTTGACGCCGATTCCGCCAAGATCGCTAAGCCGTGGCTCAGTGTGATTCTGGACGATTACAGGCCAGCAAGTTATTCGGATACAGACGAGTTATCCTGAAATACAATAACTTCACTGGTATTTCTGTATATCTCCGCGCGCTCTCCAGTGTAAGGCATACCTCCAGCTCATGGCCTCCAAGCTGCTTCAAGCGACCGGACATGCGGACGACCCTGGCACCCCTCTCAAGAAATCTCCTTTATGGGCTTGAGATTTTGAGCATCCGGGACACAAAGCTGGCAAACTTCCACCCCTTTGCGCCGGCCAATATCAATTTTTACATCCTCAGGGGCGGGGCTTGGACCTGATACTCTGGAGTCTGAACCGGTCCGAGTCAGATTGCGTACATTCGTGACTGTACCCACCTGGGCGTCCGAGGCAGACAACTTTACATTGACATTCTCCGGACCCCCAGATATCCGAGAAGCCGGATGATCCCCAACCAAGAAAGCTTCCGGACGCTATCCGATAAGGCGGTTGCGCACGTGCTGAGCATGGAGGGAACCCGGTCCGGCACGCGTACCGGCTGGTTGATGATCACTACCATCTTCATTGAAGCATGGGATCTGTACTCGATTTCTTTCTTGCTGATCTTCATAAAGAACGAGTTCAAGCCCGACGCCGCGTTGCTCGGCCTGACTTCAGCCTCGGTTCAGCTGGGTGCATTGGTCGGTACGTTGATTGGAGGCTGGGCGGCCGATCGCGTAGGACGGCGAAAAGTGTTCCTTACCACCATGGCGTCGTTTGTGGTGCTGGCGGTATTGCAGGCCTTCGCGAGGAATATGTGGGAACTGGTGATCATCCGTTTCTTCTTGGGGATCCCCCTGGGGAGCGACATCGCCACCGGTTACACCTACATCATGGAGTCAATGCCCAAGGGCAAGCGCGAGGTCATGGGTAACCGCTGGCAGGGCATGTTCGGCCTGGGCGAGGTCGCCTGCATCGTAGCGGTCACGATCATGTATCTGAGCGGCATGGATCACGGCCTGCTGTGGCGGATTGGCCTTGCGCTAGGTGCAATTCCCGCGTTGATCTTGCTACTCCTGCGGCTCGACATCCCGGACACAGCGCTCTCGCTGATCCAGGCAGGCAAGTTCAAGCAGGCCAAAAAGGTCGCCAGGGAAATATTCAACGACCCGCTGGATATGCTGCCGGACGAAGACTATCGCGTTCAGCGCCCACGCACCCGGGACTTCCTGGCCGACATCTGGAAGGACCCGATCCGCCGGAAGGCCAGCATCTATGCCTGGATCTCCAACGCGGCGCAGGGTATCGAATTCTCTGCGTTCGGGTTCTACTTGCCGGTCATCTTGCTGCTCAGCGGGGTCTCCGGGATCGCCGGCACCAACTTCTTTACCGCCGGCATCTACATCATCGCCACGATCAGCGGGTTTGTCGCTCCGATGGTTACGCCGAAATTGGGTCATCGCGGGATTTCCCAATGGGGCTTCGGAGGTACCTTCCTTTCGCTGCTCGCCGCGGCGCTGTTTCTGCACCTGGACTGGAAGCTCCTGGTACCGGCGGCCGCAGCGAGCCTGATGTGGTTTCACTACTGGTCCGCCTCCAACGGGATGACCATCTGCTCAATGGTCGCACCGTCTCGGTACAAGGCAACCGCCTC
>JAFAQT010000373.1 GCA_019246215.1 Verrucomicrobiota bacterium
AAGATCCGAAGACCAGTACGGGGAACCTTGATTCGATGACTTTTCGCAGGCCGACATCCCCCTTGCGTGGATTAATGACGATCATGCCATCAATACGTTTGCTTTTCGCCATATCCAAGTAGGCATCCGCACCAGCGGGTTCTTGAACCGATTCCATCAACAGCCGGTATCCTTGGGTGCGACACGCCTCGTTCAGTCCAAACACCATCATAGGTACAAAAGCGTCTACGGAAATCAGGTCAGGACGTGACAGAATCAGGCCGATAGTCTGGCTCCGTCCGGTGACTAACATCTGAGCAGCTGAGTTAGCAACGTAGCCTAAGTTTCGAGCGATGGTCAGGACGCGTTCCCGAGTTTTAGGGCTGATTATGATCCCCGGACGATTATTTAAGATGTGCGACACGGTCGTTCGCGCTACCCCGGCTTCTCGAGCAATATCGTGAGTGGTAACCCGTCGCATCATTCTGTCCTTGGGTCGATATCGAACCAGCCTAGAATGTCACGCCGGATCTGCGAACGCGTTTTCTTGAAAAAACTTTTGACTTCGTACTATCACGTGTTGCAAGCTTTATCGCATCCATTTTTCTGCAGCAATTTCCAACTCTTCCCCCTATGATCAAGCGCGCATTGCTCTCGTCGTTGTTACTCGGCTTGGCCTTCATCTCGTCCGCCGCAAAAGCTGAGAAGTTGGTCATCAATTCCAACGAATCGGATCCGGCTCCCAAAGAGACCTTTACCAAGGTAGTCGACGAATTCAAGAAACAGTATCCCGATCTCCAGGTGCAGTTTAACACGATGGACCATGAAGGCTATAAAACAGCGATCCGCAATTGGCTGACCACCGAACCTCCGGATGTCGTTTTCTGGTTCGCTGGTAATCGGATGAAGGCTTTCGTCGACCGAGGATTGCTGGACGACGTCAGCGATGTCTGGAAAAAAAACAACTACGACCAAGCGTTCAAAAGCACCCTTCCTGCCATGACGGTAAATGGCAAACAATGGGGTATCCCTTTCGCTTATTATCAATGGGGCGTGTACTACCGCAAAGATATCTTCGAGAAGTATGGGATTGCCGTGCCAAAGACCTGGGACGAATTCCTTGCGGCGGGCAAAAAGCTGAAGGAGAATGGAATCACCCCATGTACCATTGGGACGAAGTTTCCCTGGACGGCTGCCGGCTGGTTTGACTACTTGGACCTGCGAACCAACGGGTTTGATTTTCACATCCAACTGATGGACGGCAAAGTTCCTTACACCGACCCGAAGGTGAAGGACGTCTTCGCGAAGTGGAAGCAGTTAATTGATGCTGGATTTTTCCTAGCCAACAACAGTAACTATTCCTGGCAGGAAAGCGTTCCTTTCATCATGAACGGCAAAGCCGCAATGATCCTGATAGGAAACTTCTTCACTGAGACTATTTCGGAAGATATGAAGGATAAGATTGGGTTTTTCGCCTTTCCAGCGATTAAGCCCGACCTTGCCGACGGAGAAGATGCGCCGGTAGACACCATTCATATCCCGGCGAAAGCGAAGAACAAAGCAGGGGCGCGCAAATTCCTCGAGTTTGTTGCCAAGCCTGAGACTCAGGAATTGATTGCGGCGGGAATTAAAGAGCTCCCAGCCAACCAGAATGCGAAACCGCCTGTCGATCCTTTTCTGGAGGCGGGAGCCAAACTCCTGGCTAACGCCAAAGCGGCGCAATTCTACGACCGCGACACCAACCCTGAAATGGCGACTGAGGGTATGAAAGGTTTCCAGGAGTTCATGGCGTATCCGAGCCGCGTCGATAGCATCCTGCAGCGACTTGATAAAGTCGAGGAGCGTGTTTTCAAGGAACAGCCAAAAGAGGCGGGCGTGGGAGGTAAAGGGCAGGTCGGAGGGGAAAAGATCGTTCTCGGGAACTGACCCAAGGCGGAAAACCAAGTCGAAGGCGAGATGAATGCGCCACAGCAGAGCGTGTCACTCCAGCCAGAAGTTGCCCTCCGCGCTACACCTAAGCGTCGCGGGATGAGCATCCTTCTCGTGCCCTGGATTTTCCTGGCACCGGCAGTAATCGTCTTTGGCGTCTACGTGGTTATCCCGATTTTCCAGTCGTTCTGGCTCAGTCTTTTCGATTGGGATGGCCTCAGTCCTACAAAAAAGTTTATCGGTCTCAGCAACTATGTGGCGCTTTTCCAGGACGACCAATTCTGGACCTCACTGAAAAACAACGTTTACTGGATAGTTCTGTTTCTGCTCGGTCCGGTGCTCGGTCTGACAATCGCTATCCTCTTGAATCAGAATGTTCGAGGGATGCGGATTGTGAAGTCGCTTTTCTTTTTCCCTTTCGTGCTCTCCGGGGTGGTCGTGGGATTAGTCTTTTCCTGGTTCTACGAGCCTTCCCATGGCCTCTTGAATACGATTCTGGGAATATTCGGACTGCCATCGATTTCTCCGCTTTCAGATGAGCACCTGGTGACCCCTTCGATCATTGCCGCCGGCCTTTGGCCGCAGATTGCATACTGTATGATCCTCTATCTGACCGGTCTTACGGCAGTCGATCCGGAGCAGATCGAGGCTGCGCGCATTGACGGAGCGCGCGGGCTGAAATTGCTCTGGCACGTAATCATCCCGCAACTACGTCCGGCAACCTTTATTGCAGTTGTGGTCACCATTATCGGCGCTCTCCGTTCGTTTGATCTCGTGCAGGTCATGACCGACGGCGGTCCCTTCGGTAGTTCGTCCATCCTGGCTTACTTCATGTTCCAGCAATCGATCACGAATTTCCGCATGGGTTACGGGGCCGCTATCGCCGTTGTTCTGTTTCTCATTATGTCGGTGTTCATTGCTTTCTTTCTGAGACACATGATCCGTAACGAAAGACGCTGATGTTTCCCGCACCTATCCAGGATGCGAGCGCTCCAAAGCGCTACGCTTACTATGCAGCGATTGTAATCGCTCTGATTTGTTGGCTCTTGCCGCTGCTAGCGGTAATGTTGACATCGCTCCGGTCACTCGAAGATTTCAATGTAGGCAATTATTGGGGATTGCCCAAGGAATGGAAATTCTCGAATTACGCTGAGGTCTTCCAGCAAACCCCGATGGTCCGCTACATGCTCAACACGGTGATCATTACATTGCCAGCCGTCGCCGGAGCAATTGCTCTAGCGACCCTCGCCGGCTTCGCCCTGGCTAAATATCGGTTTCGAGGCAATTTGTTGTTGTTCTGCATGTTCGTCGGCGGCAACTTTGTCCCTTTCCAGATCCTGATGGTGCCAGTCCGGAATATGGCAGTGCGGATGGGACTTTACGACACCTACTGGGCGTTGATCTTTTTCCATCTCGCGTTCCAGACAGGCTTTTGTGCGCTGTTCATGCGGAATTTCATCTCGACTCTCCCCGACGCTTTGATGGAGTCAGCGCGCGTCGAAGGCGCCAATGAATTTCGGATCTTTTGGAGTATCATCCTCCCCCTGATGCGGCCGGCGTTGGCAGCGTTGGCGGTTTTAATATTTACTTTTATCTGGAACGACTATTTCTGGGCCTTAGTCATGGTCCAGAGTGACGCGGTTAAACCTGTAACCACAGGACTTTCCGCCCTGCGAGGTGAATGGGTTGCCTCATGGCAGTTAATATCCGCTGGATCCATCATTGCCGCATTACCGCCCGTGGCAATTTTCTTCATACTTCAACGCCAATTCATCTCGGGCCTAACATTAGGCGCCGTGAAGTAGCTAGTGTACCGTCTCGCATATAATGATGACATCGCCGCGACCCAGAAGGTGGCCTTGAAAATGGGCCGGCGGCTGCGTTGCTCGTCGGTTAGGTATCGATTTAGATATGCGCCCTCTCGCGCCTTGCCGGCGGTCCATTTTGAACGCAACGATGTCATCATTATATGCGAGACGGCACACTAGAATCAGACTGGACGCGCGCGAGATCATTGAACTCACATGGCCATGGTGCCAAGCCAACCCCCGATGTTGCACAAGATAACGCGAAAGAATTCTGAAGCAGAGGCGTGGTTTAAAATGAACTTTTTCTAGGGGGCAATAGAAACCGGTCCGCACCTTGTGCGGGCCGGCTATCTAAACCTTTGCTAGTGGATAGAGAAGAATTGAGCATCCGACCTATACGGGAACAAATACTGGCTTCAAAGAGAGTGCCGGCAGAGTCGAGTTCTTCATCGGATGCGCCGCATGAATCAGCCATCCGCAGAGCGAAAAAACCGCATCGACCCATTCTGCAGTTTCTGAACCACTGTCTCTTCGTATGCAAACAACACCCGCTCTTCTTCACATCGGCTCCTTGAAAAGCTGGATGGCGCCTGAGTGTGTATCGATCAACCGCGTTCCGATGCGGGCGACGATTTATCCGTTCCCTTCGGCGCAGGAGGCCCGAAGCGTCGACAGGGAAAAGACTCCCTGGTTTCAGTTGCTCAATGGACATTGGCGATTCAAGGCGGTCGACAGGCCCGAAAACGTCGTCCGGAGTGACACGGCGCTGGATTGCGACCGCTCGAAGTGGGATACCGTGGAGGTCCCCGGCAACTGGACACTCCAGGGGTACGGCGCTCCGCAATATACGAACGTACAGATGCCCTTTCCGGATGAGCCGCCTTACGTTCCTCAAGACAATCTCACCGGTATCTATGCCAAAGAGTTTACAGTGCCTGCCGACTGGGAGGGTCGCCGCATTGTAATCCATCTGGGCGGAGCGGAAAGCGTGCTTTATCTCTACGTTAACGGCGAGCCGATCGGATTGAGCAAAGACTCTTGTCTTCCTTCTGAATTCGACATTTCGCGATCTGTGATGTTTGGACGGACAAATCTGGTCGTCGCCATCGTAGTGAAATGGTCGGATGCCACTTTTATTGAAGACCAGGATCAATGGTGGATGGGGGGGCTGCATCGTGAGGTTTATCTTTATTCCACTGGTCCGGTGCACATTGCCGACCTGTTCGCAGTAGGGAATCTCGAAAACAATTACGCTGACGGACGCCTCCAGCTTAAGGTTAAAATAGGCTTCCCGGGCCAGCCGGAGGAGGATTGGGTCGTGGAAGCGGAACTGTTCGATGCGAAAGGCAGGGCTATGTTCAATAGGCCGCTTCGATCAGCTGTTCCCGCCGGCGAGCCTTTCAACTGGCCACGCCTGCAGGCGGAGTTCGAGCAACCGATAAAAGACCCGCTGCTCTGGTCGGCCGAGTTGCCGAATCTTTACACCGTTGTGGTGACACTCAAAAACCCGGAGGGCAGGGGTATCGAGGCTACTTCCACGCGGGTTGGATTTCGATCCGTGGAGGTCAAAGACCGCCTGCTTCTTGTCAACGGCAGGCGAGTGTTGATCAAGGGCGTCAACCGGCACGATCATCACGAGACGAAAGGCAAAGCGTTGGATCGCGAAACTATGCGGCTGGATGCGGTGACAATGAAACGCTTTAACTTCAACGCGGTCCGAACGTCGCACTACCCGAACGACCCCTACTGGCTCGACCTTTGCGACGAGCTCGGCTTATATGTGATCGACGAGGCAAACCTCGAATCACACGCCTATTATCAGCAAGTCGGACGCGACCGCCGATATGCTCCCGCCTTTCTTGAGCGGGCCATTCGCATGGTCGAGCGCGACAAGAATCATCCTTCTGTGATCCTCTGGTCGCTCGGGAATGAGACCGGATACAGTTCAAGCCACGATGCCATGGCTGGCTGGATTCGCGGGTATGACCCAAGCCGCCCGCTTCATTTCGAGCCGGGTATCTGGGTCAAGGGTGTGGAAAAGCAGCCGACTGGAAAAATCTACGATCTGGGATACCGGGTGACCGATATTGTTTGTCCGATGTATCCGCCCGTCGAAAGTCTTATTGAGTGGGCGACCGACAAATTGCATCCGGACCGCAATCGGCCGCTCATCATGTGCGAATACTCACATGCGATGGGCAATGGCAACGGCTCGTTGGCAGATTACTGGGATGCGTTTGAGAAGTATTCCGGGTTGCAGGGCGGTTTCATTTGGGAATGGATCGACCATGGGCTCAAGCAAAAGACAAAAGAGGGCCAGGAATATTGGGCATACGGAGGCGATTTCGGCGACGAGCCAAACGATCTGAACTTCGTCTGTGACGGTCTGGTCTGGCCCGATCGGACGCCACATCCCGGGATCTACGAATTCAAATACCTGGCCCAACCGGCCAAAGTGATAGGTTTCAATGCCAGAACCGGAGTCCTCAAAATCAAAAACATGCAGGACTTCGCCACGCTCGCTTGGATGAATGGCGAATGGGAGCTCAAGGTCAACGGCAACGGGGTGGCGAAAGGCAAGCTTCCCGTGTTGAAGACGGAGCCGCAGAACGAGGCGAAGATCGATCTAAAGCTGCCGGCTATCACCGCGGAAGCCGGCCAGGAGACTTTCTTAAACTTCCGGTTCTATGCAGCGGCCGTCACGGCTTGGTGCAAATCAGGTCACGAGGTTGGCTGGCATCAAATCCCGATCTCAGCGAAAACCGCAAAGAAGCCGCCGTCGAAGGCCGTAAGGCACACCGCCAGGCGGCTTATACTCGCTGAAAACGAAGACAATTTCATAGTGGAAAACGATGTTTTCCATCTGGTGGCTTCCCGCGCAACCGGACTGATCGAAGGTTTGCGCTGGCAAGAGCAGGACCTGCTGGTTTCCGGTCCGCAGCTACAGATTTGGCGCGGTCCGACTGACAACGACGGAATCAAAGGCCGAATTGACGACACATGGCGTCCTTTGAACAAATGGCGCGCCCAAGGTCTGGACAAACTGGCCATCAAAGCCGTATCGGCCAAAGCGAGACGCCACAAAGACGGGAGCATCACGCTTTGGTTCGAGCACCTGGGTGCCTGTGCTGCTTCAGACAAGGCTTTACGGCATCAGCACAGCTACACGATCGCGCCAGATGGCGGCATTCAGGTCGATAACTTTTTTGCCGTGGACAGAGCTATCCCTGACCTCCCGCGTCTGGGCGTTGTTCTCATCCTGCAGGCGGGGCTCGAGAAACTGAGTTGGTTCGGTCGTGGTCCATTCGAAAACTACTGTGACCGAAAACGGGCCGCTCTTGTGGATCTCTACGAAAGCACTGTCACGGACCAATATGTCCCCTACATCATGCCGCAAGAACATGGAAATCACACAGACGTGCGCTGGCTTTCGTTGCGCTCCGAAAAGTTGAGGCTTGTGGTGCAAGCCGCGGGACCAATGGAGTTTTCGGCGAGTCACTACACAGCAGAAGACCTCTACGCCGCCTACCATACGTATGACCTTCATCCGCGAAAGGAAGTCATTCTTAACCTTGATTACCGCCAGCGCGGTCTCGGAACGGAAAGCTGCGGCCCCGGTCCCCTTGAGCAATACAAGATTAAACCGGGCCGATATGCGTGGAGTTATAGCTTGCGCACATTGAAAGCCTGATCCATTGGCAATGACAGCTGCACGGGGGCGCGCCATCTCCTTCAAATGTTCTGAACTGAGAGGACAACTCAAATCCTATGTCTTTTAAGATCCAGGTCGGCCCACCCGAGATTTCCATTCATCAGGGTCAGACGGTGTTAATCACCGAGCAGGACGCGCGGATTAACTGGCCGAGTGAAAAAGGCCTTTACTTTTTTGACACCCGCGTCATCAGCAGTTGGAGGATCTACGCTAACGGCGAAGCTTGGGAGCTACTCAACGGCGGCCCAATTACCTACTACTCGTCGCGCATCTTTCTCACTAATCGCGCCATTCTGACAGAGGACGGCACAATTTCGCCGCGTACGCTCGGACTCACCATCAGCCGCTCAATCAGCGGCGGCATGCACGAAGACCTGGACATCACCAATAACAGTATGAACCCGGTGAAGTTCCAGCTGGAAATCGCGCTCCGCTGTGACTTTGCAGATATCTTCGAAGTCAAAGCGGGTCACATCGTGCGGCGCGGACGGATCACCACAGAATGGTCGGAACCGCGACGTCAACTGCGCACCGTCTATCGCAACGGCGACTTCAGCCGTGCAGTAACACTTCGGGCTGGTGTAAATAACAGGGGAGTGTATGCCAATGGCCGGCTTAGCTTCGAGGTGGGGTTGAAGCCGGGAGAAGCTTGGCATACATGCCTGCTGTACACGTTTGAGGACGGTGACAAACATTTCGCCCCACCGCATGACTGCATTGGGGATTCCTTCAAGTCTCACCATGCCGACACCATGGCGGACTGGCTGCGTACGGTTCTTAAGATCCAAACAACCAGCGAAAAATTCTATAGCTTTTATCGTCAGGCTCTGGAGGACATGGCCGCGCTGCGCCTGCCAATTGAAGGCACGGATCACAAGGTATTCTTGCCGGCCGCCGGGCTTCCATGGTTCGTTGCTCCATTTGGCCGAGACAGCCTGATTGTGTCGCTGCAAAACATTCTGATTTATCCGGAATTCGCTCGTGGGGCGCTGGACATTTTGGGATCACTGCAGGCGAAGGAAGAGGACAACTATCGCGATGCGGAGCCGGGTAAGATCCTGCACGAAATGCGCTATGGTGAGCTTGCGCATTTCAAGCTCATCCCGCACACGCCATATTATGGCACCGCCGACTCGACGCCGCTTTATCTAATCACGCTGCACGCTGCTTGGCGTGCTACAGGGGATCTCGGGCTCCTGGAGCGGCATCTGAAGACTGCAGAGGCTTGCCTGTCCTGGATCGACGATTATGGCGACCGCGACGGGGACGGCTTCCAGGAATACCAGACACGCTCGCCAGTCGGCTACGAGAACATGGGTTGGAAGGATTCAGGCGATTCGGTCGTCTACCCAGATGGCACATTGGTGAAGGGACCAAAGGCGCTCTGCGAGCTTCAAGGCTATGTCTACGACGCATGGGTGCGCATGGCCGAGATCTTCGATGCCTTAGGCAAGGGCGAGCGAGCACAGGCGCTTCGGGCGAAGGCAGCCACGATCTTCGATCGATTTAATGAGGTTTTCTGGGACGAAGACCTGGGCTTTTACGCCTACGCGTTGGATGGCGAGAAGAAAAAGGTCTTGAGCGTTGCTTCCAATGCAGGGCACTGCCTTTGGTCCGGGATTGTCTCTCCTGACCGCGCTAAGAAGGTGATGGAACGCCTGATGGCGCCGGATATGTGGTCCGGGTGGGGCATTCGCACTCTTTCCGCTCTAAATCCAGCGTTCAACCCGTACAATTACCAGACCGGATCGGTTTGGCCGCACGATAACTCCATCATCGCCATGGGCTTCAAGGCCTACGGCTTCGCAGCGGAGGCGGCACGAATCGCCGAGGGCATTGTCGAGGCAGCACGACATTTCCTGGTTAACCAGCTGCCCGAACTCTACACTGCGTTCGAGAGGAATGAGACGAACTTTCCGGTGCAGTATATAGGCGCGAATGTACCACAGGCCTGGGCTGCGGGCTCAGCCTTCATGCTGATGCAGGCGTTGTTGGGATTTCTGCCCGATGCGCCGCGCAACAGGCTCTACGTTGATCCGTCACTGCCGCCATGGTTACCCGATCTGACGATTCAAGACCTCAGGATCGGTAAGCACAAGTTAGATATCCGCTTTAGACGAGAGGGGGAGCGAACGGAGTTCGAAATCCTCAAAGGCGATGCAAAGCTGGTCGAGCGCTGCGATTTGCGAGTCAAGGCTGCGCAGCTCAGGATATCATCTGACCCGGTGTAGTGCACCGAGTCCTAGGCTGGTTTAGGAGCTCCGGTAGCAGAGTTGGCGATTTTGGAAGGGGCGAGCGCCTGAATCTCTTGGGCTTCGTCGCCGGTCAGCTTCCTGTCGAGAGGAGGTAAACCCGGGGTCGGCTCAGTAAGAATTGAAATCCGCGACCGGTCCACCCTGAGTGGGATTTTGGACAAAATGTTGGGCAGAGTGCCAAACAGGGTGATATTTTAGTGAATACGGAAATTATTAAGCCTCGGTTCAGGCGGGAGCAAACCAGAAACCTGCGTGCTCGCGAGATCGGGCAAGAAAAATGAACAGTATGCTCTCGAGAGATGACCTGCTTTTCACGCTCAAGTCGGCGGGGATTGGAACCTATCATTGGGACCTAACCACGGGAATCATGCGATGGGACACCCAGATGTGCGTACTTTTCGGTTTCCAGCCAGAGGAATTTTCCGGGAAGTACCGCGACTTCCTCTCGCTCGTAGATTCAACCGACCGCATAAGACTGACCCAAGAAATTGCTGCTGGCCTGAAGGGAGGCTCAAATTTCTGCAGCGAATTCCGAATCTTCCATCGTGGCGCCGCGGCGGTCCGTTTCCTGCAAATGCGTTTTAATGTCCGCCGACTTGGCCAGGATAGCAGTCCGCCCGTGACGGGTCTTTGCTTGGAT
Organism: Verrucomicrobiota bacterium; assembly: GCA_019246215.1. Lineage (GTDB taxonomy): Bacteria > Verrucomicrobiota > Verrucomicrobiia > Chthoniobacterales > JAFAMB01 > JAFAMB01. Next base: position 10,324 of record JAFAQT010000373.1, read on the forward strand.
ATCACGGAGCGGCATCGTACCACAGTGGCGCTGGCCGGCGAGCGAGATCTGTTATCAACGTTGATGAACAATCTTCCGGACAACATCTATTTCAAAGATCGCGATAGCCGCTTTTTGGCAGTTAATCGCGCACTGCTTTCCTGGTTCGGTCTCAAGGATCAATCGGAGATCATCGGAAAAACCGATCAAGATCTCTTCGCGGGAGAGCATGCGGAGATAGCACTGGCTGATGAGCAAAGAATCATAGCGACCGGCCAGTCGATCGTTGGTATTGAGGAGAAGGAAACTTGGCCTGACGGACGCGAATCATGGGTTTCGACCACGAAAGTCCCTTGGCGTGACGCAAGCGGCAATGTGATTGGGACGTTTGGACTGTCGCGCGACATTACTGCTCGCAAATTAGATGAACAGAATCTGAGGGCAGCCAACGAGGCTGCAGAAAAAGCTGGGCGCGCCAGGAGCGAGTTCCTCGCCACCATGAGTCACGAAATTCGAACGCCGATGAATGGCATCATTGGCATGACTGAATTGTTAATCGACAGCGACTTGGATCCGCAACAGCGTGAGTACGCGCAGAGCATACAAGCAAGCGCTGAGGCTCTGCTGAAAATCATTAATGATATTCTGGATTTTTCCAAAATGGAGGCGGGCAAACTCTCATTCGAAATCCTAGATTTTGATCTGATTGAGACTGTCGAAAGCACTTTAGACATGTTGGCCGAAGCCGCACACAGCAAAGAACTCGAGTTAGCTGACACAATCCTGCCCGGGACGCCTACACGACTACGCGGCGATCCTGGTCGATTGCGGCAAATTCTCACCAATCTGATTGCCAATGCCATCAAATTTACAGAAACGGGAGAGGTGATAGTTCGTGTTTTCAAGGAAAGCGAAACCAAGACCCAGGCTTTGTTGCGTTTTGAAGTTCAAGACACCGGCATAGGCATTCCGACCGAAGCTCAGGGTCTGCTATTTGAGCCATTCAAACAGGCTGATTCTTCTACCACTCGCAAATACGGTGGGACAGGCTTAGGCCTCGCCATCGCCAAACAATTGATCACGATGATGGAGGGTAAAATTGGAATGCAAAGCCAACCAGCGAAAGGCTCAACCTTTTGGTTCACTGCGAAATTTGAGAAGCAGACAAGTGCCGGAGAATACCCGGAAAGAGCCTTTCGCGATCCATTCAAAGTGCGGGCGCTCGTAGTCGATGATAATGTCACGAATCGTGAAATGCTCGAACGCCAGATTCTGGGCTGGAAAATACAGGTGAACAGAGCGGCTAGCGGCGCTGAAGCCTTGCAGCTTCTGCAAGCCGCTGCAATAGACGGTAAACCATACGATTTGGCACTTTTGGACGGACAGATGCCTGAAATGGATGGTTTGACTCTCGCGCGTGCGATCAAGGCCGATCCCACCATCGCCAGCACTCGGTTGATCCTCTTGACCTCCCTGGGGTACGCAACAAACGGAGCGGAATTAAAGAAAATCGGGATAGATGCGTATCTTGTCAAACCGACCAAACAATCGCGTCTGTTTGACTGTCTGATGGACACCATGGCCATACCGATGCCTGAAAAGGAGTTTGAGCAATCTGCCATCTCTGCATCGAAGTCGGCTTGCTTGGAGTCCGAACCGGAGCTCGAGAAAGTGCGCATCCTTTTAGCGGAGGATAATCTCATTAACCAAAAAGTAGCTTTAGCCCAACTGAAAAAGCTCCGGTTCCAAGCAAACACAGTGACCAATGGATTGGAGGTCTTAATAGCGGTGAAGCAAAGATCGTATGACATCATTTTCATGGACTGTCAGATGCCTGAAATGGATGGATACGAAGCGACACGAGCGATCCGGAAAGAAGAAATCAGCTCGGATCATCGCTTTGGCCGGAAAACACCCGTTTATATTATAGCGATGACTGCTAATGCCATGGAAGGCGACAGAGATAAATGTTTCGCTGCAGGAATGGACGACTATATTTCTAAGCCCCTGCAATCTTTCGAGCTCCAAAAAGCGCTGGAACGCTGGGATGCTAGAAACCCTGTACCCTCCTTCTCGAATCTGCGAAATCTGTAGCTTATGTTACAGAAACAAGCCAAATATGACAGTTTCGGCAGCTATTAAATGCAGCCGTGAGTCCACTGTCCTCAATGGACCAAACGACAATAACCATTTCTGCAATAACCCAAAGATGGATCAGGAAGAGTTGACCGTGCCCAGTAGAGTACCCCGATCGTATCCGGCAGACGAACCCACCTAGTCGAGCGCGTTCTAAATGCACGGTTGGACGCTGCTTCTGCGAAGCATTACCGCTTGGATAACACCAGAGCGGCACATCCAATAGATGATTCGAGGAGATGTCTGAAAAATAACGGGCCATTTCAGACCGGTTCTTCAAAAACAGCGAACGTACCCAGACGGGTCCGCAAGACGTGAGAAATGAGAAAGAGATTCGTGGCCTTGGTGGTCGTCATGGCCGTCTATTTAGTGACGAACGAAGCTGGCCAAACAGCTGGTGCAAGTTTTCAGCTGCCGCTTCAACTGCATACATCAATTCCAGAGATGAGCAGTTGCCTTCAACTCATTGTCGTAACTACCGAGTCTTGGAACACAGCAAGTGCAACGATCCGACTTTTCGAGCGAATTCGGGCCGGACCAATTTCCTGGCACCAGGTGGGAAAGCCATTTGCTGGCGTGACTGGCGCCCGTGGATTTGCCTGGGGCATAGGTCTGCATGGTACCGGTGAGGCAGGAGCGCCGAGGAAGAAGGAAGGCGACGAAAGCTCTCCAGCGGGTGTTTTCAGGCTGTCCTCTGTCTTCGGACTGGCTAGCTCGGATCAGGTTCGCTTCCTCCGGTTTCCCTATCAGCAGATAACCGCTACAACGGAAGCAATCGACGATCCTCAGTCCGAGTACTACAATTGCGTTGTTAATCGGGCAGCGATTGCACATCCCGACTGGTCGAGATCGGAATCGATGCTGCGCGTTGGCGGCCCTTACCGGTGCGGCATAATGATTGAGCATAACTGGCAGCGGCGGCCCGGATTCGGCTCCTGCATTTTTTTACACGTTTGGTATAGCGCTCGACGGGGAACTGCCGGCTGTACGGCGATTAGCTCAGCTGATTTGGAACAAGTACTGCACTGGTTAGACGCCCAAAAGAACCCACTGATTGTTCAGCTCCCCTTGCCCGAATATTTGCGCCTGCGGCGATTCTGGCAATTGCCTTAAGTTTAAGCGAAGCCAAGAACTCGGGACATCATAAAATTCGATATCTGCTTCGCGGCGAAACTCCTTGCTCTGCTAGTACTAGGATAGGCCAAATGTCGGTTTTGCGCAGGGTTTCAATCGGATACAGCGCCGAAAGCGCGAAATAGGGAAGCCTAGCCTAGGGCGGAGCCCTAGGTTAGCAAAAGAAAAGGAGATTGCGCCCTGAAGGTGCGCGATAATCGCGATTCTTACACACGCGTTTTGAATTAGATAGATGTTTGTCGGCATTAGGAGCCGAATACCGAGATCTGCCGCTCTTTTCGAGCTGATTTCTTTTTTAACCTGAAATTCGAAGTTGCTACTCGGGGCCTCGAAAAGCGGGTAGATTCGACACAGGATAAGCTGTTCAGCTACAGTCTGTTATAGCGTCATTTGTCGACTTCTCCGAAGTTGAGGCGAGTGCTCAAAAAAGGTGGCCGATTTGCCTCGTGTTCTGCGCTTCAACTTCGGGATTTGGGTTTAAACGTTTTCTAAGGCTGCGCTCAGCGCAGGCTATCGTATTTCGCGCCTTCGGCGCTGTAGATCGAGAGCCAGGACCAAAGACGATGATTGTGATTACGGCTACGCCGCGCTGTAAAATTGGTGGTTTACCTCTTAACTTAGCTTCGTTAGCTGCTCGAATCTTGATGACTATCAAAACGAGACCATTTCGCCCGCCTGAAGTTAGCTTTCGGGACGCAGTTCCGATTCCATCTCGCGCACGTCAAAGCGACATTGCGCGGCTAAACTTGCTCCCGGTTTCAGGATCATCAACCCGTGATTCTGAGGTCCCGGCGGCAGATGATGAGCGTCCACTGCGTGGCTGACCGGTTCGAAGCAGAAGAAAGGCGACTGCCCTGCCGGCGAATAGAGAATGTAGTGACGCAGCGGCCAGTCTGCCTGCACGTCCAAGGCAAGCCCCCGGTCTGGCCACACAATGGTGGCGCTGCCGTTCCAATCCACAAAGCAATTGTTGATCCAGGTGTCCGGCAACGATCGAAACGAAGAGAAATCCAACTCCGGGTAGCTTGTGTTTGGCACCCGGTCGGTTGGAAGGTGAAACGCGTTCTCGAGCCAGAAAGCACTAGCAGGCGCTAGCAACCGCGTCTCTCGGCTTCGTGGGAACCAGGGATGGAATCCGAGCCCATATGGAAGGGGCATGGGGGCGTGATTAGTTACCTGCAATCGAATGAGCATCCCTTGAGTATCTAGCAGGTACTCGAGCCCCGACCCGTACCGATACGGACCGATTTCATTTTCTTGGCGTTCGAGCCTCAGTCGTCCACCATCCCAAGAAGAAATACTCCACGGCGAAATCCATCCATCCCCATGGATTGGACAGGACTCGCCGGGAAAATTCGGAGCAAGGGGATAGAAACTGTCGCCAAAGTTAAATCCTGGTCCGGAAATTCGGTTTGACCAAGGCAACAGCACGTACAACCCGAGCTGGTTAGGATCGTCTGTTCCAGTTTCGGGCCACGCCCGGAACACCTCGATCCTTCTTCCCCTCCGATCCAGGTCGAAACGCGCAACTCCGCCTCCAAGCGTCGGCAAGATCTCCGCGCTTAAGCGACCGGCGGTTAGCCGAATGGTTGGCCGCATCCTCTCCAGTGCTCCTGTGCACACCTCCACCGACCGACAGTCCTACCGTTTGCCTTCCTTCGAAAGAGCAATGATTGCGTCGACCTGATCAGGAGTGATTACGGACTCCCCGGTATCTATGTCGGCGGGCGCCAATCCAATCGTCTTTTTCAAGTAGACTTCCATCACCGGCATAAAGCCCTGCTCATAAGGCTGCTGGTCAATCTCGACCTGGATGTAGCCGGCTTTCATCATTTCGAGAACTTGGGGAACCAGATCAAAACCACCCAAAAGGATCTTGCCCGGGGGTGTATTGTTATCCTTGAGAGCCTTCGCGACTCCAGCGTGCCAGAAACCCATGTCAAAGTAGGCCGTCGTACCGGAATGTGCGTTCAAATAGGCGCCTACGCGATCTGAGACGACGGCCAGATCGGTACCCGAATCGATCTTGTCGATAGAGACCTGCCGCTCCGGATTCGCCTTTTTGAAGGCCTCCAAGCCGTTCATGACTCCCTGCGCACGTTGCTCGGCCCAATTCTGGCCTGGCGCGCTCACGCCCACAACGATACGTATTGGTCCGTCCTTTGGGAACAAAGCCGCCAAGCGTTTTGCAAGGTTCGTTCCGGCAGGAACGAAATTCTGTCCGACGAATGCGTCCCGCAGCGTCAATTCGGGGCCCGCCGTAGCGTCAACGTTCGCAGAGATGACGATAATCCCCTTCTCCTTGGCCTCCTTAAGTACGCCGACAAACGCGTTGTTGTCGACCAGTGAAGTAATCAATGCGTCGGGCTTACGGGCAACCGTCGCTTGCATATTCGCGACTTGTTGTTCGATTGAGCCTTCCGTTTGCACAAAGACGAATTGACCCTTTGCGCCTATTCTCGAACAGGCATCATCGAACCCGAGCTTCACCGCCTGCCAGAATGAGTTGGTCGTCGCCGAATGACAGGTGAACACGATGGTCAGCGGTTCCGCTGCCCAGACGGATCCGCCGAACAACAAAGAAAACATGGTTGCGCCAAGCCAAAGGCGGGACAAACCGATCGCAGACGCCGTAAACGCAAACATCTGCCCGAGATTACAGGGGGAACGTTGGGTCATAGTTTTGTGGTAAGGTTTTGATTTGATTTAATGAGTTAAAACATTGAAACAGTGGAGTCGATTCCGATCATAAACTTTCGGATATTTCATCTATAGAGGTCTCCTCGATTGCTTTGTCCAACACGATCTCCCCACGCGCCATTACGACGACCCGATCGCACGATTGGAACACGTGCTGCAGATTGTGACTGATCAACAAGCCAGTTACTCCCTGCTCTGGCAGCATCCTCACAAAAGTTAGCACTTTGGTTGTTTCCTTGACCGAAAGATGGTTGGTCGGTTCGTCGAGGATTAGAACTCTTGACTTAAAATGCATAGCACGTGCGATCGCGACGCCCTGTCGCTGTCCGCCGGAAAGCTCACTCAGCAACGCGTCGGCGGAACGCAAATGTAAATCGACGTTCGCGACCGCTTGAATTGCCTCTTCCCGCATCCGCCGGTGATCGATTAACCCCAACCCACCAATGGAGAAAAGAAGCGGTTCGCGGCCGACAAACAGATTCCGGCAAATCGACATCGTCGGCACCATGGAATTGTCTTGGTAAATCGTTTCGATGCCGAGTCTCATCGCCGATTTAGGAGAGCTAATATCCACCAATTGACCGTCAATTCTGATCTGACCCTGATCAGGACGATGAACGCCCGCGAGAATCTTGATCAAAGTTGATTTTCCCGCCCCATTGTCCCCGACCAGCCCACATACTTCGCGCGGCCGAACGTCGAGATTAATGCCTTTGAGGGCATGAACGCCCGAATACCATTTGTGCAAATTGCGGACAGAGATCAGGGGTGTGATCATTCTAGTGCATCGTCCCATAGGTGGGAGGCATACCACCGTCGGCGATTTGGCCGATTTTCAAGACGCGAGCGACGAGCATACTTAGCTCCGTACGTGAGAAGCGAGCAACGGAGAAAATCGGCCAAAGCGCCATCGGCCCTCCGGTTTGGCTTGAAAAGGGGTGCCTCTGCATCGTTGCTCGTTCCGTCATGTATCGAAGCGGACATGCTCCTCACTCACTCCTAGCATCCAAACCCTTTTGAAGCCAACGGTATGCCTCCCGCTTATAAGACGCTAGTTGATCCGGCGCGCGGTTTGCCGCAGCCAGGAGTTAGCAACGACAGCAAGGATGGTCAACCCGCCCACCGCAAATTTGAACCAATTCGCATCCACCTGCGACAGTACCAGTCCGTTGTCGATAAAGCGGATGAGCAGCGCGCCGACAATGGCTCCTAAAACGGTGCCAATTCCACCAGTTAAGGCGGTTCCACCGATTACTGCTGCAGCGACGGCCTGCAGCTCAAGCCCGTCGCCGATAGACGGTAGCGGCGAACCGAGTCGGAAGACTTGGATTGTTCCAGCAAACCCCGCCAGCGTTGAGCAGATTACGAAACAGGTCATCTTGACCCGCCAGACCGGTACGCCCAGTGCCGCTGCAGCGTCAAAAAAGCCGCCGGTCGCTTGGATCCAATTGCCGAGATTCGACCCGCTAAGCACCGCCCACGCAATGAGCGCGATCCCTGCAAACCAAAGGAAGGACGCTCTCAGGACCCCGCCCGGTCCGACAAATTGTGTAAACACGCCGACGGGCAACTCGCTTGACAGGAGAGGTGGAAAGCCACCCGTTAGGACGACGGTCAGCGAGCGCACGATGAAGAGCATTCCTAAGGTGGTGATGAAGCTCGGGATGTTAAACGTCAACGTCAGGAACCCGTTCACAAAACCGACCACCGCTGCGATTCCTAACCCGAGCAACATAGCGAGCATGAATGGAACCCCGGAGTTTGTCATCAAGGCGATGGATACCGGCATCAAAGCAAACGTTGAACCCACCGACAAATCGAACTCACCGCAGATCATTAGTATGGCGACCCCGATGGTCACCAGACCCGCTTCTGGGAGCAGACCCAGGATTCCACGTAGATTGCCTGCGGAGAGAAAGACGCCGTTTGAGCGCAGCTGAAAGAGCAGTGTCAGAAGAACCAGCAGTGCCACGCCCGCCAATTCCGGCTTCTCCAGATAGATCCTAATCAGCTTCCGCAAGGTCTCTCCAAATTCTATCAATCGAGGACTTGAAATCTACCAGTCAAGAATCGCTCCGTCAGTGGCTCGGATGGTTGTCGGATGCATGACCTCTGGTTGAAAGGGATGTTGTTTGGCCTTTGCTTCGTTCACTTCGATGCCGAGCCCGGGCTTGGTCGCTGGTAACCAGTAGCCGGATTCTGTCTGCAACGAGCTGTTGACGACCTCCCAACGCCACGGCACATCGGTGAGCATGTCTTCCTGAATCAGGAAGTTGGGCGTGGATAAGGCAAAGTGCAAGGCCACAGCGTTCGCTATAGGCCCCAAAGGGTTATGCGGTGCGACCCCCATCTGATACGTCTCGGCTGCAGCCGCTATTTTCTTTGCTTCTGACAAGCCACCGCAGTGGCAAATGTCCGGTTGAATGACGTGGCACGCGCGCTGTTCGAAGATCGGCCGAAACTGTCCCCGACCGACTAGTCTCTCACCCGTAGCAATTGGAACACGTACCGCCCGAGTGACCTCGACCAGGGCTTCGACGTTCTCCGGCGGAACAGGTTCTTCACAAAAATAGGGGCGAAATTCTTCCACTGCGTTGATGTACTGGATCGCCATAGCGGGATAGGTCCTCCCGTGAAAATCGATCATGATATCAATCGAGTCGCCGATTGCGGCGCGCAATCGTTCCATTAATAACGCAAATCGCCGGATTTTCGGGACTCCCTCGAGCGGCTCCGAGTAAGGCACAAAAACTACTTTGATGGCCGTATACCCTTTGGCGGTTACGCGCTGCGCCAAGTCTATCAGCGGTTCGACCGCAAACGTCTCGTATACCGCGCGCATATCCCCGCCGCCTAGATGTGTGTACATCCGCACCCGTTCCCGCACTTGCCCTCCTAACAGATCAAACACCGGCACTCCCAGATCCTTCCCTCTGATATCCCAGAGCGCCTGGTCAATAGCGGACAAAGCGCTCATCCCGATCACCCCCAGCCGCCAGAATGATTGCCTGTACACCTTTTGGTAAATGTGCTCGACCCGGCGAGGATCTTCTCCGACTACCATCGGAGCGATATCTTCGATCGCACCCACCACCGCTCGCGTCTTCCATTCCAACGAACCTTCGCCCCACCCAAAAAGCCCCGCCTGATCCGTCTCTACCTTGCAGAAAATCCAATTCCGCATCTCTGCGTTCACTACCAGCGTCTTAATCCCGGTTATCTTCATACACTCACAATGAAGGGCATTGCACCTGCTCCTCCTTCGCGTCTCTATCGGATCTACTGGAACTCATCCGACGCAACATCGCTTTTTTTGCGATCCGAGGTGTCCTGCCACCGGAAAGCTAACTCACGACGCACGGGCCCACCGAGAGATACGTAAAGCTTTTCAAACGCGTTACTCGGTCGGTTGTTTGCCGGCTGCCGCATAACCTCCGTCACAGCGGATATCGGTCGCGGTTATGTTCACGGCTTCAGCGCTGGCGAGAAACACGAAAACCGCGGCCACTTCTGCGATCGCTCCGACTCGGCCGCGCGGGTGCAGCCGATCAAACGAGACCCGCGCGGCTGCCGGATCCGTAGCGTTATCCTGCAGAAACCGGTGCAGCATCGGCGAGTCAACAGTCCCAGGCGAAACCGTATTCACTCGAATGTTATCCCCGGCCAACTCCACCGCCTGTCCGCGTGCCAAAGCGATGAGTCCACCTTTCGTTGCGCCGTACACGGAAATTCCCGGATGCCCCAAGTGCCCCGTGACACTTGACATGTGAATGATGCTGCCGCCGTTCGCTTTTCGCAGGTACGGGATCACCGCCTTACTGAACAAGATGGGTGCCCGCAGATTGACCTCGAGAATATGATCAACAATCTCAGCGCTAAGTTTTTCTGTCGGCACGACCGGCATGACCGCCGCATTGTTCACCAAACAATCGATTCGTCCGTATCTTTCACCGGTTAGATCAGCGAAAGACTGGATCTGAGCCGGAACGCGCAGATCGACTTGGGCAGACAAAACATCAGGCGTGATCTTAGCCAAGACCCGCTCCGTTTCCGCCAAGGCTGCGTTGTTCACATCGCAAATCGCAAGCTTCGCGCCCTCTTCTGCAAAAGCGATCGCGATCCCACGCCCAATTCCGTCACCGGTCCCAGTGATAAGCGCTATCCGATCTTTCAATCGATTCATAAGAGCCGCGGAACCGTTACCGCTCTGGATTAGTTTGCACAGGGTAAAAAGATTGGCCGCCACGCGAGGGGTTATCAGCTGCCGGACCCTTATCCTGCAGGGCCGAGTTGGGGGTACATTTTTAACGGCGCGCCAACACGGATCGGCTCGCGCCCTTTCGATAGCTAAACAGAATGATGGGTCAAACACAAGGATCAGTATTCAGCGCAGCCGCCTTCGTTTTTGCGCGGCCCGCGATCAATCAGCGACTTGGGATTTGAGGAGCAAACTGAGGCGTGCTTTTGTTGTGGACGAAGCACGGCGTCCGAACACCATTCCGGCGAAAACTGCCGCAGCAACGTTGATCCAGTTCTCGCATCGTACCAGCGGTCCTAAAATAATCGAAAAGATTGAGTATCATGAGCGCACAACTTCCAGCCGAATTCCTGGTGATTGCCCGGGGCCAGTGGGACAAGAGCCTCTCGCGGGATGAAGTACAGAAGGCAATCGATCAATTCTATGTTTGGCTGGATCGATTAGTTGCTGAGGGAAAGATGAAGCGAGGGCAACGGCTGACGTATGAAGGTAAAACGATTGTGCGGCAAGGTACGGTGATAGACGGTCCGTTCGGCGAATCCAAGGAAGTGATCGGTGGTTACTGGTTCATCCTTGCTGACAGCCTCGATGAAGCGGCTGAGATTGCGAAAGGTAACCCTTGCCTGGACTTAGGCCTGTTCGTTGAAATCAGGCCCATCGATCCACAACCCGCAACCCCTCATAATACCCGGTAAGTACGACAACGAGCCTGGTTCCTGCGAGAATCGGTGGAAGCTGATGATTAAATCAGATTCATATTAATTCGCCCAATTAGCCTTTCAGATTCAGTCCTGACCCCTCTGAAACTAATGGCGGCAACAAGGAAGGTCGAGCCTACCAGGAAACTGAAGATGCTCCCGATGAGCGAATAGGCATGCTCCACGGAGAAGATGTTGCTGCCTGGGTGTGTGTTAACTAAAGAGACTAGTCCGAGTGCAGAAAATCCGAGTGCCAGAATGACCAGGCTGAGGCTGATCGCTAGTTTCTGTAGCTGGTTGGGATTTTTCATGGATGGGAACTTTTTGTGGGGATTTCAATTTAGCTGGAGCAGGCGCCGTGCCAAACCAGTGATCCGATCAAATCAAAGCCTTTTTTCAGGCCAAAGCCGGAACGAAACGAGGAGGATCTGCAAAATTTCCGCCAGTGCGGTGCCGGCTTGCACCCTGTACGCCTCTAATCTGAAGCAAGTTTCTGTCCGGAGTTCCGGAAATGGGATGCTCAGAACTCAGTCTAGGGATGAACCTCCGTCGCGCTCTCGATCAATACTTTGCTCAAGTTTTAAAATGTGCCTTCGTCAGGTATTCTCAGCCATTGAAACTTCTCCGGGATTCTCCCAGGGTTGGGTGAAATTTCAGATTTCATTCTTGGGAATGACCGATTGGGATGCTAAGCCACTGACGGTCCAAAGTCCTCCGGAGGGGTGGGATTGGTTATGACGACGGCTACGGCTTCGACTTGGAGTGCGTTGCGGAATCCGACTTTCAAAAAGTTGTGGATTGCGAGTGTCATCTCTGGAACGTGCGTAGCGGCTCACGACACGGCAGCGACCTGGGTAGTAAATACACTTACCGCCTCGCCTTTTTTGATCTCGCTGATGTCGACCGTGGCGGCGCTTCCGTTCCTGATTTTCACCCTCCCTGCTGGGGCGCTCGCCGATATGGTGGACCGGAAAAACCTGCTTCTTGTGATGAACCTTTGGTTGGCGTTTACGGCCTCGGCGTTGGCCGCTCTCGGGTGGCTACATCTTCTCAGTACTTATATCATTTTGGCGTCCGTGTTTCTGATGGGAGTCGGCTTCGCATTTGCGGCGCCAGCGTGGTCTTCAATCGTCCCTGAAATTGTCTTGCCCCAGGAGCTCCGCTCTGCCGCAACCCTTGGCGGATTGCAGTTGAATATATCTGGAATCTTAGGCCCAGCTTTAGGGGGGATTTGGCTTTCGTTTATCGGACCAACTTCAGTATTTGCACTGAATGCGATCTGCTTTTTGGGCGTAATAGTGGTCATCCTTCAATGGAAACGAACGGTGCCGCAATCCAGGCGTGGTTTGGAAAATTTCTTTGATTCATTCCTGAAGGCGATACGTTATGTTCGTTATGCCCCTGGGCTTCAGATTGTACTTGCGCGAAACGCCTTGTTTGCCCTTTTTATTTCAGCCATTCCGGCGCTTCTTCCGGTGGTCGGGCTGAAATCGTTGCATCTCAATGCATCACAACTTGGATTACTCTTCACTAGCCAAGGCGCAGGTTCGGTAGCCGGGGCCGTCGCCATCATACCGTGGCTTCGGTCCCGATATTCCTCGAATCTTCTGATCGTGTTAGCTAATTTGCTCGTCGCGATTGTCTACGTCCTCATGGCCTTTGTCCGGCAGCCTTGGGTCTTTTTTGCTGTCGCGGCGATGGCAGGTGTCGGCTGGACATTGTCCGCCTCTGAACTCTGGGTAGCGGCGCAGCGGGCGATGCCGAGTTGGGTGAGAGGGCGTATGAGTGCCACGGTGATGGTCGTTTCTCAAGGAGCGATGGCGATTGGAGGCTTAATATGGGGTTCGGCAGTGACGACTACAGGCCCAACATATACACTGCTTGCGGCGGCAGCATTGTTATCAGTGAGTCTCATGCTTGCCGGCGCGCTTTCGATCGACTTTACCTACAGTCTCGACTTAGATCCTGCTCCGCTCACTGCCGCTTCTTACAAACTCCTTTACACACCGAAACCAAACGACGGTCCTGTATCAATTTGCCTGGAGTTTAACGTCGATCGTGCACGAGCATCAGAATTCGTGAAAATTATGCGGGAAGTTCGCCTAGTCCATCTCAGAAACGGGGCTTACCGTTGGCAATTACACGAAGATTTAACTCGTCCCAACACCTACCGCTTAGAAGTGACGGTCGCATCCTGGAATGAGCATCTGATGCAGCTCGAGCGCATGACGAAATCCGACAAGGACTTTCTAGAGAGAGCTTGGAGCTTCCACACAGGTGAAAGCTCGCCAGCAGAACGGATCTATTTGTCGATGAACAAGGATTTGCGCGTCCCAAAGTAATTTAAGAAGACAAACCTGATACCAACAATGAATTACCGACAACTTGGAAAAACAGGATTGGATGTTTCAGAAATCGGTTTTGGAGCTTGGGGAATCGGAAAAGGAATCTGGGTTGGCGCCTCTGACGATGAGTCGGTCAAGGCTTTGCATCGAGCCTTTGATCTTGGGTTGAACTTTGTGGATACGGCTCTGCGCTATGGAGATGGGCACAGCGAGAAACTGGTTGGAAAAGCCGTGAAAGAGCGATCAGAAAAGATTTATATCGCAACAAAGGTGCCGCCCAAGAACGGTCAATGGCCTGCGCGACGTGGTGTGCCTGCCGAGAAAGCGTTTCCAGCGGAGCATGTCATCGGGTGTACAGAAGAGAGCTTGCAAAATTTGGGATTGGAGAGGATCGACATACAACAATTTCACGTCTGGTCAGACCAATGGGTCGATGAAGGGGATTGGCTGGACGCGATCCAGATGCTCAAGGAGCAGGGAAAGATCAGATACTTCGGTGTCTCGATCAATGACTACCAGCCGGAAAACGCCCTGAGATTGATTGAGACCGGCATAGTCGACACGGTGCAGGTAATCTATAACATATTTGAGCAAGCACCTGAGAATCAGCTTTTTCCTGCGTGTCAGAAGCATCGTGTCGGTGTCATCGTCAGGGTGGCTTTAGATGAAGGCGGTCTGACGGGGAAAATAACGCCGGAAACCAAATTTGAAGAAGGTGATTTCCGGAACAGGTATTTTCGCGGCGATCGGAAACGAGAGGTTTACGAACATGTGCAGAAAATTGCCAGTGACCTGGAGATCGGCTTAGACCAGCTGGCGGAAACGGCGCTGCGTTATGTTTTAAGCCACGATGCGGTTTCAACGGTCATCGCCGGGATGCGCTCGATCCGGAACGTCGAAACAAATTGCAGGTTGGGGGATGGATCCGGACTTCCGAAGAGGGTGCTCGAGCAGTTGAAAGCGCATCGCTGGGTGAGAAATTTCTACGAATAGCGTATCGCGGAAACGCGCCCGGATGTTTACGTCATTGGGGATCTCAGGAACGCGCGACGCCCGAGGTAGACGCAGATCTGAAACCCGTCGATAAGGAACTGAATCTTTGCCCTGGATAACGGCCCTCGGCTGTTATTAACGAGATCGATCTGATCGTGGCGAATCGTTCACTGAATACACCTTTGGTTCTATTTACGATGATCTGGACAGACATTATAGTTTCACCAACTACCAGTATCGTTCTTATGGACACAATGTTTTATGCATCATTCGGCGCGTTCCGCGCCAGGGTCGCACAGGACGACCAGCAACCGATTATACCCGAACCAGAATTTGCTTTTTTGGATATATCGTGTGTCAGCCGACAATGAGTTTATTGCTTTCACGCGCGCTCATTTAGCCACGCGGACGCCAAGTCATTCGTTAATGCAGTGCACGATCAGACAAAACGGGTTTTGCAGGCCGTGCATCGCCAAGCCGGTGCGGCTTCGGCGGCTTTGCTGCGCCAACCATTTACCGCCGAGCACGATAGGGGAGGAGGGCGCGATGGCAGACGTAGAATCGGATTCTGATCGTTAGGGTTGCATCGGCGGCTTCTACTTCGCGACCGCCCTGCACCGTCAGGGCTACACGCCAGAGCTCGTTGAACGCAGCACAGGAAGGCAGTGGTCGGGGCAGGTATCGATCTGTCCGCGAATGGCGTGCGGGTTCCGCGGGCGCTGGGGCCTCGGGGAGACCGTCGATCGGAAT
>JAFAQT010000407.1 GCA_019246215.1 Verrucomicrobiota bacterium
GAAGATCAAGATTCCAGCCAAAACGGTCGTCAAATTTCGTGTTGCCAAGGCGGCCAGAGACGCGGTTCTCGCTTCGAGAAAGTAGCAATTTGCTTCCTTCTGTAAAATCCGTGTAATCGCGGCCTAGCTCTTAGCTTCCATTTTAGGGTTATGTCCACCAAGGCGAAACCGGGTCGGTAATCCCAACAAGAGTTCCTCAGAGCACACGCGCGGGCGACTGTGGGGCGTTAATATTCTCAACTGGTGCATTGTCTCATAAGTGGGAGGCATTCCGTTGGCTGCAAAAGGAGTTCGGATGCTAACGTGAGTGAGGAACTTATCCGCTGCGGTACCTAACGAACAAGCAACGACGCAGACAAACTCTTTCCAGCCAACCCGGAGGGCCGATGGCGCTTTGGCCCAACGCGGCTTTCCGGCTCGAGGGTGTCATGCAGGAATTAGCCCAGAACCTGATCCATTTTCTGCGTTGCTCCGGTCCATAGTGTTGGAGCAGCTTGTTTCGGTTTCATATTTTCCTAGGCTGTAATGGATTCAAGTAAGAGGCGAAACTTGGGAAATTAAACGACCAACAGATCCATAAAGCGATTCACGGCTGTGGCTTCCAAGCGTGCTCGATCGGAGCAAAGCGTCAGTAGCGTGTCTGACCTACGCGCCGATATGCGGCCACGCAGGTTACGCTCAAATTTAACTAACAATGCCGGGACGCCTTCCTTGCGCCGACGGCGATGACCGATCGGGTATTCGACAACCATCGGGTCGGTGTGCGTACCATCCTTGAAAAAAACCTGAACGCTGTTGCCGATCGAACGTTTCGCCGGATCCAGATAATCGATGCTAAACTGTTTACGTTCGAGGACCTGCATCTTCTCTCGAAGTGCGTCGATGCGAGGGTCGCAAGCGACCTCGTTCTCGTAGTCTCCGGCGTTCAGTCGACCGAAAATGAGCGGCACCGCTACCATATATTGAAGGCAGTGATCTCGGTCAGCCGGGTTGTCGAGGGGACCGGTCTTGTCGATAATCCGCTTACCGCTTT
This sequence comes from Verrucomicrobiota bacterium, assembly GCA_019246215.1. Taxonomy (GTDB): domain Bacteria; phylum Verrucomicrobiota; class Verrucomicrobiia; order Chthoniobacterales; family JAFAMB01; genus JAFAMB01. Next base: position 1,034 of record JAFAQT010000407.1, read on the forward strand.
GCTGCGTTTCGATGATTACGCGCTCGATCTCGTCGAGACGCTTTGCGACCTGGGGATGCAGTGCGATGGCCGCCTCGACCGCTGTCTGCGCATGGAACTCGGCTGGAAAGGAAACCTTGAATAAGACGTTTTCCATGACGTAGGAGCCGAATCCCTGGGCTGGAACCCGCAGTGGATTACCTCTGAATAGCACATCCTGGAAACCCCAGATTTTTGCACTCAACGCGCTTGGGTAACCCATTTCGCCGCTCAGCGCATGAAAGGCCAGCAACACTGCGCGGCTTGTGGCGTCGCCGGCAGCCCACGATTTCCGGGATCCAGTGTTAGGCGCGTGTCGATAGACCCGCAGCGCTCCGCCGTCCACAAAGGCGTTTGAGACCGCGTTTAGGACATCCTGGCGCGTACCCCCCAGCAGGCGCGTAACGACAGCGGTCGATGCTATACGCACCAGGAGAACGTGGTCAAGGCCTACACGGTTGAAGCTATTTTCTAGTGCAAGCACGCCCTGGATTTCATGTGCCTGGATCATAGCAAGCAGCAGGTCGCAGATCGTGATGGGATTGTCACCTTGGCTAACCCTTTTGCGACACAGATAGTCGGCGACCGCGAGGATACCGCCGAGATTGTCGGATGGGTGACCCCACTCCGCGGCAAGCCAGGTGTCGTTGAAATCGAGCCAGCGTATCATTGTGCCGATGTTGAAAGCGGCTCGGACTGGATCTAATTCGTAAGAGGTGCCCGGAACCCGCGCACCGCCCTGCATCGTGGCTCCGGGGACGATCGGGCCCAGCATCTTGACGCAGGCCGGATAATTGAGCGCAAGCAACCCGCAACCAAGCGCATCCATTAGACAAAGCCGTGCGGTCTCCATTGCTTCATCAGTGGCAATTCTATTCAGGTCGAAAACAAAATCGGCAATCTGTTGCAGGATCGCATCCGGTTCCGGACGCGCGGCGGGGCTGGCCTCGTGGTGAGACATAATACTAAAATAGTCCGTGATCAGGTTGTCAGTGATAGGGATAGACGTTTAGCTTGCTATCGCTCGTCGATCGGCTTGAACGGCCTGACTGCCGGACCGATGTAATCGGCGTTTGGGCGGATCAGTTTGTTATTGGCGCGCTGCTCCTTGATATGCGCCGCCCAGCCGGTTACCCGGGCCAATACGAAGATCGGGGTAAAGAGCGGTGTCGGAACGCCGATGAAATGATAGGAAGAAGCTGAAAAGAAGTCTGCGTTAGCAAAAAGTCCCTTTTCCTCTTTCATGACCTTCTCCACTTCCTCCGAGACCGCAAAAAGGTAGCCATCGCCCTGTTTGGCCGAAGGCGCGAGCTTGCGCGCCCATTCCTTGATAATGGCATTGCGCGGATCAGAATTGCGATAGACAGCGTGGCCGAAGCCCATGATCTTTTCTTTCCGCGCCAACATCTCTTTGACCGCCTCGCGTGCTTCCTGGGGCGTTTTGAACCTTGAGACTAGTTCCATTGCGGCTTCGTTTGCCCCCCCATGGAGAGGGCCGCGCAGCGTACCGATTGCGCCAGTGATGCATGAGTGGAAGTCGGACAGCGTCGCTGCGCAAACTCGCGCGGTGAACGTGGAAGCATTGAACTCATGTTCGGCGTAAAGAATCAGCGAGACGTCCATTCCGCGTCGGTGTTCGGCGCTGGGTTTCTCGCCATAGAGCGACGTCAGCAAATGGCCTGCCAGGGTTTCCTCATCCGAGTCGGGCTGAATCCGATTCCCATCTTTGTGAGTAAAACAATACCAGTAGCAGAGAATCGAAGGAAGGCTTGCTAGCAGCCGCTCCGCGATAACGTCCTGCTGCTTGAAATCGCGCTCCGACTCCAGCACTCCAAGCATTGAGGTGCCTGTCCGCAGGACGTCCATAGGGTGTGTATCCTTCGGGATGCGCTCGAGTACTTCCTTGAGCGCCGTCGGCAGGGATCGCAACCTTCTTAAGCGCTTCTTGAATTCCTCAAGCTGCTGCCGGTTTGGCAACGCGCCCTCCAGCAACAGGTAGGCGACCTCCTCAAAAGTGGCGTCCCTTGCGAGGTCCTCGATGTTATAACCGCGATAGGTCAGGCCGACACCTTCCTTGCCCACGGTGGAAATAGCGGTCGAGCCTGCGGATTGTCCGCGCAGCCCGCCGGGTGAACTGATAGATTTGGCGTCGCTCATAAGATCAAACTTTTGGGCTTTTTGAAAATAGTTCATCCAACTTCTTTTCGAAGGAGTGGTAATTCAGAATATCGTACAGCTGCGCGCGAGTTTGCATCTGGTCGACGAGCTCTTTTTGAGTTCCGTTTTTCCGGATCGTCTCATAAACACGGACCGCTGCCGCACTCATCGCGCGAAATGCGCTCAGAGGATACAGCACTAATCGAACCCCAACCTCCCTGAGCTCTTCAACCGTAAATAGCGGGGTCTTTCCAAATTCGGTGATGTTCGCCAGGACCGGCACCGGAACGGCCTTGGTGAAGGCCTGGTAATCTTGCAAGAAACTCAACGCCTCAGCAAAGATCATGTCTGCACCGGCCTCGACGTAAGCTGCAGCTCGATCGATGCCTGCCTGCATTCCCTCCGAAGCGACCGCATCGGTGCGAGCCATCACGACAAATTGGCCGTCAGAGCGTGCATCGACAGCGGCCTTGATCCGATTCACCATTTCTTCGCGTGAAGTGATCACTTTGTTCGGGCGGTGTCCACATCGCTTGGCTTGCTCCTGATCCTCGAGATGACAGCCTGCCGCTCCAGCGCGGGTCAAATCGCGAATTGTCCGGGCTATATTAAGAGCGCCGCCCCAGCCAGTGTCCGCATCCACCAGCAACGGCAATTCAGTCGCGCCGGTGATCCGGCGCACATCTTCGCAAATGTCGTTTAAGGTTGTGATTCCGAGGTCAGGCAATCCAAATGAAGCATTTGCTGCTCCGGCCCCGGAGAGATAAAGCCCTTTAAATCCCGCGCGCTCGGCCAATCGCGCGCAATAGGCGTTGATCGTACCCACCACCTGGAGTGGGACCTCTTTTGTGACTGCGTTTCTTAAGTTCGATCCTGGAGACATATTTTAGCCTTACTGATTTTTGATGCAGTGTTAGAGTTGTTTATCGTGAGCCCGTTGAGAGCTTCGCGAACCCAATCTGAGTAACTCTCACCTCCCTGGCGCTGTAGATTTTCGGATCGCCTGCGAGTGGCCACAAAGCGCTGGCTCTGCACAGACGAGAAACGCGTTGTCCACCCTGTGGCTCCTCCATCGGCTGCAACTCCCGGTTGCTGAGCGCAGCCTCCGCTGAAGAACCTCGCAGGCAGTTTAATCGCCAAAACTAAACGCCGAAGATCTGCTCGAGCTTGGTTCGCATTACTCCGGGATCAGGCTCAATTCCGATCCAGTGTCGGATGCCGATTACGCCCTGGTTGACCAGCATGCCGAGTCCGTCGAGAACGATGCAACCCCGTGCTT
>JAFAQT010000318.1 GCA_019246215.1 Verrucomicrobiota bacterium
TCTTTCAGCACGTCCAAATAGTGACGCGGCTTCGTTGCTAATACAGTTTGCACCATGTGCGAAATTTTCTCCTCATCCAGTTTCCCTGAGGTAAAGCTGTGTCGAAACAGTTGGCGGGAAACCTTGCGAGTGTCTTTAGCGGATTTCATTGCAGGTCGATCAGTGTCTAGGCGGCCACCTCACGCGCCGTCTCTTCATTAATGCGCTGGTGATCTTCAGGGGTTAACACTTTGCCGGTAACCCGGGTTGTTGTATCGACCACCAAACGACCAAGTTCCCGTTTCATCTCTTCCATGAGACGATCTCTCTCCAATGTCATTGCTTCTTTCGCTTTCAAAGAAATCTGCTCCGCAGCAGCAACAGCTTCCTGCTGTTTCTGTTCCGCCAGCCGATCGCCGCTGGCGCGCACCTCGTCTAACAGTCGCTGCGCCTCCGTGTTGGCTTTCGACAGTATCTCCTGGTATTTTGCCTCCGCCGCGGCGAGCTGTTTCTTGATATTCTCGGCATTGAGCTGGCCCTCTTCAATCCTACGCCGCCGCTCCTCAAGCATCGCAATGACCGGCTTGAATGCGTAGCGCTTCAGCACCAAGTACACGATGGCAAAGAGCACCACCTGGGCTATCAGATTAGGCCAGTATACGCCAAATTGTTGAGCCACATTGCCCACTGCATCCATAAATGAATCGAATTGGGAGAGATCTTTTACCTGGGGGATTGCGGAAACTGCAAGGACTTTCTTTCCTTCCAGCCTCCACAATCTTCGTCGTTATTTCGTGAATGCAATAACCAATCCGTAAATTGCAATCGCTTCCGCTAAGGCCATACCGATGATCGCCATTGTCAGGATGCTGCCAAACGCGCTGGGATTCCGGCCCACGGCTTCGGCAGCTTTGCCTCCGACAATTCCCACGCCCACCCCTGCACCCAGCCCAGCAAAGGCCAAAGGCAGAAACGGACCGAAATTGCCAGCTTCGGCTGCCAACACTGGAAGAGTTTCTAACATGCTTATTTCCTTTCGCTTTCTTTGTGTTTCCTTCCTGTCGCCCACGCGGAGCATGGTCTCGACGGGAAAATATTAATGCGCCGCCTCTCCCTCCTGATGTTCAGTCGACAGTTTGATATACACGGCGCAAAGCATCGCAAAGACAAAAGCTTGAAGTAAGCCCACTAACAGCTCAAGGAAGTAAAATGGAAGGGGAAACAGGATGGAACAGAGCCAGTTCACCGGGACTGGCAGGCTGACGCCCAGATCCGACATGGTGTGCAACAATGTCTCTCCAGCGTACATATTTCCGAATAATCGAAAGGAAAGTGAAACAGGGCGAATCGCGATTGAGATCATCTCGATAACCCCAACGAACAGGAATAGTGGTAACAACGCGTACCAGAGAAACCCTTTTAGGCCACCCTTGGGCGCGAAGTTTTCCTTCAGAAACCCGATCACCCCAACCTCTTGAACAGTCCAGAACACCCACCAAGCCATGAAGAAAAGGGCCATCCCCAACGTCATGTTGAGATCGGCATTTGCCGGTCGAAGCAACGGGGCACTCACGTCTTTTAATGACAACGGTATATTGCTAGGTACTCCAAACCCAATCGTACCAACGCCGGGAACCAAGCCAAACCAGTTTGCCGCAAGGATGAAGATGAATAATGTTCCAAGCAGGGAAAAGACCCTGGAGATCATGTGCTTGCCCACGATGCCCTCGAAGGTCAGATAAAGGGTCTCGACAATTGCCTCAAACAGGTTCTGGATCCCGCTCGGGATGAGGGACATTTTCGCTGTCGATCGTCGCGCCCAGATCACCACAAGGATCGTGACGATGACCGTAACCAGCATCGAGTTCGTGATCCAGCCCGCTTTTGGGACGAGCGGGTTTGGCGTCACCGTGAGTTGTTCCGCGGCCAGTAAAAATCTCGATTCCATATGTATATCACTCTTCAGCGATCAAGACACGCCTGCGGCATTTAGGCAGATGGGAACAGGCAAGTCGCGGTTACTTGGAGGGTAAGGACCCATCAAAGCAATGCCTATGAAGACATGCAAGCCGTTTTGTGAAATTCTTCAACCTCTCCGGACTGTCCTCTTTGGCCCATTCCAATGCAGTTTCCAGAGGGAGGCGTCCTCGAACTCCGCTGCCTGCACGGCCGAAACGCCATATTTGTTGCGGACCTGCCGCATGTCGCTTATCGGCTCACAATGGATCGGAACTTTGGCTATCTCTTCGAGCGCTTCCCGGCGTTTACGCAAACGTTTTGTGCCCGTGAGATTGCCGAACTTTATCGCCAGGGAACAGCACCTCCAGTCTATTCCATCCGTCGGCCGACCGAACCCCGGCCTGCAAACATTCCGCTGGGAGACATTCCCGTTCATTATTTGCCGCAGACAAACAGTCTGGAATTCAAAATCAGAACGAAACTCGTGCCCTCTCACCTGAAGAAACTCTGGTCAGGTTCCGGTGACCTCCGGGACAAAGGGCGATTCCGCGAGGCGGCGTACCTCGGACAGAGGCTACAGAAAGCTCAGATCTCGCATGTTCACGTCCACTTCGCCGGATTGGCTTCCCGGACTGCATGGTGGATCAAA
>JAFAQT010000175.1 GCA_019246215.1 Verrucomicrobiota bacterium
AGGATTCCATATGCCGATTGGAATGGAGTTGCCGACGAAATTAATTATTTCTAATGAGATCCATTCAGGCTACACCGTGATTGATCTTCAAACGGCCGATCGTCTTGGATTGTTGTATGACGTGCTGATCTGTCTTTCGCGCGCGCACGTGAATATCGCGTTATCTCGCATCGCGACAGAAAAAGGTGCCGCCTTTGACAGCTTTTATGTGACTGACCTGGAGGGGAGAAAGATTACAGATGAAACAACGCTCCGCCAGCTCCAAGCTTCCTTGCTTGCGGCCGGCACAGGGGGCGAGTACGTCAAGAAGTGAGGCGGAGTTAGCCCGGTTGTTTCTGGACGGGTTCCCCGCCGGCAAGCGGGAAAAGTTCATCTTGCGGAATAACCTGGCCGGGATCTGCCGGTTCCCGGGATCAGCCCCAATTGCCGGTGCCGATGTAACGAGCGATGTAGGTATCGTACCGTGCAAGGCTTCCTCTTGGAGGGGTGTCGACCGAGATGAATCCGCGATTGCTAACGAAATGACTCGTGCGAACATCAAAAATCATAATTCCACGGAGCTGAAGATCGCTGTAGGTCTGTTGGTCAATCCCGTGCGCAAAAAAGCTGCCAGTCGTCTCGGAGTAGATCAGTTTCGGGTAGAGACTCTGGACCTCACCGGGAAATATTTTCGATGTTTCGACAGCGAGATAAACCTGGTTCGATCCAAAGCTCGCAGCATGCTTTTCCCAGTATTTGCGGGCGCGCTGTTCAGCCAGTCGGATCTCGTTCGGATTTGGATAGTACGTGTCGATCGCGAAATTGCGTTTGTCGATTTTCTCGGCTTGAAGCAGTTGCAAGGTGGTAAGCAGCAGAGCAAAAACAAGAATTCCGATTCGGTTCATACAGGCAGCTACCTCGTTTTAAACATAGCAGAGGGATTCGCCTGTTCAAAATCGACTCTCGACGTCCGGACCGACGGAGTGTATTCGCTCCCCCAAAATACCTGTCATTTCGGGACGGCACTCTGGTCTGTGCCACTTGCGGCGCTGCCGGTAGTGTTCTATAGGGAACTCCTCCTGCATGGATGCTATTTATCTCAGATATCCTGACGGCCAGATGACACAACGGTCTGAGGAAGAGGCTCGTCGTCTCTGGAGGGACGGCCTGATGCCCAGCGCTACCGTCTACTGGCAGGAAGGAATGGCGGACTGGAAACCAGTCACTGTATGGCTCGGAGAACCTGAGGTCAGGTCAGAAAAGCCCGCGGCGGGCGAACCTGAGACGGAGCTTCCTTCTTACCATTTTCTGCGTGATCCGAGCAGGCTCACAACATTCCTGCAGCGACTTCTTTGGATCAGCGTGCTGGTGGCGTGTATCGCTCTGGTCGATGACCTGGCAGAGCTTGTGCAGGTTCAGATCGCTCGGCTACCTCCTGACCAAGTGGCGAATAATGATCCGATTCAAGGAATTGTCGGACTGCTGCAATCCGGTCTTGGAATCCTGACCGGCATTACCTTTCTCAAATGGATCTATCGGGCGTATAAAAACATCCAGGGATTTGGGGCGGAAGGGTTGCGTTTCTCTCCAGGCTGGGCGGTAGGTTATTATTTTATTCCGATCCTGAGCTTGATTCGCCCCGTGCAGGTCATGAGCGAAATCTGGCGGGCCAGTGACGATCCTAGAGACTGGCCAAGAAGGCCCGGTTCCTGGTTGATTGCGAGCTGGTGGACCCTGTTCTTGCTCTATACCGGGGTGACCCAAGTCTCACTGGAAATTGCGATCCAGGCGTCGACAAATGATCAATGGATGGTGGCTGGTGTGCTGGCGATCCTTGGCGATTTGTTTTCGATACCGCTATCGATCGCAGCGCTGAGGCTGGTCACGGAGGTCTATCGAAGGCAAAAGGCTTTAGTCGAAGCTGCCAAGGCTGGCGAGCAGTTTGGCTGACCAGCCAGCGCGAAAATATCTGACGCGCTTTCGCTTGTGAATATCTGCACCTCCCACTTATAAGACGAAGCACTAGGCCGAGTTCAGGTGCTGCTTGACGTGCAACATTCGAAAACGGCGTGGTTGCATATCAAAGAAACGCCTGAAGACTTTGCGAAAATAACCAGAATCCTCATATCCGCAGGCGGTTGCGATTTCGTCGACGTTCATCGAAGTGAGAAGCAGCAGGTTCTTCGCGTGCTTCATCCTGGCGCGATGAATCCCCTCGGTGGGGTTGCAACCGTACGCCTGGCGGTAGACGCGGCCGAGGTAGTCCGGGTTGCGATGGAGTTTTCGCGCGATCACTGAGGTAGAGAGCGGTTCATGAAATGTACGAGTAATGAGCGCCTGGACCTGAATTGCAAGGCTTTGCGACCCCAATTCCGCGGAGAAATTTGGGCTGTTCTGTAGCCCGATCTCGAGCAACATCAGTTTGACCAGGGTTGAAGCGTAATCTTTGTCCAGCCGATGGCGTTCCTGATCATCCAGGAATCGAAGAAACAACTCCGTCAAACGCAGTGGCTCGGGAAGGCGGCAATGCTGTGGTATCGACACGCCTCCGTCGGCGGAATCGGAGAGGTTTGACCCCAGATAAAAATGCACCCAATAAAAAGATGTATTCCAGGCATAGGGTTCGACACCGCGATGAACACGGCTTGGCCAGAGGATGAGTGTGTCACCCTGTCGAAGTGCGAAGACCGTACTCTCCTCCTCCAAAACCAAGGGCCCGGTCCGGACCAGGATGAGTTCGTAGGAGTCGATTACCCGTTCTGGGTGGATCCCGTGAGCCGGCGACACAAAGAGTCCGGCATTGCAAGCCTCAAACGTCGACGGCTCAGAAACACGCAGGCACCTGATTCCGTAGGATTTGTCGCTCATGGGAGTAGTGAAAGAATCCGACTGCTTGGCATAGTTCCCTCGCAGATCCGGAACGCAAGCAAATAGCAGTCCACGCGACGTGCAAAATACTGGCTCGTGTCCGCTCGATTGTGAAATAAATAAAGCATGACGAGTAAATTCGCAGCTATCATGGTCGGTTGCGGCGCGATGAGCGCGGAGTGGATTCGAAGCGCCAAGGAGATTGGAGTACAGATCTCCGCCCTCGTCGACTTGAATCTTGAGTTCGCGCGCGCCAGAGCTTCGGAATTCCAATTGGAGGCTCCCTTGTTTGACAACCTGGATGATGCGATCCGAACAGTGCAGGCTGAGGTTCTTTTCGATTGTACGGTTCCCGCGGCGCATATCGAGGTGGATTCAAAGGGATTGATGAACGGTTTGCACGTGCTCGAAGAGAAGCCCCTTGCGATGAGTTTGACAGAGGCTCATCGTCTGATCGATCTCGCAGAGAGGAATAAACTCGTTCACGCGGTCATCCAGAACCGCCGGTTTCATCCGGGCGTACGCAAAATCCGGCGCCTGTTGGATCAAGGCCTGATTGGAGAAATCACCACTGTGAATATTGACTTTTTCGTTCCGGCCCATTTCGGAGGATTCCGTGAGAAGATGGACCACATTCTGTTAGCGGATATGGCGATCCATCCGTTTGACACAGCGCGCTACTTGATCGGTGGGAACGCGGAATCGGTCTATTGCGAAGAATGGAATCCAAAAGGGTCCTGGTGGCAGCACGGCGCGTCGGCACACGCTATCTTTCGAATGACCGGAGGCATCCGATGCACATTTCGCGGAAGCTGGTGCTCTGAAGGGTTGCGTACACCTTGGGATAGCGTCTGGCGCATCGTCGGCACGAAAGGAACGATCTGTTGGGACGGACTTGAGAATATCCGAGGAGAATATGTGAAGAAAGAGAAAAAGGACGGGTTGTTTTACGACACCCAGGATTTTGCCCCTGCCGAAGACCCCGATCCCAATGAAACTCGGGGCCACTTCAGCGTGATGTATCAATTTTTGCGTGATATTGAGGAGGGAATACCGGCTGAGACGCGCAGCACCGACAATATCCAGAGCCTGGCGATGGTGCTCGGGGCGATAGAAAGTGCGAAACTGGGTCAGCGAGTTCAGATTTCAGTTTGAGAAAGGTTACCGAACTGAACTGTCCATCCCCCAAGTGAATCCCATGACCGATTCGGGCCGCAAGCGCCCCAGTTACTTGCGTAGACTCCTCACGGTTGCTCTGACGCTTGGAATCGTCATTTCCACTTTTCATGTGCTCAGCAAAGGGGAACACTTTTTTGTTCCATTGGTTATGGCTGTGCTGGCTGTCTACCTCGTGGACATATTGAGCCGGTTGATTCGGAAAATTCCGATCGCGGGGCACTCGGTACCGAGCGCGATCTCTGTCATTTTTGCGTTTGGTATTATATTCGGCCTTGGTTTTGTGTTGACCGAAATCGTTGCGCAGAACGCACGCAATGTCGCTGCTGCCGCACCTAAGTACCAGGCTCGGCTACAACAACTGCAGGGGGAAGTCTTCTCCAGGGCAGGGATTGAAGAACCTCCCGAGCTTCGTCAATTGGTCAGGACGATCGATCTTCGATCGGTGTTTACCACTGTCGCGAAGCAGGTGGCTTCGCTCCTGGAGAATGTTACGCTCATCGTGATTTATGGCTTGTTTATCATGCTGGAACGACGCTTCGTTGCGATAAAGGTCCAGGCATTGTTTCCTGATCCGGAACGTCGGAAGAACGCTATTCGAATCATACGCCGGATCGATCGGGACATTCACACTTACCTTGGCGTAAAAACGGCCGTCAGCTTTGCCAGCGCAGTGTTGTCTTACATTTTGATGCGGATTGTCGGTTTGGATTTTGCAGAGTTCTGGGCATTGCTCATTTTCGTTTTGCATTTTATACCCACCATCGGGGTGATCCTTGCGACGCTTCTTCCGACCCTTCTTGCCGCAGTACAATTCAATGATTTTCACCATTTTCTAGTGATAGGAATTGGGATTACCGCGATCGCACAACTGATGGGGAACATCGTTGAACCAAATGTGATGGGGGAAACACTTAACCTGAGTCCGCTGACCGTGATCTTTTCCTTGATCGTCTGGGGCTCCATATGGGGAATTGTCGGGGCATTTCTTTGCGTCCCTCTCACTGTGATTCTGGTCATCATCTTATCGAATTTCCGGGCCACCCGCTGGGTCTCAATCCTGCTTTCGAAAACGGGTGAAATCCGTTCCTCGGAGTAACGGCGGACCGGCAGAAACGTTGTCAGCGTCCGGGGCGTAAAGGCGCGAGCCAAGACGTGCCAAGAAAGCTCACAGGCTTTGAAGGATGAGGGCGACTTTCTTTGCGACGACTTCGCCAAGCTTCAGCTGCGCTTCCGCAGTCCAATGAATGCCGTCCATGCCCTGGGTCATGATGAATTCCCCGGCATCTAGAAAAGGGAGGTGCGCTGCTGCGGCTGCTTCCCTGAGAGCTGAGCCTAGCGCCAGACTCTTCTCGCGGCTGCCAGCCCACTCTGCGGGGTCGTGAAACCCCGTTCCCAGCGGCGGTGGAGCGAGCAGCAAAACCTTCGGTGTCGGATAAATCGTGTTAACACCCCCTTCGCACTCCTTGATCAGCCGGGCCAGTCCGAGCGCCGCCGACGCGATTTCGTGAGCGCTTCTTTTGAACCGCGTTTTGAGGTCATTGGTGCCGAGCATAATGATCACAAGATCAAGCGGAAGATGGCTTGCCAGGATGGAAGGCAGGAGCTTGGCCCCGTTCATCGTAGCGCCTCTGAGGTGCGCCGATGGGAGGTCGATTTCAAGGTCATCAAGATCGGTGGTCCTTCCGCTCAAAGCTTCTTCCACAAGTTCGACGCCTGAACCCAGCCGAGCGGCCATCACTGTGGGCCACCGGGTCGCCGCATCGTATCTCGTCGTCATTTGGTTGGCAGCGCAAGGCACAAAACCCCAGGAGTTCGAATCGCCAAACACCAAAATGCGTTTCCGGATCATAGTTGTAACTTCCGAGTCGGACCGTCAATCTAGCATAACCTGCAAGTGCAGCTTTTGAAATTGCGCATGATTCGGGAAAAGCATTTAAAAAGGTATGAACAAAAAGGTTGCATGGGGAGTGTTGGGCGTTGCCAACATTGCCATGAAGAAGGTACTTCCAGCGATGCAGCGTGGAGAATGGTGTCGAATAGCTGCCGTCGCTTCGAGGGACCTGAAGAGAGCTGAGCAAGCTGCGAAGGAATTGAGGATTCCGAAAGCTTTCGGGTCTTACGAGGAACTGTTGGCTGATCCGGAAATCGAGGCTGTTTATAATCCGCTTCCTAATCATCTCCACGTTCCCTGGACCATCCAGGCCGCTGAGGCCGGAAAACATGTGCTCTGTGAAAAACCGATCAGCCTTACGGCGTCGGAAGCAATATCGCTGATAAAAACCCGCAATCGCACTGGCGTGAAGATTCAAGAAGCGTTCATGGTTCGTACTCATCCACAATGGTGCAAAGCAATCGATCTCGTCAGAACAGGAAGGATTGGAACGCTGCGATCGGTAATGGGATACTTCAGCTATTTCAATCGGGATCAGAAGAATATACGTAATATCCTTGAATACGGCGGTGGAGCAGTGATGGATATCGGCTGTTATCTGATTTACACTTCACGCCTGATCTTTGGTGAAGAGCCTATCCGAGTGCTAGCAATTGTTGAGAGGGATTCGGAAATGCAAACCGACATTCTTACCTCGGGAATCCTTCATTTTCCGTCCGGACAATCGATTTTCACCTGCGGCACTCAGGTCGCTCCCTACCAGCGGGTGCAAATCATTGGCACTATGGGACGGATAGAAATAGAGATCCCGTTTAATGCTCCACCCGACAAGCCTTGCCGGATTTTTGTGGATGAAGGGAGCGATCCCTCCGGTCGCAGTGCGCAAACTCTAGAATTTGATGTCTGTGATCAATACACAATTCAGGGGGATCTGTTTTCACAGAGCATCCGAGAGGGCACGGAGTTGGCTGTCCCGCTGGAGGGTTCGGTCAGCAACATGACGGTTCTCGACGCGGTCTTTCGTTCCGCCGAATCCGGCAAATGGGAAGAGCCTGAACTAACCGAATGGCTACGGCATGAGTAATTACGATCGCATCAAAGCAGAGTGCTACGAGGCAAATCTTCTTTTGCCGGAATTCAAATTGATTGACCTGACGTTCGGTAATGTGAGCGTTGCCGATCGAGATCAGGGGGTCTTTGCGATTAAACCGAGTGGCGTCGTTTACACGCTCTTGTCTGAAAGCGACATCGTCGTAATCGACATGGAGGGGCAGGTCGTCGAGGGAACGTTGCGTCCATCTTCGGATTCACCTACGCATCGGCGACTGTTTCAGGCCTTCATGGGCATCCGTTCCATTGTGCACAGCCATTCGCGCAACGCCGTCGCATTTGCTCAAGCCGGGAGAGGTATCCCATGCCTGGGAACGACGCATGCCGATTATTTCTATGGAGAAGTCCCGGTAACCCGGCCAATGAGTCCGGAGGAAGTTCGCTCCGGGTATGAATGGGAGACCGGAAACGTGATTGTCGAGCGATTCAAGGATCTTGATCCCGCCGAGGTTCCGGCCGTCCTTGTTCATGGACATGGACCTTTTGTGTGGGGCCCAAGCGGAAAAAGAGCGGTCGAGAACGCAGTAGCGCTGGAAATCGTTGCCGAGATGGCGCTTAGAACTCTGCAGCTGGACCCCCATGTTCAGCCGATCGAAAGGCATTTGCTAGACAAGCATTACCTTCGTAAACACGGTGCGGACGC
>JAFAQT010000189.1 GCA_019246215.1 Verrucomicrobiota bacterium
CTCGGGGTCGTTTACAATCAGTGGACGCAATTTGAAGAGTTTCCACGTTTCATGGAAGGCGTCAAAGAGGTCCGACAAGATGGTCCCAAGAGACTCTTCTGGAAGGCCACCATCGCCGGGAAAGACAAACAATGGGAAGCCGAAATCTTGGAGCAGGTTCCTGATCAAAGGATCGCCTGGGTGAGTATTGACGGGACATCTAACGCGGGCGAGGTGAATTTTGAGTCTTTGGACTCGGAGCGAACCCTGATCACTTTAACACTGCAATATGAGCCGGAAGGCCTCTTAGAAAAAGCCGGAGATGTATTGGGCATCCCTTCAAGTCACGTCGAGGGGAATCTGCAACGCTTTCGGGAGTTCATCGAACAAAGAGGAAAGGAGACGGGCGGCTGGAGAGGTCGGATCGGAGAAGGGACTGGAAGCTCACGCGCCAGTGTTGTTAGACAAGATAAGGTGGAGGGGGGCCTGAAAGAGACTCACTCGGAAACAGGTCGAGTAACATCGCCAAGAGTCAGTGAAGAAAAGGAACGTGAGAAAGACGAAACTGGAACCCAAAGAATTACCGCGGAACCGGCCAAGCCTTTCTCAAGTTTGGAGCAACCCGCGAAATCTGCAGGCGATGCTGCGGAAAAACGTTCACCCGTCGCGACCGAACGGATAGCCGTTCAAGAGGTTCCGCAGTTCTATCGCAGCGCGACCGCGCCCACCCAGGAGCAGATCGCACGCCGGGCGTACGAAATCTATCTGGCGCGAGGAGAGTCCCCAGGTGATGCGCAGAGGGATTGGCTCGAGGCCGAAAAGGAACTCTCAGAAAGCGTCAAAAGCCGGTGAATCATTGGCCGGGACGGTACGAAGATGGGCTAACCGTCCCCCGTATGCCGCTCTTTCTGGTGGGAATGGGGACCTTTCTATAGCGTGAAGCCGTAACCACAATTGGGCCTTTCGTCCTAGCTCTCGATTTAGAGCGCCGAAGGTGGCAGACAATACGCCGAAACCCCTGGCGCCTGAGTGATTCCGCGAAAGGCTCTCGAGAGCATAGCCTAGGCTCCAACCGGCGGCCAGGGAAGGCGCTTTAACACGCCGCGCCCAGAAGCGGCCTAGATCCGGCTGTGGTCGTCGGCTTGCCCTGGAAACCTTAGAGAATGCCGCTAGTGCCTCTCAAGCGGCCTCAATGTAGCCACAATGTGGAATAGCTCGTCGACCCTCCGGCCACACGTGTGACTGTGTCGGATCGTTTCAAGTCCATTCCGCGCGATAGCTTTCGCCAAGCTTGGCCTTGTTAAAAGCAAATCGAGATTGTTAGCCATCTCCTCTCCGTTCTCGGCAAAAAGGAGATCTTCCCCCGCCCTGAATAAACCATCCGTGTCTCTCCACGGAGCCGAGACGATTGGGATCCCGCAGGCAAGAGCTTCGAAGGGTCGGATCGTCGGTATCCCAGGAAGGGCGCTCACGTAAGGTCTCCGCGGGATGTGAACGGTGATGTGCGCCCCTCCGAATGCCTTCGGTACGTAAAAGTTTGGCAACCAGCCGCCAAAACTGATTCCCGCTTCCGCCAAGGTCTTCAAAGCAAACCCAGGATACCTGACTCCGTAAACAATCGCTTTGAGCCGGAGATCACGAACCGGTCTGATCAGAAACTCGTACAGTTCGCTCGTTCGCTCATCATCCCCCCAATTTCCAATCCAGGCCAGATCGAACTCCTTTTCGGACTTCGGGAGGGGTCGAAAGAGCCGTGTATCAGCGGCTTCGTGCCAGACCCACGCGCGTCGAGCCCACCCATTCCTCAGATAGATGTCCCGAAGTGAAGACCCATAGGCAAGAACGCCGTCATAGTGGCACAGCTGGAGCCCGGCAATCGCCTCTGGCTGAGTTACCGCGCGATGATGGGTATCGTGAAAAAGTAGCCAAAACGAAGAAGTTTTAGCACGGAAGTGCCCTACCTCAGCAATCAGTTCCGGCGAATTCCATTCATGCACGATCACAAGTCCGGCCTCTTTGAGTATCTCCTCTAAGTCGAGCGTTCGATAACGAATACTCCTTAAATTCGGATAGGCCGCCTCGAATTCGGCCAAAACTCCCTCTCCTTCATCAGCAACAAGATTTTGATAGCTCCACGAGTTTTCCGGCTCGTAGACAGTTAGGTCGTGGCCTCGCGACAACAATTCGGAACAGATCCCCCGCAGGAAATGGGCGTTTCCATGGTTCCAATCCGAAAGGAGCGAATGGCAGAAAAGAACGATATTCACAACGGCGAGCTCGTCAGGAGTTCAGAAGGTAAAATTTACCGCATAGGACAAGGCTAGTTGATCGCGGCCAATTGGCTATTTTTCGGCGTTACTCGCTCGCCCGTATCTCCTCCACTCCCGGTCCTGGCTCAGACCGCCTTGAAAACAGAGCCGACTGGCCTGCGGCGACATCACCATTATATCCAAGCCGATGCACTAGCTAACAAAGACTAACAATGGCTTTAATGAAGCCTTCCGGCCTTTGCTCCAAGGTGCGGAATCCTTCTTCGATCTGCTCGAGTGGGAAAAAGTGCGAAACGAGCTCACCAAGTCGAATCCTTTCCTCGGCCACCGCCTGAGCTGCCGCCCGTATTCCCTCGACGTAAATCGCTTCCTCTCTTTCATGAGCATTGATCACGTCGATCCCTCGCCAATTCCATTCCTGCATGTTAACCAACCTCGGTCCATCTTGGTGATAACCGGCAATCACCAGTCGCCCTCTTGTTCCAATCAAGTCACTCGCAATGTCCAAGGTCTCCTGTGCACCTGCGGCCTCAATCACCACATCGCAGAGCATCTGTCCCGTGGCATCCCGGACGACGGCCAACAGATCGGCGCGATTTTTCGAAGAGAGCGCCAGGGTGGCGCCCATTTTCTCCGCGATCCGCAACGCGGATTCGCGACGCGAAATTGCGATAATCTTCGCACCGGCCTCTACCGACAGTTGAAGAAGGATAATCCCGAGAAAACCTGTTCCGACGATCGCTACCCAATCGCCCTTCCGAACCTGAGCGCGGCGGAATACATTCATTGCGCAACCCAAGGGTTCACCCAAAAAAGGAGCCCGATTGTGACCACTTGACATCGGCACCACGCATTTAGCCTTTGCTATCTCGTAATCGGCAAAACCGTTATTGCCCAGTATCGAAACGTGTTCGCCGACACCCAGGCCTGAAACTTTTGTCCCGAGTTGTTCCACGATACCGATCGATTCATGACCAGGCGCTCCCGGTGGGAATGGATATGAAAACCAGGGCGCTCCTTTCCATGGAGCGAGATTGGAAGAACAGATCCCGCAGTATTCCACTTTTACTCTCACCTCCTCGGGCCCTGGTTCGGGAATCTCCAGCTCTTTAAGCTCGAATTGTCGCGGGCCTACTAAGACTGCCGCGCGCATCTTCTTTTGCCGTGGGATACACATGGGACTTGCTCACCTTTGGGCACGCCCTCGCGTGAGAATTCGCAGGGATTGCTCCGCGCGGATGTACCGTCTGCCATATCTTTGTACGCGCAGGAGATCCCGGTCAAGTTTTCTGGCCCGGAGAGCACCCGTCGCTGGGGTATTCTCCCGCTTCGCTTCGCAGATCCAGCCAAAATCTGCTGCGGCGCTGCTACACCGGTCAGAGGACTTGCTGCAGTAGGCGAAAAGGCCTCAATTCGTCGATACGGCTCCTCAGGAACCCGTGTGGCCTTATAGGATGGACAGGGATATCCCTGACGCACGTACCACGTCCAAACTGCGAACTGCGACGGCAGGGACTTAAAGCAGCTCTGGAGCACCTTTATGATTTCCACAGTTTTGATTACCGGCGGAGCCGGCTTTATTGGTTCTCACCTGACAGAACATCTGCTGGCCCAGGGTTACTGTGTCCGCATTCTGGACGCATTGGTGCCACAGGTGCACGGAGATAACGGCCGCCCTCCCCGGTATCTTTCGCGCGATGCAGAATTCATCCGCGGCGATATTCGCGACCCCGAGGCCGTGCGAAGAGCGCTGAAACGTGTCGACGCGGTCTTTCATCTTGCGGCCACAGTCGGCGTCGGCCAAAGCATGTACCAGATTCGCCTTTATTCTGATGTGAACGCTCTTGGAACAGCGGTGCTTTTGGAAGCTTTGGCCGGCCATCCGGTCGAGCGGCTTGTGGTTGCTTCTAGTATGAGCGTTTATGGCGAAGGATTGTACAGGACCAGCGCCGGTCAAACTGTTCAGAACGCTGAACGCAGTCTCGCGCGGCTTCGATCCCACGAATGGGATCTTTACAGCGACCATGAAGAGAAGTTGGTGCCAGTCGCCACTCCGGAAACAAAGATCCCGACGCTATCCTCGGTCTATGCTCTGTCTAAGTATTACCAGGAGCGAATCTGCCTGAATGTGGCTCAGGCATATGGTATCCCGTGCATCGGTTTACGCTTTTTCAACGTATTCGGAACACGACAGTCGTTATCTAATCCCTATACCGGCGTACTCGCGATTTTTGCCTCTCGCCTGCTCAATAATCGCCCACCCATAATCCACGAAGATGGTTTGCAGCGGCGGGATTTCGTTTACATCAAAGACCTTGTTCAAGCCTGTTGCCTTGCCCTCTCCGTTTCGGAAGTAGGTGGACAGGTTTTTAATGTCGGTAGCGGGCACGCTTCGACGATTCTGGAGGTAGCGGAAAAGCTGGCAGTGGCCGTGGGCAAACCAAACATCGAGCCGCAGATCACGGGCAAATATCGCACCGGAGATATCAGAAACTGTTTTGCCGACATTTCGAGGGCGCGAGCGATCCTTGGCTACAAACCGTTCTACGGGCTGGAACAGGGATTGACGGAGCTTGTTGAATGGCTTTTAACTCAGTCGGCGGAAGATCGCTCTTCGGTCGCTGCACGCGAGTTGGCAGAACGCGGGCTCACGGTGTGAAACATCGGACAATTCGGAGAAACGCATCAACCCCGCCATATGCGTACGGCACAATTGCATCTGGAATCGTCGCTCAACCAATCCAACTCTTCTCGTCAAGCTCCGAGCCGTATTCTGATGACTGCAGATTGTGTCGGTGGAGTCTGGAATTATTCGCTCGACCTTGCGGAGGCACTGGCAGAGTTCGGAGTGCAAGTTGCCCTTGCGACCATGGGTCCCCGACCATCTCAAAAGCAACGAGAGCAGGCAGCACGGATTTCGACCCTCAAATTATTCGAAAGCGACTACAAACTTGAATGGATGGATTCACCGTGGGCTGATGTTGACGCCGCCGGAATTTGGCTCCTGGACCTAGCCAGAAATTTGCTTCCGGAAGTTGTTCATCTCAACAGCTACACGCACGCTGGTCTACCCTGGAATGCGCCGGTCGTAGTGGTGGCGCATTCGTGTGTCAAATCCTGGTGGAAGGCTGTGAAATCAGGACCGGTTCCGCCTGTGTTTGCAGAATACACCAGGCGGGTATCGGACGGTTTGTGCCATGCCGACCTTCTGATTGCGCCCACCAACGCAATGCTCAACGCGATTGATCAGAACTATGAACATTCGGTTCCGGCAAAGGTAATTCCCAACGGTTGCTTTCGTACACAATATTCTCCCGCTGCAAAGATGGACTTCATTCTGACCGCGGGAAGACTCTGGGACGAAGCTAAAGGGCTGCCGCTCCTTGAGCGAATTGCTCCGAAGCTGAGATGGCCAATCTACGCGGCGGGGGAAAACCGTCATCCGTCCGGGTCACAAGCGCGATTAAGAAACATTCATCTCTTAGGTCACTTGGACAATGAGAAGTTAGCTGGATATCTGGGCGCGGCTTCGATCTACGCGGCGCCGGCATTATACGAACCATTCGGTTTGACTGTATTGGAAGCCGCCCTTTCCGGATGCGCGCTGGTCCTGAGCGCTATTTCGAGCTTTCGCGAAAACTGGAATGACGCGGCTCTCCTCATACCTGCAGACGATCATGATGAGTGGTGCACTGCGTTGGACCGTCTCAGTAGCGATCGCGACCTTCGCTTGGCTCTCGCACGAAAAGCACGGGATCGCGCCGTCGAATTGCAGCCGCAGGAAATCGGCTCGCGTTATTTCAACATCTATTGTGAGGTACTCGCTAAGCATGGATCACCTAACCGAGAGAATTTCGGACGATGAAAATCGCCTTCTTTGGGTCTAGCATTCTTTCAGCGTATTGGAACGGCGCCGCTACCTATTATCGCGGTATTGTTCGGGCCCTGAACGGCATGGGCCATTCGATCACATTCTACGAGCCGG
>JAFAQT010000134.1 GCA_019246215.1 Verrucomicrobiota bacterium
CTCCTTAAAGAAGGCGAAAGCAAACAGAGAGCTTTGTCGAACTGTCTTACCGATCACTACCTAATCGATATACTCGATTAGGCATTCGGATACCAGGATAAAATTAAAATTCTTTCGAAAAACTGTTAGCCTCCGCTAGCCACACCCCAGGGCAAAACCATTTCGCAACAGCCTTTAGCTAGATTCAATCATTCTGGCTGTCCATCGATCGGCGTAAGTGGAATGAAAAAACCAGTTCTGGTGTTCTCCGCCTGAGTCAAGTGAATCATAGTTTCATCTGTATTCCGGCTTTGGCTGATGGGGATTGATTGGGTGAGAGGCTATCCGTGAGCCGCTAGCGAGCTGAGGACTTCCAGAGCGCGCAGGCTGGCCGCGGTTCGGGTCTCAACCCCGAGCTTATCGAAGATTTCGAAAACATGTTTTTTCACTGTGGATTCGCTGTTTCCGAGAATGGTTGCGATCTCGCCGTTTGTCTTGCCTTGGGCTAACCAGAGCAGTGTTTCGGCGACACGCGGAGTTAGGCCAAGCACTCTCTCCAGCGGCTTGGCGGAATCGAAGTTAGGTTTGAATTGCGGGATAGCTTGCTGATCCGCGCGTTCAAGACGCGACCGGATAGCGGCTAGCAGGTCGGCTTTGGCAATCGGCTTGCTCAGATAATCGTCAGCACCTAGATTCATCCCGGTGCGTATGTCGGGTTTCTCACCCTTCGCGGTGAGGAAGATAAACGGGATGGTGACGGTCTCTGCGTCGGCACGGAGGGCAGCGATGACGCCGTACCCGTCCAGTTCCGGCATCATCACGTCGCAAAGAATGAGGTCAGGCTTTTCCTTCTTCGCCAGTTTGAGGCCCACACGGCCGCTTTCGGCAGTCAGCGGGTGAAACCTCTCCAGCCGGAGAATGGTCGCCAAATTGCGACACATTTCCGGTTCGTCTTCAATCACCAAAATCTTTTTCATAATTGCGTGCGTATTCCGGTTTCACAGGACCATTCGCTGTCGCGCCAAACGCGTCACTGCGGGCTGGCCCAATCGGCTGCAGCCGTGGACTCTTGGCTGAATATAGGCAGCCTCAGAGTCACTGACGTACCGTCACCCAGTTTGCTGTCCACTTTGATTGTGCCGCCGTGCAGATCGACGCAGCGCTTTACGATGACCAGACCGAGACCCGTGCCTGGACGGTCACCGACGTTACGACCGCGATGGAAGGCGTTAAAGAGCCACTCTCGATCGGCTTTTGGAATTCCAATACCCCGGTCACGGATGGTGCAAACAATGTCTCCTCCGGCGCCCACGATTTCGAATTGTACCACCTGCCCTGCATCAGAATACTTTACCGCGTTGGTGAGCAAATTGGTGAAAATGTGCCGCAGCAAGCGCTCGTCGGCCAGCACCTTGTTTGGAATTTCAGCAAGCAAGAATTCAATCGGACATCGCCGCTTAGTTGCCGACAGAACGTCGTCCACGAGCCTTGGCACGAGTGTCTGAAGCTCCAGCAGCGTGGGTTTGAATTCCATCTTGCCGGCATCGAAGCTTCCGATAAGCAGCACCTCCTCCATCAGCCCGGCCATACGACGCGTGTTTTTGCGGATAGATTGCAGATGGTCTTTGCGCTCACCGGGCTCCAACTGATCGAGGTAGTCGTCCATGATCTCGGCGGAGGACTGGATGATGGCCAATGGCGTGCGAAACTCGTGCGAAACCATTGACACAAACTTGCTCCGCAACTGCCCCAACTCCTTTTCTCTGGCCAGCGTCCGAAGCAATTCGGCCTCCGCCTGCTTGCGTTGCGTGATGTCCAGGCCGAAAACGAGAATGTGCGGCTCGCGATTGATTTCAATGACGTCAGCTGACTGTAGCAACGTGTGGACGGTGCCCCGCTGGCTGCGAAGCTGACACTCGACCTCGCGCAGCGAACCGTGGCGCCGAAGATTCGCCAGAAACCTATCACGATCCACGAGATTTAACCATATGCCCAGCTCCTTTGAGTCGTGACCAATGATTCTGTCGCGGCCCAGACCAAACCAACGTACGAACGCATCGTTTGCCTCGACGAACTTGGCATCGCTCAACCGCAAAATCGTAATGTTCAATGGGCTTGCGCGAAAGGCCGTGCTGAAGCGCGCCTCACTCTCGCGCAACCGCGTTTCGCTCTGCCGCAATTCCTCTTCGGCGCGCTTCCGCATCGTAATGTCGTTGCAGACGGCTTGAAAAAGCTGTCGCCCTCCGAGCTGGATGGGCGTAAGAAACACTTCAATCGGCACTTCAGTACTGTCACGGCGCAACACAATCCACTCAAAACGTGCACTGCCGTCGGCAAACGCGTTTGCGATGTATTTTCTTTCCAGCGCTTCAGCGCGTTCCCCGCCAGGCTGAATCGGTGCGGAGATTTCGGCGGGTCGTTTGCCGATCACATCTTCCACTCTGGAATAACCCAGAAGCCGTAACCAACTTGGATTCGCCTCGAAAATTCCGTTTTCGTCATGCAAAACGACCGCTTGACTGGTGCCTTCAAACAGCGCCCGGAACTTCTCTTCGGACTCGCGCAACAGGTGTTCTGAGCGCGCGCGATTTGATTCTTCCAGCGCGAGCGAAACCATGGACGCTAGCGCCGAAACAAAGTCCACTTCCTCCGCCGACCAATGGCGAGGTGGGCCGGTATGCTCGTGACAAAGAACGCCGACGACTTGACCGGACACCCAAACGGGGGCATCGAGCATGGAAGAAATGCCAAGTGGCTTGAGGTAGTTTTCCGCTAAGCCGCTCGTGGCCCGGTGCGTCAATACGCCGTCGGCGACGATGGGACGGTTGGTGGCTAACGCCTCAAAATAAGCAGGACAATCAGAAAAGCCCAACCGAGTGCCTTTAAACTGCTCATCACAGCTATCCGCGTTCCGCAGATAGAGGACTTCACAACGAATGGCAGAATTATTTTCCTGCAACGACCAATAACTAACGCGCGCCACCTCAAGCGTTGCGGCAGATAGAGGACAGATTTTTTGAAGGGCTTTTGCAAAATCCGATTTGTCGGAGCGTGCCAGTTCAAGCAGCACGTCACGGTGTATCTGCATTTGCTCGCCGTGTTTGCGCAACTGTCCTTCAGCGCGTTTGAGTTGGTCGTTCGATTGCACGAGTTCGATTGTGCGCTCCGCCACTCGCTTTTCAAGTGACGCGTTGAGCTGACGAATTTCCCTCTCTGCCCGCTTGCGCTCCTCGCGTGTGCGGAGTGCCATCACTCCGTATGCCAAGTTGTTCGCTAAATCCGTATATTGCTCAATTGTGTTCTCATTGAAAGCATCGCGCTCTTCGGCATGGAGGGTGAGCGCGCCGAACGCTTCGCCGTGAGACACCAGGGGAAGGGCGATGGACGAAGCATAGCCGTGCCTGAGATCTTCGGCCCGCCACGGAGCGAGATGGCGGTCAGTCAGATTATCTCTACTCCAGGTCGTGGCGCCCGTCCGAATGGCTGAGCCTGTGGGTCCCTGTCCCATTGCTGTATCCCCCCAGGTAATGTTAATTCGCCCCAAGTACCCGGCCTCATATCCGGCCTGGGCGATCGGCCGAACCGTTTTGTCTTGATTGAATTCGCGGTAACCGACCCATGCCATTCGAAGGCCGCCGGCCTCGACGAGAATCCTGCAGACGGATCGCAACAGCTCATACTCCTCGGTAGCGCGGACGAGAGCCTGGTTGCACTGGTAGAGCGTCTGCAGCGTCCGGTTCAGTCGGGCCAGTTTCTCCTCCGCCCGCTTGCGCTCGATGCCTTGTGCGATACCATCAGCTGCCATCCCGAGAACCTCGAGAGTGTCTTGACCCAGAAATTTACCCGCGAACATCCCCAAGACACCAACCAAGCGGCCTTCGATTAGGAGAGGATAGCCAGCAAAGGATGTCACTCCTGGGCGCTTTTCGCACTCGGAAGGACTTATACGATGGTCGCTTGCTGTTTCATTTATCAGGTGGGGCTTGCGCTCCTGTGCGATCAAGCCAACCGTGAGTTTACCAACGGGCACGCGGGCGTGTTCGCCGTCCGAGGGAGTGTAAAGGCCTGCACTGGCCTGCAACTCCAGCACATTCTGTCGGTCGTTGAGCGTCCAAATGCGTGCCAAAGTCCCGTCGAGGTGACGCACTATAGCCTGGGTGCTGTGCTGCAGCATAGTTTGCAGTGCACTTTCGGCCCCGCTGGAGAACGCCGCATGGATATCTGCGCGCAGCGCCGCTTGGCGCGCGCGCTTGGCCTGTAGTTCTTCCGCCCGTTTCAATTCCGTGATGTCCGTCGCAATACCACAAAGCGCATACGGCTTCGCTGTGCGGTCCCGCAGCAGAAATTTAACGACGACGTACTGTCGCTCACCCTCCGCCATAGGTACGGCTTCCTCAAATTGGATGGGAGCGCCGGCTTCGATCACATGCCGATCGTTCGCCTGAACCTTTTCCGCAACGTCATGAGGATGAATGTCAAAGTCGGTTTTCCCGCGGATCTGGTCACGCTGCACTTGATGGCGGCGTTCATATTCGCGGTTCACTAAAATGTAACGAAGTTCGAGATCCTTAACGAATACGACGGCAGTGGTGTTATCCAAAATATCTTGCAACCGTTGTTCGCTTGCGCGAAGTGCTTCTTCTGCCCGTTGGCGTTCGCCACTCTCAGCCAGTAGAGCGTCGATTGTTTTCTGAAAGTCTGCGTCCCGCTTTTTCACTCTTGGCAGCCAGTAACTGTCGACGTTTATGTGTAAAAACTGACAGTAAATTTAGGCACATTAAAAGTGACCCAGTCAAGTCCCTTTCCTCCAAGCCGACAGCCTCGTGGCCCCATTAAGCTGTTCCTTAACTAAGCAATGTTCAGCCGTCATTGCTGTACATCGGCAACGATGTTTGGCAATATTCTCAAAGCCGCTGGGCGCAAGGCTAGGTCCTGCATCGCCGTTCGTCTTGCTCTGAAACCTGATTGGCGCAGATCCGTCTCAAACGAGACGATTCGGAAGCTGAACGATTTCGCGGGATCGTCTACTCAGCCGATGCGGACAACAAAAAGCCAACAAACACCAAACAAGCGCTTCTGATTCAAACACTGGGCTAGTGCTAGTCTTCTCTTCGCTGCGCCGGCTCAGATAGGGCCGAAACATAGTCAGTAACCTTTATTCTTCCCGTTGAAGGCTTTCCAAATTACGGCAGGTTCTGCAATCCCCCGGGATTTTTCTCCGGCTGGTCCCCATGCTTCTCTCTTCATCCAAAGTGATAGAGCGAACCTTTGTGATTGTGATTTTTGGATGATCCGCATGCGTTCCATCCGGACGTCCGGTATCTCGTTTTTAATTAGAGAGCAAGCAAAAGCCAACACAACGGCGGGAAAGGCCGCGTTCTGGAAAAATTCGTTAAACCAAATTTTCATACCAGATAATTGTGACTGCTGTTGCTCGGGTTTGGAGCGGGCGGCTCGAATTCACCACATTCACAGGGAATCGCGGGTTCGTTGAGGTTGGGTGATGCGACATAAAGTAAGCGGACAAACTAAATGCCAACAAAAATATCAGCGACCGGTCGGTTCGGTTGTTCAATTAATTTTGAGAAACTCATTTGCATAATGTTGTTCGTAGAGCATCTGCCGATGATCGTAAATGGAACGAACGACCCAGTGAGGCGTTCCAGCTTATGAAAATACGTGCTCGAAATTTCGCTCAACTGTTGAAGATCCGCAGCTTTGTCATGAACGGCGTTGATACTTAGCGTTTTTCAAGTAGCATCGCAGAATTTACTCGGGGGGAGCTGGTCATCGTCGTTCGTACCCGAGCTCATCGAACTCGACGAATGCGTCGGCCTCACAGAGGAGGTCATGCTGCCGGACTCCTCTTGGATCGACTTTGTCTGTGGGCGAAAGATCGTCAGGGCAAAGCTGATTGCGGGTCCTATAAGCCTAGCTACTCAGGTATATTCATCCTCGGGCCTGCCGGTAAGCGGGTTAATCCGGTTTGATGTTTTGATTGATCCGGAAAAAATTATGTGGATCATACTTCCTTTTAGTTTCCGTTAATCGATTATAGTTGTTTCGGTAGGTCGCTTTGATCCGGTCGACTCCTTCGTCCATTAAGAAGTTCACGTAAGCGCCTCCCAGTGTGTAGGGGTGCACGGCTTCCCAGTATCCCTTGGCCCACGCCGTGAGAGCCCCCGCCTTGGCGGGGTCTGCATCGATACCGGCGATGACCATAGACCACGTTGCGTCCCGGAATCCCCAGGCTGTCTCGCTTCGTCCCACGCCGTGAACGGCGCCATCGATCGGATAAAGATGCATCAATGAGAGCTCGCTCGGAGCCTTGGCGGACCATTCCAAATGCGAGTCGATCGCCTTGTCAGAAAGCTCTCTGACAAAGTCGCCTTTCCAGTACCACTGCAAGCCTTTGGGCAGCAGTGGGTCGAAGAGGCCCTGCAGAGCCGGAAAAGGCATGGGCCCCATCCAGTCAAGGATTGGCCGCGGAAGTTCTTGGCGGATCGGCTTGATTGCTTCTTCCGCTCGCTCCAGTGGTCCGCTGTAGCAGGAGATCAAGGCGCAGATCTTCTTTCCCCAAAGCTCCTTGGGAAAAGGGTTCGTCGAGGGTACGCTCTTCAGCGCCAAAAACGGGCAAAGCTCCAAAGGCGCTTGCGGCAGGAACTCTCGGTACCACTGCATCACCCGGCGTGCGTCCTTTACCTCCCAAAAAATCGGCCCGGCGTAAACCGTGCTCACGGGATGAGCTCGGAAAACGAAGCTTGTCACGACGCCAAAATTACCTCCGCCGCCCCGCAAGGCCCAGAAGAGATCCTCATTTTGGGACGCATTGCCGATCGCAAAGCTACCGTCCGCCAGCACGACATCCGCCTCAATCAGGTTGTCAATGGTCAAACCGTATTTCCTAGTCAGATAACCCGTCCCACCACCCAATGTGAGACCGGCGATGCCAGTCGTCGAGACAATGCCGGCTGGCACAGCCAATCCAAACGCATGACTGGCGTGATCCACGTCGCCCTGTGTGCAACCGGGTTCCACCCGCACGGTGCGGATCGCGGGATCGACTCGGATCCCTTTCATTAGCGATAGATCAATCACGAGTCCTTGATCACAAACCCCAAGTCCAGCGCCGTTGTGGCCTCCGCCGCGAATTGCAACGGTGTAATCATTCTGACGCGCAAAGTTTAACGCTGCCTTCACGTCCGCCACATCCGCGCAACGAACGATGGCGGCGGGACGACGATCGATCATTTCATTGTACACTCTGCGAGCGACTTCATATTCGCCGCTAGCGGGGGTAATCAAGCTCCCCCGGATTCTTTCACTCAAGTTGCTGAACTGCTCTTTTTGCATACGCTTCTCCTATTAGCTGCTTCATCGAAAACGACCTGTTTTAAAATCGGTGTTGTACACGTCTCGCCGGCATCTTGTTGCCCGCTGATCGACGACTTTTAACTATTTAACGGAATCTCGTTCTCGGAAGTTCCGGCATTTCATAGCGCACCTAACGATGGTCGTAAATGGAACGAAAGACCCAGGGAAACCGTTCCGCAGCGAAGCGTCATGATGGCTGGGCAAGGCAAAGTAGCAACCGGATTTTCCGGTCGCTAGCCCACCTCGGGGGAGGCGGACGCGACGCTGATGGTGATCCAAGCTGCTTATACCTCAAAAAAAGGCTTATAGGCCGTTTCGACCGGCCCCTCCCGAACCACTTCGTTCGCATTCTTGTCTTCCCTGATTCCGAGGGCAATTTGCGCCATCCGCGACGCAGGCATTGCAATTCCAGAAACCGAGAATCGAGCTATTGTGGGGCTCCTAGTCAGGAATTAAGATGCGATACCGGCCACAACCCACTCCTTCCGCACAGACGTTCGACTAGGGGAGTTATCCTCGGCGCTATAGGAATGCCTTAGCGGTCGCAAGTCAAATCGCTGAAATTTCGGCGGCTCAGGAATAAGCGATGCGTCCTGAGTGTATCCTTTCCTCGTGGCGATCAGCGCGAATATTAATATTTCCATGTCTCTCACTCGACTTGCTCTCGATGCCGCAGAGTTACCTTCGCTGGTGGCCTCAGGTTTATCTCAAAGTCATGACAATTACGCAACCGGGCGAACATGGACTTGGGGCGGTGAACGACCTTCACACCCGGAGTAAATTATCTTACACCCTCCGATCGCGGGCGCGAGTGACGG
>JAFAQT010000059.1 GCA_019246215.1 Verrucomicrobiota bacterium
TTCAAGAACCCGCTGGTGCGGATGCCTACTTGGATATGGCGAAAAGCAAACGTATTGATGGCATGATCGTCATTAATCCACGCAAGGGGGATGTCGGCCTGCGAAAAGTCATCGAATCAAGGTTCCCCGTACTGGTCTTCGGATCTTCCGGACATCCGAAGGAACATTCAGTCGCCACACAAGATGGCGAGGCCAGCTGCCGGGCGACGACTCACCTTTTCTCGATGGGACATCGACGAGTCGCCCACATCAGCTATGCTCCCCTTGAATACCTTCCAGCAGTTAAACGGCTCGAAGGATATCGCGCTGCTTATAAGCAGGCAGGCCTTTGGTGCGATAAGAAGCTTTTTGCTGAGGCTGATTTCACCTCGGAGAGCGGCTATCAGGCTATGAAGAAGATACTTGCCTCAAACACTCGTCCGACCGCGCTTTTTGCGGGGAACGACACCGTCGCGATCGGGGCGATGACCGCCATTCGCGAAGCGGGATTATCCATTCCAGAAAATTTTGCGGTAGTCGGCTACGATGATATCCCGGCAGCGGCATTTGCCTGTCCGCCACTTACCACGATCCGTTCTCATGCTTTCGAACAGGGTAAAATTCTTGGAGAGGCTGCGATTGCGCTCGTGGTTGGAAAAGGGATCCGAAGCCGACAAGATGTCATCTCACTTGAGCTGGTTATCCGAGCGTCTTGCGGCGCGAGAAGAAAAACCTCATCCGCTTCTCCCCTCCATGGCGCAAATACATCCATATCAAAAGCCGCCCGTTCTGGCGGGCATCGTGAGCCTTAAGCCGAGGACGGCTTTCAAGCCACCGTCGCATCAGAAAAGGAGGTCGCGCGCTGAAGGTGCGCGCTCCTTGCACGCACGCCGTCTTCAGGTCTATTTCGCAAATAGACGGCGGTGAAGCCCAACCGATTTAGAAGGGGTTTACTAGCATTTGGTTACCGTGAAATGGCTGAATCGGCAGGCTTGAGGGCGCGAGCTGGGTCACGATACTGTTTACCCCTGACGATTATGAGACCCGTTGTTTTTGATACCGATATCGGCACGGATGTGGACGATATACTTGCTCTTGTCCTTCTCGCCAAGGCGCCCGAGCTCAAACTGCTTGGTGTCACCACGGTCTATGGAGACACCGGGTTTCGAGCAAGAATTGCCAAGGCCACAACGCACACGTTGGGTCGGGAAGATATCGCGATTGTTCCGGGAGAACAGCACACACTGAGCGGGCGTCAGATCCACTGGGCGGGACACGAAGGCGAAGGAATCCCGCAGGTAAATTCGTTCGAGGTCAAAGCGAATCAGCCTGCTTCGAGTTATATCGGCGAAACCGCCGAAGCACTCGGTGGTGAGCTCGAAGTGATTGCGACCGGTCCGCTGACGAATATCGCCAGAGCAATCACCGCGGCGCCCTCGTCGTGCGCCAGGATCAAGCACCTTTATATCATGGGAGGCGCATTTTGGAGGAGCGGGGCTGAACATAACGTCAAGTGTGACGCGGATGCTGCTCGAGTGGTGTTTAGCAGCAATATTGCGATGACGGTTATCAGTCTCGACCTCACGCTCAGAGTCTGGCTGGGCAGAAAGGAGCTAACACGTATCGCGGCGCTCCCGAACGGACTTGGGCCCTTGCTGGAGAACCAGTTAATTCGCTGGTGGGAATATCAGCACGTCCAGGGGAGCAGTCCGCACGATCCTCTGGCAGCACTTGCCATGGTGCGGCCGGACTTGTTTCGATTTGAGAATTACGACATCGATGTGCACGACGAAGCGAGCGCCCCGGGGTTCACGACGGTGGTGAATCGACAGAGCGGAAAGATCCGCGTTGGTGTGGATGTGTTCGCGCGGACAGCAGAACAGGAGATCGTGCAGCGGATCGTGTCTTAGAAAGACTTCACCAGATTTTCAGCACTCATTTACTCGTTGGTCACGCATCACAGCGGATATGCTCCTCACTTACGCATGGTGCACCAAGTCGGAGGCTGGTCTAGCGGCGTTGAGCTTAATGAGCCGTCCGGCAAGGCGCCGAGCCGGACCGGCAGTTTGGAGAGAGCGTATCTGAATCGATACGTGACCGACGAGCAACGCAGCCGCCCGGATCATTTTCGCTCAACCCCTTGCGGCGTGCAGTGTAGCGATTTTGGGCGTTGCTCGCTCGACTCGTATCAGTCTAGATACGGGCCTTCGCTTGCGCCTTCCAAAATCGCCAACTCTGCGACCCGCGCCACTAAACCAGCCTCGGGCCCGGTGCACTAGGACCCCAGAGTGGCCGCTGGCGCGTAGAGGTATGTTCATTCGGCGGGCTGATATCGCCTAGTCATGAAAAACGAATTCCGGCCTTCTGCACTTCTTCATAAGGCAACAGCCAAACGAGCGATTCATCATGGAGATCGACGACATCGATTCGGTTTCCGAAGGGATCACGAAGAACAGAGCGAAAACCTGGGATCAGCTTCAGCCCCTACTTCCCGGTCACTTTCTCTCGCACTTGGGTTAACTGGTCTTCGTCGCGAACCATCAATCCGAAGTGACGTCCGTCCGGCGGCGAGAGCTTTTCAAACTTCAAACATGCCAGGAACTGATGCTCTCCAATCTTGAAGAACGCGTCACCCTCACCGCCACTTTGTAACTCGAGATGGAAAACTTCTTGATAGAAAGCTTTGGCCTTCGCGATGTCATTTACCTGAATAGCCACACGATTAGCCCCATAGACGTGTACACTCATAGACCGAAAGACATCAAACGGTTGCGGCAGGGCTAAGGATACATTTTCGCGACCTCGGAAACTATCGCGGCAAGCTTATCAGGCATCCCGGGACGAAGTCTGGTCTGTTGGTGGTTCACTATCAAAAAGGTGTGATTTGCTTGTGCAACGGTCAGAGCTTCTTCACCAAGATCGAAGGTCGCCACGCGAGCGTTCTGTAGGTCATATTCTTGCACCTTTTTTTCCAGACGATCGAAAAGCAGATGATAATTTCGATTCGGGACTTTCAGATGCGAATGTATTCGTTGCGACATTTCTGACGCCAGGACCGCACCCTGATTTTTGACCACCAGGCACCCTTCTAAACCCGGCAGCAGTGAAACAAGTTCAGCGACCCTTCGCGCGTCGAGTACCTCATCCGTGTGAAATTCGCTCTCCAGAGGGTAGGGATCCCAACCCGGCGCAATCTGGTAGTTTTCACTGCTGAATAACAACGGTAGCCCTTCTTCAATTCGAGTTTGCTCAGCCTTTTCCTCAGATTCGGCCATTTCGCGCGAGGGGGCCCTTTCAAGCAGCGCGATCTCAGCAAGCACCGCTCTGTGCTTATCAGCCGTAACTTCCTGTTTCAGGGATGCTTTCAGCGTCAAAAGATCGCTTATGCGAGTCTGTTCTTCTGCAAACGATTGCTGCAGGCCTTGGCGCTGCGCGAGGATCCCCGCCAGTTCGTTCCGAAGATCGGTCAACGTAGCGTCAAGTTGTTCCTTCTCAGCAGCGTGCCGCATTACGTGCTGATGAAGAAATACCGTCTCTGCAATCAGAGCTTCGCGCGCCCTGATACGTTCATCAACCTCGCTCCGAAGAGGCGTGAGAGTCTGCTCCAGTGCAGCCTTCTCGTTTTCGACGTGAGCCAGCTGAACAACCAATTCGCGATGGGTCGCCTGCTGAATTTCGATCGCTTCTTTCAGGCCGTTCAGATTTCGATGAGCGTCAGCCAGTGCATGCTCCGCCTGAGCAGTCTCCCTTTTGATGCTGGAAACTATCTCGATTTGCCGCTGGTGCTCCTCGCGGACAATGGTGAGCTCCTGGCGAATACGGACAATCTCCTCATTGACGCGGCTCTGTTCGTTCAATCGTGTCGCTACTTCCTCTTCTGCGCGCCGAATTCGTTCTTTAATCGCTCCAAGTTCGTGATTCGCCTCTTCGGCATCAATCTGGATTTGTGCGAATCTTCGGCTTGCCTGCTCGTGCTCAACCTTATTTCGCATCAACGCAGCCAGGCTGCTAAGCAACTCTTCTTCTGTCTTGGCCAAGACTGCTCTTGCCAGGGAGGCATCCATGCGCAGCCAATGTGCGTCAGGAGACTGAATTTTTGCCGGCTGCACGGAATCGATATCGAG
>JAFAQT010000265.1 GCA_019246215.1 Verrucomicrobiota bacterium
GCGCCTTGCCGGCGGCCCATTTTGAACGCAACGAAACTCAAGGGATTTAGGAGACGGTACACTAGGATCCGGCGAGAGGGAGTTCCGCGGCGCCTCTCCGAGGAGACCGCGTTTTGCGGTGGGGCCCTGGAACTCTGTCCGCCCGGAGATCGGACCCTACGTGAAGCTCATTGATTCTCCGGGTTGCAAAACATGAATCTCTGCGCCCGTCCCTTTCGCCAGCTTTACAAATTCGTGCGGATCGCCAGTAAGCGCCGGAAACGTTCCGTGATGGATAGGAACAACATGTTTCGGTCGCAAAAATTCAACCGCCTTCTTTGCCTGTTTCGGTCCCATTGTAAACCGATCACCAATTGGCAAGAGCGCCAAATCGATCGGCGTTTCATCACCAATCAATCGCATATCTGAGAACAAGGCCGTGTCACCGGCATGATAAATTGTTCTGCCTTCAGTTTCCAAAACGATTCCGGCAGGTTCACCCAAATAGAGGGGACGACCACCTTCTTCGGTGACCGAAGAACTATGAAAAGCAATTGTGATGGTGATTCGACCAAACGAAAAGTCCTGAGAGCCGCCATGGTTCAAAGATTCCACCTTGGCTTTCTGCGCCTCGAGCCACTGTGATAGCTCGAACGTGGTAATAATCGGAGCGCCGGTGCGTTTCGAAATGGCGACGGAATCTCCAACGTGGTCACTATGTCCGTGGGTTACCAGAATGTAGGTAGGATCGATTCTATCCGCACGAATAGAAGCCTTCGGATTGCCCGTGAGGAAAGGATCAAAGAGAAATCTCTCTGAAGCCGTTTCAAGATAGCCGGCCGCATGACCCAAATATGTAAACTTCATGTTATTTTCTTGTTGATAGGGAGATCGCTCCCCAGATGCTTGGTGATAGCATGGTTTAAACAAAATCTTTGCTTGATAGGTACGATGGGACTGCCCACAAGAGAACATTTTTGCGGTTTGCGAATTACATCTCGGCCGTACTGGTATGAGAGGCCACGATCTTCCATCCGTCATCAAACTTTTGGAGGTTCATGGTGGTGTTCCCCACTATTGTCTGCTTGGAACTCGGGAAAGAGACCGACCACCAGGTGAGGGCTAGTGCCAGATCCGGTTTCAGCAATTTGATCTGAATGCGTTTGGGTTGAATGAACCCCATCGCAATTACGATCCGGATAACCGTTAACATAGGAATCATGCAGCTGCTGCCAGCCATTAAACTGCTCAGAATCGACAACAACCAATAATTCGGGCGATTTCCAGTACCCCTCCAGATATCCCTCGATATCGTGCGCATTCCAGCGATCGAGCATTTTTGAGCAACACCTCATAAACCTGCTGCGCATCGGACTTGGAAACGATTGAATTCGCTCGCAGCGAGTCGAATTGCCAGCCCTTCTGCTCCCGCGCCATCACTGGCACAAAGAAAGACAGTGCTGATATTGCCGCAATTTTGATGAAGGGTCTCGAGGCGTTTTGGAAACGTAAGATTTCAGTATAAATCATAGACGGATTTTAGCGGTCCAGTATTTATGTTATACAGCGGCGGGTTCGTACAGTTTGGGAGCGGCCATAAGCACCAAACCTCGCAACGCTAAGATCCAGCCGAACAGCGAAATCATTGGATCAATTAGATCAATAACGCTGCCGCGCTCGACCAGTACTGGTGAAAGCGATGATCAGGAGTCCTTCGAACAGCAACAGCGCGCCTGCGAACCACACGAACAGTCCGTTTTTGAAGAATTCGGATGCCGATACGCTCATCTCCGGCGCGCGCAGCACAATGATGCTGGGAACGATGACCAGCCAAAGCCTATGACGCGCGAACGCACGGGCCGGGCTTGCGATTCTCGCGCAGTGGGCATAATCGCTTGATGATATTCGCTCGTGGCCGCTCTTATCAAACCGTGCTTGCACCTCGACAGTCAGGGGTCACTTTGGCGGGTCATGTCTAATAGAATCCCTGATGGCCTTTTTTGCCAAACCCCGCGGTAGGTCTTCGATGATTAAAGCGTGAGCCGGGTTCCAGCTTAGCGGGTCCTCCCTCACGTGGACCTGGATTGGTCTGTCCGTATAATCTCTTCCAAGGCCTCGGAGATGTCCGACGTTAATTTCCAGGAAGAACATCAAGACGCGCCGCGGAGGTTTTGCAACGTGGCGACGGAAGAGATCCCAGTGCTGTCCAAGGGGGATGAGTTTTGGTCGACTGACCGAGACATTGCCTCCGGTAAATACAGAAGAAAAAGGCCCACGCTGTTCGTCGCATTCGTTAGAGAATACTCCGCGCAGAATATTCTCTTGGTCAGGAACGAGCAGCTGTGCCACGCCTCAGAGCGAAGAACTTAGGTGTTTTGCGAACTTGCTCAGCTCAGTCGCGTGCCGAGTCGGAACTTCAAGCTCGGTGTTATCGCTTCCACGGTAAAAATGGATTCTTTGGGGATAAAAAGAAAGTTCAACCTCGTCACCTGCGGTATCTTCCCAGGCAAGCCCCAGGCTTCCATCCTTGAGCAGATAAATGCTCGGTACCATGCCGGGTTGGAGTTCGAGATTATCTAGGAAAACATAGAGTGAAGCGAGAGCCCGTGGTGAAACCGGCTGACCATCCCCTTCTCCCCAGCCCTGTGTGTAATACGTTCTGAAATCGTACAAACGCTCCCAACCAATTCTGCCGAGTTTTTGCAGGATGATAGCGTCGTTTGCGGCGTCGCCAGCATCCCGCTCAGTTATTGTGCCAAATGTAGCGGCCGTGGCCGACCCATCCGTGTACAAAGTGAGAAAAGGCGCAATCGGTTCGTATGCAGTCATGTGAAATCAGTATTTTGGGTTTAAAGAAGCCAGAAATTCAGGCCTTAATAAGCCGAAAAAGATCTGTTTTAGTAAGAGGTGTGCCTCCTCAAACTTCTCCAATCCCTGTTCGAAAAGATCAAAGTCGAGGCTGCTAAACCACACATCAATGTCCAAAATGCTCCCCGGAACCGCCCTGCTCTCGATCTTCGCGACCGCGTTATTCGCTACCGAGAGCCGGGCTGTGGCAGCTCCCTTTTTGAATGTACTTATGATTGCCATCTCATGCGCCCGGTAGGGTTTGCCTTCCAATAGGACCTCCACCTCGATTTTGGGGTAAACATCTTCTTCGAAGAAGTTGATGTAACGCACCGCTAGCCGTTCAGCCTCCGAGATAAATGCGGCTTTCTTTAAAGCTTCAAGCAGGTACTCAATTTCCGTGCGCATCCGATTCCATCCAAGATACTGTTTAGGCTTAATCGCAATCCCGACGACCCTGGAGCCGACTTGAATCAAGAACTCCCTGGAGTGGAATTGAACCGCTGGTTGGTGGATGAGGGCCGGATTTGAAGCCCGCGCTTCAAGCGGAATAGATGCTACTGGCAGCTTAACGGAGTCAGGGAACCGTTCTCTGACCTCGGCATAGA
The DNA here is from genome assembly GCA_019246215.1 of Verrucomicrobiota bacterium. GTDB lineage: Bacteria > Verrucomicrobiota > Verrucomicrobiia > Chthoniobacterales > JAFAMB01 > JAFAMB01. The sequence goes on from JAFAQT010000265.1 coordinate 3,435, forward strand.
GCATGCCCAGGATAACCTCCTCAGCAACTGCCGTGACAAAGCGAACCTCGGCGATGGCTTCAAGGATGGGACAAGGATCGATTCTGGTTGGCAAACGATCCGGCACTTGGATTGGAAAAGCATTATTAATCCCGGTCACAATACTGTGGCGTGGTCTGACTCTAAAGTGTGAAATTGGGCGAGGGTCATTAGCTAAGCCGGTTGTTGTCGATCACCTTTCCCAAATCGAATCCCGGTTCTTCTTTCCTCGATCGTTCCAAAATCAACCAAAATCTTCGTTCATGTTTCGGTTGCTCCCTTTTTACTTTATCCCTCGAGGCTGAAAGAAGCAATTTCACAAGTGGTGCTCATTCGTGCGCACTACGGGCCTTCGGATATCCAAAACCAAAGCGTCGATGACGCTCTGTCTGGGCCGTAGCGAAATTGTCTCGAAATGGACGCCGCAGCACTGCAACGGCCCTGGCAGAAGCAGCCGGAGCACGAAGCTGAGACTACGCCCCAGCCGATACACCCATGGGTCATCCCATCCCAAACCCGCAACTCGTTGTCGACTCCAGCAGCACGCACGATCCGGCCAGCACAAGGTTTTCGTTGACAGAAGGTCGCAAGCGGCGACAGCGATGAACGATGGCGGAAGGTTTCTTAGATCAGCCGGATCAGCCTCTCAATGATATCCGACGACACTTCTAAAGAATTTAGGTTGCAGCCGTAACAGAAGGTGGTGATCAGGTAGCGTTGCGCGGATTTTCCAGCTTGGCGTCATGGCCTGAAATGGGACCGAAGTAGCGACTCAAGTTCAGCCAATGCTGGGTATCGGACAGCGCGTCGATAATGTCCACGGTCGCCATGCGTTCAGCGAGTTGCTGTTCCAGCCTGAGCAAAACCCTCCGGTTCGGGTTTGCGCGGCAAGCGTTTCAATAACGGCTCGCCATCTCCGAATTCGCAAATACTCATTGGCAGGGAAGTTGTCATCGGCTCGTTTGGCGGCCGCTTCCAACTGTGCACGAAGCCGGGCAATAAACGGCGGCCCCTCCACGGGGGATGCCCGCTGTTCGCCGTAAGCGCGACCCCGCGCTCGAAATTCATTCTCCGACACCCAGCTCTTTGCGGTAATCTCTGAACCAGCCGCTACCCGGGATACAAAGGTCGCCCGACTTCAGTTCGAGCATGACATTGGAAAACGCAAACCTCGAAGTAACGGCGCTCGACGCAGCTAACCGAAGTCCCTCGATCTTTATTCCGGTGACAAGCGGCCACCATTTGTGGGTTACGAACGACAGATCCAATAAGTTCGGGCTGTCGAGATCGTCTTTCAGCCGAGCGTGTGAGATCGCCAGCCATTTGCTATGGAGGCCTTTGTGGGCCAGCAAGAAGGCGATCGCATCAAGAAGTACACGGTCTTGGGTCGTCGAGATCCACCGCCTCATGGGCAATGCAGTGGGCAAGAATCCGATCGATGTCCTTCCAGCAGCGTTTCGATCAGGGCCAAGCGTTCCTCCCTCGAGCGCGTAACGCTCCAATGCTTATTCCTATACTGCCGCCAGTCCTTATTCCCTCCTGGGTTAGTACGTGATTGTCTCGCACAGGGGCCGACGCGATTTCGCAAATCTGCCGAGTAGATTCGACAAAGGAAATCGACAATTGCATGAGCAAAAGGGCCGCGCGACCATAGCCCCCGCAGTCCTAACCAAACATGAACCACCCCATGAGGCTGTAGATTTCATCCCGAAAAATATCCGAGTGGTGTCCCGCCAAACCGCCATTGTAAGTATTTCGAGGATCTGTCTGTAACGGAGTCAGATTGGCTACCAACAGGTCCGTTGGCCGCGCAATACCCACCCTGCCCAGGAAGCGATCGCCCCACTTCACGTCAAGTTGCAGCGGGTTCTGGAACGACTGGAGCGTTGCTGCACTCGGTCCAGTGAATCCGAGCGCCGTTGTTGCTTCCTTGTCTCTCGAAAATATATCGATCATCTGAGCGAGTGGATAGGCGTTGCGCAGAGCATAATCGACGTCCGACCTGCTGATCAACACTCGCAATCGATTACCGAGCACAGGCACAACGTCTCCATAAAGTTCGCCCTTATCAAGCCGAGTCGTTGAGAAGGCCGCCTGGAGCAGCACGATTGCGAAGGACACGTTTACAGGTATAGCAATATTGTTCGCCACCAGCTTTTGAAGCGCAGCGCAGACAACCTTACAGCCAAAGCTGTGCCCGAACATTGTGATCCGAACATTTGTTCCGGCCGG
>JAFAQT010000356.1 GCA_019246215.1 Verrucomicrobiota bacterium
ATCGCGTAACGGACGTTTTCCTTTATCCAATAGCGCACCACTATAGCATTGTTGTCGAGGATAAAATAATAGGCCACCGCGGGTATAACCGGTTGTTCGACGTCGATGACCCGAACGGATTTTATCATCGTAAATTTACCCAAGGTCTTCCTCAGGAACTCTCGATCGTGAATAGCTATTGGAAAGCATATCAGGGACGTCCATACCGCTGATTTCGCAGGAATGGTCTAGTGTACACTAGCTGTGATTCGCCAAGGAATTTTCTGGACGGCGCCGAGGTGCTGTATATCTCTCCTGAGGCAAAAATCGGGCACAAAGGAGCCAACACCCAAGCGCGGAAGCCGCGAAGAGCAACATGGCGCCGGCCATGGCTATGGGCGTACCGTTGTACCAGATTGCCACTACTTCAGCGGAGATCGATCCGGCTATCATTCTTACGCTACCGAACAGGGATGAAGCTACTCCGGCGATTTCTGGTACCGGTTCCATTGTACCATGCACGATATTTGGGCTGCTGAGGCCCATTGAGAACGTGTTGAGCATTAGAAATGGCATCGCTGAGAGCGGCGTGAGAGCGTGAACAACGGTCAGTAAAACGAGCATCCCGCTGGTGGAGAGACCTAGCGCCAGTCCTGCCGAAATCATCCGCTTTGCCGAAATCCCGGTGAGTCGTCCGGTCGTTAATGCCCCGAGGGCTATCCCCAGGGCATTTAAGGCAAAGAGGGTCCCAAACATCCGCTGATCGAGTTTGAATATCTCTATGAAAACGAAGGCTGATCCCGAGACATAGGCAAAAAGCCCGCCAAAGCTCAGGCCCCCTACGATTACATAGGTTCGACAGGCTTGATCTGAGATTACCCGCCAGTAATTCTTACGAAGATTGCTGAGGAAAAGTGCCTGTTTGTCGCGGCGCACGATGGATTCTTCGAGACTGAGAACAATGACCAAGCCGAGCAGAATGCCTCCGGCGGCGAGAAAATAGAAAACTGCGCGCCACCCTGCCCGACTCGAGATAAAGCCGCCCAAAGTTGGAGCAACAATGGGAGCCATCATCGCTACCGCCCCAACGTAGGCAAATCGTTTTCGGGCCTCGGCGCCGACAAACAGATCGCGTACGATCGCGAAGGAAATCACGGGGCCGGCAGCAGCACCGATCCCCTGTAGAAATCGGCAAAATACCAGGATTAAAATGGAGGGTGCAATGGCGCATCCGAAGGCTGCAATGGTGAACACGACACACCCGATTAAGAGAGCGGGTCTGCGACCCAGGCGATCACATAAAGGTCCAAAAATTATCTGACCGACCGCAAAGCCGGCCATAAAGAGACTGAGAATCGATGCGGTAGCAGCCGGCTGAGCGTGGAGCAAGAAGCCGATGTTTGGGAGAGAGGCGAGACATGAATCAATTGACAGCGAAGGCAACATCACGACCGCGGCAAGCAAGACGATAAACAATTTCGATTCTGAATGAATCTTGTAAGGAACGTTCAGGAGAACCCGTTTTTTCTCGTCGACGGCTGAGCTAGGCATTTTTTTCAGGTTGCTAACTTAATACGCAAAAGCGTTTTAACAAATGCCAATAAGCTCGGCTGAATTGGGCAATCCTGGGGAATGATGTTTTAACGCCCGATGCCCTGACAAGGAAGATGGTGGACTCCGGTGTGAGGTTGAACAGCTAACCCAGGCTCAAGCCTGGACCGGAGGCACACCGCTAAACACATTATTGGCGCAGCCCTCGACAGTGGCCACCGGCGTGCACAACTCCTTACAAAACTACACTCTGAGTTCCTGATTAGTCGAACCGTCGAGAACGAGGAATTTTTCGTGATGAAATGTCGGATCGATGCGGAAAGTCAGGCGGCCGGCATACTTGCGCTCAATGTCAACCAACAGTTCCTCATCTTCAGTTTTCAAGCGGTTGAGCACTTCGGGATTAACGATGACGCGAATGTCATGTACATCCGGCTTCTGACGCATGACGGCGTGCAAAGCCCTTTGGATCTCAACACTCATGGACATCGGGCTTTTCACCACGGCCCGGCCATTGCAGTAAGGACAGGTGATGAACATCGATCCGGTCAAACTCTCCTGCGCGCGTTGACGGGTCATCTCCATCAAGCCCAGTTGGGAGATAGCCAGAACATGCGTCTTCGCTTTGTCGCGCTTCAATCGCTCCTTCATCCGGTTATAGACCATTTGCTGATCTTTGCGGTTTTTCATATCGATGAAGTCGCTAATAATCAGCCCGCCAATATTGCGCAGACGCAACTGGCGCGCGATTTCATCCGCCGCTTCCAGATTGGTTTGAAGAATAGTCTTCTCGACGTCTCGCGCGCCTTTGTTGCGCCCGGTATTAACGTCGATGGCGATCAAAGCTTCTGTTTCGTCGATCACAATGTATCCGCCGCATCGTAACCAGACCTGGCGATGAAACGCATCGTCTATCTGCTTTTGAACGCCAAATTTTTCGAAGATTGGGACCGAGTCATTGTAATGGAAAATACGTTTCTTCGATCGTTTTGAAATTTGGCCGACCAGGTTCTGCATCCGTTCAACAGCCGATTCATCGTCGCAGTAAACAACGTTTATTTCTTCTGTTAGAAAATCGCGCACAGTTCGGTCGACCAGGTCGGGTTCCTGGAAAAGGACAGCCGGCGCCGGCTTCGCCTTGAAAGCCTCTTCAATTTGGCGCCATTGTTCAATCAGCAAACCGAGATCCCGCACGAAATAGCGCGCCCGCTGGCCCTCTCCGATGGTCCGGATGATGACCCCCATTCCCTCTGGGATGTCGAGCTTCTGCAAGATGGTCCGCAGTCGTTCGCGCTCTTTGGGATCCTCTATCTTACGGGAGATGCCGCTTTGATCACTGTGCGGCATGAGAACCAGATAGCGCCCAGCCAGACTGATATTCGTCGTGATACGGGGACCTTTGTTACTGATGGGGCCCTTAGTGACCTGCACCATCACTTCCGAGCCGATCGGGTAGATCTCTGGCACCTCTTTGGCTGTAATCTTTTTCTTGGACTTGCGTTCGTTTGCACGATTGACTTCTTCCACGCTGCTATCCAGGCCAGGAAGCGCATCCCAGAAGTGGAGGAAAGCATTTTTCTCGAAGCCGATATCCACAAACATCGCCTTCAGGCCATGTTCGATGTTTTTAACTTTTCCCTTGAAGATACTCCCAACAATGTTTCGATCGGTGTCCCGTTCGATGTTGTATTCTTCGAGCACCCCATCTTCGAGGAGCGCGACGCGCCTCTCAAGTTTTTCGCAACTGATGACTATCTGATTGCCGGTCTTACGATTGGATAGGCCGAGAAATTGTTTAACTTTGTCGAGCATGATTGTTATTGGAGAAAGTTGGAGCCAACGGATTAGAAGAACAGAAAATGATGTTTCTTCTGCTGTTGCTGCGGCGGTTGCTGACCCTGGGAATCGTTGTTCGGCTTTCTCCTGAAAAAATCGAAAAAGCTGCGCCGTTTTTCTGGGGTCGGCTCAGTCCGCGGAGCGACGCGGTGGTTGTCTGCGTCCGGACGTATGTCGGGTTCGGCGATCTCGGGCCGGCTGGTTTTCGAATGCTTTGTCTCTTCATCCACCGAGGTATCGTCTGTAGTCTCGTCGTCCGTCGACGCGAACTGCGCAGGCACACTGCTGTTTTTGAAGTCTACGCGATCAACTGATTTAAAATTACCGATACCTGGGTCCAGCGGTTTAAGATCCGGGTCGTATCCATGTTCGAGGGCCAGGCTTTCCTCGATGATCTTTGCGGCGATAGGCGCCGCAACTTCACCGCCTGCCTTGCCGCCTTGGACAATCACTGCCAGGGCGAGTTTCGGGTGGTCGTATGGCGCAAAAGCGATGAACCAGGCATTGTCGTCCTTCTTCCCGTCTGTCCAGGCCTGGGCCGTTCCGGTCTTGCCAGCAACCATGACCCCAGGAACCTTGGCTCGCGCGCCGGTTCCCGAGTCGTTCACTACGCGCCACATCCCTTTGCGAACGATCTCGATCTGATCTGGTGTAAGATGGTTCATTTTCGTCAGGTCCCCTCGGATTTTACCAGGCCGTCGCACCGAGGTGCCGTCCGGTTCCTGAATCTGGTAAACCAAACTTGGCTGATAGGAGGTTCCCCCGTTGGCCACGGTGGCAGCGATCATTGCCATCTGCAGCGGGGTAGCGAGGACGTATCCCTGGCCAATCGACGAGTTTGCAGTCTGGCCCTGACTCCATCGTCCGTTGTGGGTCGTTCGCAACCATTCAGGCGAAGGAAGGATGCCGGACGCCTCATTGGTGAGTTCGATGCCGGAAGCTTCGCCTAATCCCAGACTTTTGCCAACCGCGTCGATAGCATCGATCCCAGCCGCGTTCCCATACTGATAAAAGAATGCGTCACAGGAGTTCTTGATAGCTTCCGTCAGGGTTTGCGGGCCATGGGTTCCGCCATGTTCCGCCTGAATCCAGCAGCGCATGTAGGTGTTGCCGTAGGTGACCCCGCCGTTGCAGGTGAATACTGCTTTGGCAAGACCTCTGGTCAGCCCCGCGAGCGAAGTCGCAATTTTGTAGGTCGAGCCCGGGGCATACGCGCTGATAGCCCGATTGGTCAACGGATCGGCGTCGGCGTCCTTAAGCGCAGCCCAGTCTCTGGCGGAGATCGCCGGAATAAACTTATTAGGGTCATAGGACGGCACTGAACCCATGGCGAGAATTTGCCCGTTATTCGGATCGATGACTACCGCAGCGGCTCGTCCCACCGCCCGCAAAGCGCGTTCGGTGATATATTGGATTCGGGCATCGATCGTCAGGTAAACGTTTGCGCCGGGCGTAGGCTGGATGATCTCTTTTTCTCCTTCGAGCTGATTCTTGGCGTTCTTTTTCAGTATCCGTTTTCCGGGTTTTCCACGGAGTGCATCGTCCAGGTAAAATTCCACGTTCGTTTTACCCTGGACGTCCGGCTCATAAAAATTGAAGTCCTTGATGTCGGCAAGCTTGTTGATGTCCCGAGCGGTCCCGACATAGCCGAGCAGATGCGCGCCGAGCGCGTTGTACAGGTATTTTCGTACCGGCCGCACATTGACTTGAACGCCGGGCAAACCGAGATCTTTCTCCGCGAACTTGGAGAATGTAGCGAAATCGAGATCTTCCCGATAAGTGAACGGGACCAGGGTGTTATTGCGATAGTGGGTGCGGAGCCGTTGCGAATTGTACGGCTCGGCGACTTTAAGTTCCTCCAGCCGCGGAATGATCGTCTGGTCCACGATTTGGACGATGTCAGCCTCCTTGCGATCGTGCAGCATCCCGTTCGCGTCCTTGGCCCTGAACTCAACCATTGGCGGCTGGCCGTACTGTTTCTTATACCCGCTGACTAGATCCGGAAGATAAAAGTCGACTTCATAACTCGGACGATTCGTAACCAGCGGTATGCCGTTCCGATCCCTGATTTCCCCCCGGATCGATGGGATCCTGACGGTGACTTCGGAACTGCTCTGGATCCGTCCCCGATAAAAATCGGCCATCCTTACCTGGACGAACCAAAGACGCACCCCAATTGCGAACAGAGAGGCGAGAATGAAAACGGCTAGAAATAAAATCCTAAAATCGAGAACAGACGATTTCTTCGGTCGAGCCATAGATCTAGTTCATCTCGCTAAAAGCAAGCCTGGCCGATACCCTAGCACGTGCGATAGCGGGGTGAGAATAAAGAAGACACATGGAGCAATCAGAAGAGAAATCAAGCCGGGACCAAGGATCCGCCATACAATGACATCGTTAAAAAAGAAATTGGTGCGTTCTATGCTCAGAATAGCGTATTGGGCCAACAAAAGAAATGGAGTCAGGCCCGCCGCGATTCCTGCCAGCAGCAAATGGAGCTCCCAGCGATGCCTGAGGAAAAGGGGCTTCAATCCGTGCATGATCAATCCTGGCACCAGGTAAACAAGGATCGACACCCCGGCAGTGTAGTCTGCGTGACCCTTTGGCTGCGGCACCATAAACAGATCATTCAGGAGACCGGTGAGGAAGGTCAAAGCCAGCATCAATGGAAAAGGCAGGGAGAGGCATCCGTAAAAGTAGAGAGCCGGCGCGAACAGGATGGCTGCCCCGCTGAGCAGAAGCACTGGGGGAAGGAAAAACTGAAAGACAAACGCCCCGATGATCAGAATGACAAGGGCGAAAAAAAAGGGGATCATTTTTGGCGAATTATCACAAATACGTCTCGAATCTCCGCGAGATCTACTGCGGGCACTATAGTAGCAATTCCTTCCAACTCCTTTGCGGAGAAGTCTTTTACAGTGCCAACAACGAGTCCCGACGGGAATACGCCGCCCGCCCCGGCAGTCAGAACTTTCATTCCGGGTTGCAGATTTGCCGTTTTACTTAAAAATCTAATCCGTAGATCAGGCGTATAGGTCGAAGAAGCGCGAGTGCCGCTCACGATGCCTTGTTCCTGAGTTCCTTCAATCGAAACGGAAACCCGTAAACTCTCGTCGGATACCAGCAGGACAACAGCCACATCTTTGCCGACCGTAGTAACTTTGCCAACCAGACCATTCTCGGTCACCACCGCCATGTCTGGGGCGATCCCATCCTTAGATCCGCATCCAATCGTGCAGGTATTCCACCACGTTGCGCTCTCTCGCGAAAGAATGCGAGCAGGAAGCAGTTTGAAAGGAGATTGTTCTCGAAAGCCGAGCGCGCGGTTCAAGCGGCTCACCTCCGTTTCAAGATTCCTCAACAGGGAGTTCGCTGCCCGGAGTTGTTCGTTTTCTGAATATAATCGCTCGTTCTCGCGTTCCAGTTCATCGAGGCGTTTCAACCCACCTCTGACGCCGCCAAGCTCATGTCCCACTGAAGCACCCGTCCGCAGGACCGGTGCGATCCATTGAAACAAGGCACCTTGCATCTGCTGCTTGGTAGCTTGAGGCAACAATAGAACGAGCATCACGAGAAGCGCAAAGATGCCGATGACGGCTATGGAAGTGCTCTTCATGAGAGCCGTGAGTAGCGCGATGGCTCTAGTGCACCGTCTCGCATATAGCGGTGATGTCGCCGCAGGTCAGTTGGCTGTTTTTCAAAGCGCGAGCGAAGTGCCAATATCTGGATGGATACGGGCCGAGCGAACAACGCGGAAAAACAACCAACTGACCGCGGCCCGGAGAGTTGTGTTGAAGATGGTTGCTCGTCGTGTACGAATCAAGTTAGATATGCGCCCTTCTCGCGCCTTGCCGGCGGCCCATTTTGAACGCAACGACATCCCCATTATATGCGAGACGGTGCACTAGCGAGTCGGTCTGTCCGAGGATGCGACCTGGCGGAGGAACCTGATTTCGCTGAGAGCCCGACCCGTGCCCTCGGCCACGGCGCTCAGCGGGTCTTCGGCGATGTGCACCGGTAAGCCCGTTTCTTCTTGGAGTAGCTTGTCGAGACCCCGAAGCAGGGCGCCGCCTCCCGCAAGAACTAGTCCCCGATCGACTAAATCCGCGGAGAGTTCTGGAGGACAACGTTCAAGGGTGACGCGGACCGATTCTACGATCGTTGAGATCGGCTCCAGCAGCGCTTCTCTGACTTCCTGCGAGGTGATGGTTAGCGTCTTGGGGAGCCCGGCGACCAAGTCTCGACCTTTGACCTCCATCCCCGCCTCCTTCTCCATTGGATAAGCGCTCCCGATCTTGATCTTGATTTCTTCGGCGGTCCGTTCTCCGATCATGAGGTTGTAGGCTCTCTTCATGTAGCCCGCGATTGCTTCATCAAGCTCATCGCCCGCGACGCGAACGCTTCGGCTGAACACGATCCCCGAAAGCGAAATCAGGGCAACCTCTGTAGTGCCGCCGCCAATATCAATAATCATGTTGCCGGCTGCATCCTGCACCGGTAAACCGACCCCAATAGCCGCTGCCATCGGTTCCTCAATCAGATAGACTTCGCGTGCCCCGGCATGGGCCGCAGACTCTTTCACCGCGCGTTTTTCAACTTCGGTAATTCCCGATGGGACCGCTATCACCACCCGCGGACGCACCCATTTGCGACTGTTCACCTTCGTGATGAAATGGCGCAGCATTGATTCGGTCATTTCAAAGTCGGCAATGACGCCGTCTTTCAAGGGCCGCACCGCAACAATGTTTCCGGGGGTTCGTCCGAGCATCCGCTTTGCCTCGTCGCCTACCGCCAAAACCTGGCTCGTACCGGATCGTACCGCTACCACTGACGGCTCACGGAGAACAATTCCTTGGTCCTTGACGAATACGAGAGTGTTGGCTGTACCCAGGTCGATGCCGATATCGTTCGAGAATAATCCGAGAAGGCCGTTAAACATTCAATCGCCTTTGTCTACTTGATTTGCTTCAGTCCATTGCTGCACGGGCGACCTCGCGTGCGAGGTTTCTGATCCTTACGTTCTCCGGTGACCTGCTTACCAGCCTGTATCTAGGTAGGAGGACCATGGTCGTCAAGGAAACAATCGGGAACGTTCAGCGTTCAACGTTCGAGGGCGCAGGGCCCAGTCAGGATGTGATGTTGCCGCTTAGCAGGAGGTCGGTATTTCCTGGGCAATCTTCAACGAATGCGGGATTGCGCTCGCTACATACCCGAGGCAATCCACGGCGCCTTGCGGTTTACCCGGCAGAGCTATGACCAAGGATCGCTCGACGATGGCGGCCAGGCACCGCGACAAAATGGCGTTCGGCGTTAGCTTCAGCGACCCGGCCCGCATCGCTTCCCCGAATCCCGGCAGTTCCACACGCATAATTCCGCGGATCGCTTCCGGTGTTACGTCCCGAGGCGCGGCTCCCGTCCCGCCGGTGGTTAGAATCAAGCCGCAGCCCTGCGAAGAAAAGGACCGAACGGTCTCCCGGATCCGGCCGATATCGTCGGGAACGACTGCTTCGGCAAGAACTTGCCATCCATACCGCACGACAGCTTCCTTTAAAGCGGGTCCCCCGAGATCCTCGTAAAAACCTTGGGACGCCCGATCGGAGACTGTAATCACCCCGACTATGATCTGATTCATTGGGATTCTTTGGATTTGGACAGCAGGCGGAGACCGGAGATCACCATCCCTTTGTCAATCGCCTTACACATATCATAGATCGTGAGTGCAGCAATGCTTACCCCGGTGAGAGCCTCCATTTCGACACCGGTCTGCGCCACTGTCGTCACCCGGCATTCGATCCGGATTCCCTGCTTCTGATTTTCAAAATTGATCTGCGCATGCTGCACAGGGAGTGGATGACAGAGCGGTATCAATTCTCCCGTTCGCTTTAGGGCTTGGATCGCCGCGATCCGAGCCGTCACCAGGACGTTTCCTTTAGCCACTTGATTTGACTCGATTTTCGCAACCGTCTGCGCGCTGAGGGCGATTACGGCTTCAGCCGTGGCCACTCGCTTGGATATCGGTTTGCCAGAGACGTCCACCATTCGGACGGATCCGTCGTCCGCAATATGAGAAAGGTTGTCCTTCACGCGTTAGCCCCCGATCGCAACCATCCGGCGGCCGGGCTGATAATTGTAACGGAAATCATGCTGTTCCGGTTTGCGTTCTACCACTTCGCAGAAGAACCGGCGAAGGTCCTCATCGGTTGCGCCTTGCCGCATCGGCGTTTTGATATCAAATTCGAGATGGCTGCCGAGACACGGCCGCAGTTTTCCTTCACAAGTCAGCCGCAATTTGTTGCAACTTTCGCAAAAGTGCAGGTTGGTCATAGCTCCAATGAACCCGACTCGCTGCAGCGAACCCGCAAACCGGTAGTATAACGCAGGTCCATTTGTCTTGAATTCCGGTTCCGGTATCATCGGACCGAACTCCCCTTCCAAGCGCCGCCGGGCTTCCCCGACCGACAAAAAATTTGCCTCAGTCAAGACGTCGGTCGTCGTCACGGGCATCAACTCAATAAACCGAAGTAACAAATTTTCCGCTCGAGCGAAGCGCACCAGATCCGAAAGACCATCTTCGTTGCGGCCGCGCATCAACACCGCATTGAGTTTGACTCGTTCGAACCCAGCTTGCTTTGCGGCAGCAATACCCTGGAGAGTCTGCGGAAGAAAGTCGCGGCCGGTGATTGAGCGGTACATCTCCCGATCAAGCGTATCGAGTGAGATGTTAACAGTGCGCACCCGGCATTTCATCAGGGCGCGCGCCACCGTCTCGCCGTTTTCGACCGTCCTGGCGAGAAGCGATCCATTGGTGGATATCCCAATGTCGGTGATTTTCGTCAGCTCGCCCAGTCGATGAAAGAGCTCGAGAACATTTTGGCGCACCAGCGGTTCCCCTCCTGTGATACGAATCTTGGTCACTCCGAGACCGGAAGCGACTCGCACCAGCCGCGTAATTTCGTCAAAGTTGAGTATTTCCGAACGCGGAAGCCATTCCTGCAGCTCTTGTGGCATGCAATAAAGACATCGTTCGTTGCACCTGTCGGTGATCGAAACTCTCAGATAATTTATCCGATGGCCGAAACGATCCTCCATTTCAGGAAGCTACGCATCGTCGGTGTCTTGCGCAACCTCCCACCAGCCGGCTAGTCTCAATCCTGTGCACTTGAGGATTTGATGGTGACGATCATGAACGGCGAGCAATGAAGCATAGTCCAGCCTGTGGCGAGAGACGGCTACGAGATTGGAGTGGCTCAAAGCAGTCGCTCAATGGGCGCCCGGACACCGGCTGGAAGTCTACGCTGCATTGCTCCTTGGCCACGCCCGCCCTGACCGGGTCGGTTTCAACACCTTGGGTGAACAGTATTGAGGCTGACGCAGTTTGGAGTAAGATTATGGATCGCACAACATCGGCCTCAATTGCGGCGCTTCTTCTGGAGTCCTCGCCAGTTGTTCGACCCATCCCTAGGGGCGACATCGTCAGCTATGAGGTACTGGACAAGCCGTGTTCTTCGAAAGGAATTGCTGTACCCGCTGCGGATACCTTCGCTGACCAGCCCTGGAGCGCGTTGGAAAGGAACATACCTTAAAAATATATGGCCTATCGATCATTCTCTCATTTCATCGACGAACTGGAACGGACCTCGGAACTTGTGCGCATTTCCGAACCTGTCGCCACCGAGCTGGAAATAAGCGAGCTGGCGAACCGCCAGATGAAAACGCCTGGAGGCGGGAAGGCCCTCCTCTTCGAGAAGCCTACAATCGAGGGCAAGATTTCGTCGTTCCCTGTTGCCATTAATACCATGGGGTCAGAACGCAGAATGGCACGTGCGATCGGTCTGGAGTCTGTCGATGAAATCGCTCACCAGATGCAGCTCATCCTGAAAACAAAACCTCCCACCTCCATGCGGCAAGGATGGTCTCTGCTGAAACAAGGAATTGACCTGCTGCACGCCCGACCGAAGCACGTCACCGATGGCCCGTGCAAAGAGGTGATTCTGCGGTTCGATAGTACCGGCAAACTTTCACTGAAGGATCTGCCGGTCTTGCTCTGTTGGCCGAAAGATGGAGGACGCTTTATCACGTTGCCGACGGTATACACGAAAGATCCCGACACCGGCGAACGAAACATCGGGATGTACCGGATGCAGGTCTATGATGGTCGCACCACCGGAATGCATTGGCAGATTCACAAGGTCGGAGCACGCCACGGAAAGAGATACTATGAAAGAAATGAGCCGATGCCGGTGGCCGTCTGCCTCGGTGGGGATCCGGCGTATACGTTCGCAGCAACCGCTCCGTTGCCGGATGGTCTGGACGAAGTGCTTTTCGCAGGGTTTGTCCGAAAAAAGTCGGTCGAGTTAATCAAATGCGAGACCTGCGATCTGGAGGTTCCCGCCGATGTCGATTTCGTCTTGGAAGGATATGTCCAACCGGGTGAATTACGCGCCGAAGGGCCGTTTGGTGATCACACCGGTTTCTACACATCTGTCGACCAATATCCAGTGTTTCATCTGACCGCCCTTACCCGTCGGAAGAACGCAATCTATCCTGCAACCATCGTTGGAGTCCCACCGATGGAAGATTTCTATATGGGCAGCGCCAGCGTTCGCATTTTTCTCCCGGTCTTTAAAATGAATTTTCCTGAGATAGTAGATATGGCGCTGCCTGCTGAAGGGGTTTTCCACAATCTGGTCTTTGTTAGCATCCGCAAGCAGTATCCCTATCAAGCCTACAAGATCATGCACGGTTTGTGGGGGATGGGCCAAATGATGTTTTCCAAGTACATCGTGGTCCTCGATGAGGATTGCGACGTGCACAACACGAGTGAGGTACTTTTCCGGCTGTGCGCGAACACAGATCCGCAGCGAGATACAACCTTTATCAGGAATCCGAGTGACAGCCTCGATCACGCACCAACCGCGCCGAACATCGGTTCACACATGGGAATCGATGCTACCCGAAAACTGCCTTCGGAAGGCTACAGCCGCGGCTGGCCAGAATTGGTGCGGATGGATGAGAAGGTACGCATCAAAATGGATGAACTGGCAGCCAGGCTCGGACTTACATAGTCTGCTGATCAAGCACCGCCACCGCTTCGATTTTCGCAGTCTGCGGAAACATGTCAAACGGCTGGACGGCTGCGACATGATAAGCTCCTCGCAATCGGGCCAGATCGCGGGCGAGGGTGGCTGGATTGCAGGAAACATAGATCAAACGGCCAGAAGGATTAATCAGCAGCGCTTTTTTGACCCGTTCGTCGACGCCCTCCGCAGAAGGATCGAGAATGACCGTATGAGGGTGTTCATTGAGGAGGAGGGATTCGATCTTGTCGGCAACGCCCCCGCAAATGTATGTCTCGTTTGAACGCGCCGTTTCTCGAGCAGACTTGATCGCCGGCTCGCTCCAATCGATGCCGAAGACCTTCTTAAATCGTTCAGAAAGTGCGTGCCCGAAAAAACCGGAGCCGCAATAGGCGTCGACGAGCACATCGCCGACTGCCTGCGTGCCCACGAAATCAAGAAGCATCCTTGCAACGAAATCATTGGTTTGCGCGAACGTGCGAGGGATTCCCGCTCCGCGCAGAGTCCTGTGCTTTCCATCCGCAAGACCGGTTGCGCGAAGCTCCGTAAGCGCATCATTCACCGCGGGGACCGCGATGGC
Source organism: Verrucomicrobiota bacterium (assembly GCA_019246215.1). Classification (GTDB taxonomy): domain Bacteria; phylum Verrucomicrobiota; class Verrucomicrobiia; order Chthoniobacterales; family JAFAMB01; genus JAFAMB01. The sequence continues at coordinate 13,024 of JAFAQT010000356.1, forward strand.
GCAATGTTCAACATCCACCAGCTCACGGGTGTTCTTGCCAAAAAACCCGATCCTGCCTTGTCCTCCATGAACAGTGATCCGGTTTCTGAATGCGTAGGGGGAAGCGGAACCAACGGTGGGCAATACCTCCACTTCGAAGATGCGGCCTATTCTCTCCAGGAGTTGCACCACCTGCCGACGCTTTAATTCCAGCTGATGAGGGTAGGTAATATGCTGGTAGTCGCAGCCTCCGCATCGGCCAAAATAGGGACAGATCGGATTCACCCGCTGGGGTGAGTGAACGATTACCTTTCTGAGCTGTGCCCGGTCAAAGCTTTTCCTGCGTTCAATGATTTCGGCTTCGACTCGTTCTCCGTCGATGGTGAACGGGACAAAAACGATTTTGCCGTCGTGCTTGCCGACACCGGCTCCCCCAAACGCGACGTCACGGATTTCTAGTCCGATCGAGGGAAAGGATAAAGGGCGCGGCTGTGAGGGTCTCACCGGAACAGACTATTCCGAAAAGTTGTTGGCCGGAACCTCATAAATGCTTACGATGGCACACTCAATCTCAACATCGATATGGTTGACCTCATGCTCGGGAAGAAAAACACGGATCACCCCGCAATTTCCGCTTGGGTGGAAAAAAGCGCGGGATTGTGCAAGCCGGACCAGGTATTCTGGTGCTCTGGTTCCGACGCCGAGAAACAATTTCTCACGGATCTTGCCGTTCGGAAGGGAACGCTGAGTCCGTTGGACCAGAAGAAATGGCCGGGCTGCTATCATCATCGCTCGAACCCGAATGATGTTGCGCGGGTCGAGCAATTCACTTTTATCTGTACACCTTCACAAGAAGAAGCCGGCCCGACGAACAATTGGGCGCCTCCAGCTGAGATGTACGAGAAACTGTACCGGCTGGCCGATGGGGCTATGAGAGGTAGGACGATGTATGTGGTGCCTTACCTCATGGGTCCGCCGGGGTCACCGCTGACGAAGGTTGGACTGGAGCTGACCGACTCGACTTACGTGGTGCTGAGCATGCGAGTAATGGCCCGGGTCGGAGCGGTTGCGTACGAACACCTGGGCCAGAGCAATGATTTCAATCGAGGCCTCCACTGCATGCTCGATATCAATCCTGAAAGGCGCTTCATCGCTCATTTCCCTCAGGACAATGCGATTATCTCAGTCGGCTCCAACTACGGAGGAAACGTGCTCCTCGGCAAGAAATGCCTGGCTCTCAGGATTGGCTCTTATCTCGGGCGCAGAGAAGGTTGGATGGCGGAGCATATGCTGATTCTGGGGGTTGAAGATCCACAAGGCGAAAAAACCTATGTTGCTGCAGCGTTCCCGAGCGCGTGCGGGAAAACTAATTTTGCGATGTTGATTCCGCCGAAGCGTTTCGAGGGCTGGAAAGTCTGGACCGTGGGCGATGATATCGCTTGGATGAAACCGGCCGCGGACGGAAGACTTTTCGCCATTAACCCAGAAGCCGGTTATTTTGGGGTTGTTCCCGGAACCAATTTCAAGTCGAACCCGAACGCGATGCGTTCGATGCAAAAGGACACGATTTTTACCAATGTCGGGGTTACCGCGGGAGGCGATATCTGGTGGGAAGGCAAGGATGAGGAGCCTCCAGAAGATTTGATCGACTGGCAAGGTCGGCCGTGGACAAAGGGGGAAAAGGCAGCTCATCCGAACAGCCGATTTTG
>JAFAQT010000386.1 GCA_019246215.1 Verrucomicrobiota bacterium
GAAGAATGGAAAAAAATTTCCAGGTCACATCCCGTCGCTCGTTCAGGCCATTCGGCCGGCGGTGAAGACTGCGCAGCATCAGCCCGGCGATTTGCTCGACAACGCGATCAAACAGAACGTCATGCTTAATGTGGAAAAGCTGAAAACGGCCGGTCCGATCCTGAGCGAAGCCGTGCAAGGAGGGAAATTGAAGGTTGCGGGGGGAATTTACAGCCTCGACACCGGTCGTGTGATTCTCATTGCCTGACTCGAACCTTATGTCGCAGCGGGTCGGCTCCTTGGAGTAATTTTTTCAATGATTCTAGGCAGTCTCCGGTTCCTTTCGGATACCGGCTTTCACTCGTTTTTTCCCAGTCCGGCAAGGCCCTGCCCGAAGACGTTGCAGATGGGGATGAGGAAGATGCCGACCAGAGTCGCGATGGCATCCCGAACACGACTGCGGTGCCCATAACCCCACGCGAGGCGGCGCCAGAACCACTCGCAAGTGTCAACAGCACCCATCCAAGGATGAAGGCGAAAGAAGTCATCAGGATCGGCCTTGGCAACTACCATACAAAAACGCTTCCAAAAAAATCACCGTAAGGACATAAAGATGGCTCCCATAATTGCGCTTGGGATGAGAGCCCAAAGAAAAAGCTTTAAGGGCGAAACTCCTTCATCGCCGAAGCGAGAGATGAGGATCGATTGACCTGCTGGATTCGGCGCATTAGCGATCACTGTTAAGCCACCTCCAGCGACAGCACCCGCAACTACGGCATATTTCAAGCTATCCGAAAACCCGGGAACCAGCGAAGCCAGATAAGTGATCGCCGCATTGTCGTTCAATGCTGTCAACAATGTCGCCCCGAGCATCAAAGGCCACTCTGAAAGGCTGCCGAGGACCGGCTCAATCCACCATTGTTGACAGCTTCCGTGGATGACCAGCGCCAAGAGGAAAAATCCAACCAGAAGTGGGCCTCGGAGCGATGTAACGACTTGATGACGCCGAGTGGCTTCAACAAACGCTAGAAAGAAGAGGAAACCGAGGACCACCAGAATCGGGTAGTGGGAGACTAACACTGTCCAGGCGATAAAGAGCAGATGCGTGACAATGATCCGAGTGGGAATCCGCCGTTCTTTCGGTGCGAGACCGATTTCGCGCGGGTGCAACTGTTTAAGTTCCTTTCTGAACCGGTAATAGTAAATTCCAGTGGCGATCAGGATACCCCCCACGGCTTTCCAGCCAAACCTGGAACACATGAATCCCAAATCCCAATTCCATCGTGTCGCGACCATTACCACTGGCGGGGCGGCAAAGTGAGTTAAGGTGCCGCCGACAGAAACGTTCACAAACAACAGGGCCAGCGTCGCGTAACGAAGTTCCGCACTTGGCCTGAGGTCATAAAGTTTCTGGCGAAGCAGAAGTGCGCAGATAGTCATCGCAGCGGGTTCGGTAATAAACGAGCCGACCAGAGGACCGATTGTCAGGATAGCCAACCACCACGCAGCGACCGTCGATCCTCCCACAGTAGCAACTCTTGCCAGACAACTTTCTGTGAAGTACAACACCGGACGAGAGCTAGCAATCGCCATTACCACAACCACAAAGACCGGTTCAGCTGCATTTGCGCTCGCCGCATAACCGACCAATGTTGGCCAGCCCTTCATCAGTAAAATCGCGACAAAAAGCGGTATTAACCAAATGCCGAATACGGCCTCGACTTCGCCCAGGAAATGAAACACCTGGGCCCGAAACTGTAGACGGTCTCTCTGCCTGAACACCTGCTCGTTAGTGGGAGAAGTTTTTTCCGCTTCTTCGAGGTCATGGAATTGGTGCTCAAGCCGATGAGCGATATGCATCAGTTTCGAAGCGAGAAAAGTATGAGTGATTGCAGCGACGAATATGAGTGTCCCAAGCAGATTGAATGGATCGCTTTGAATTCGGTGGACGAGTTTGGCAAAAATCCCTGGGATTTGCTCGTCATGATATTCTTCCAGGGGCTTCGGAAAATTGAGCTTCGCTCCGCTAATGGGCGCAGGGAATCCAGGCTGCACTAGACTAAGAAACAGAACGGTCACGACTAAAATCGAGCAGATGTTTTTCATGTCGGAGGGGAGTACGCGGTTGGCATGCACCCCCACAATGTGACGATTACATGGGCGTATAAATGACGCACTTGCGCAGGAAACGGCCCAATCTTCCCGCACTGCCCTGCCTATATGTTTTAAAACTGGACGCAGAATATGAGGGAATTCCACTAGCAGAGGGCATTGCGAGCTATTTTCAAAGAGATTGAAGACGGCGCCAATAATGATTCCCGGTGAAATATTTACGTCAAACCCAAAAACTCCCAGAACATTGGGTGAAGGTGAAACCTTTGCATATCACCCAAATGGAAGTTTGGGTTTTGATGCGGCCCCTCGAAGGGACCGGTCGACTTGGCGCGGAGGAAATCGAAACAAACTGAATAATCTTACGCGACCTATATAGCGTATCGTTGCACTTCGGGCATTACTGGGCACAAATCGGCATCGTAATGCCACCGAAAGCTCAAAACAATATCAATTCTGCGAATTGACAGGGATGGACGTGTTGCGAATTTCGATGGACCGCATACAGTTTGCAACGATTACTGAATCTCCAATCGGCTCGTAGCCTTCAGTCTCGTTGCTGATCCCCCACTCTTCTCCCTGTCCCACCCTTTTCGCGTGTTTCCTTTTCAAAAGCTCACGGCTTACGCTGCCACCAAAGCGGCCGTGCGACGCCATGACGCGAGATCTGGCGTCTGAGTTCGCGCCGCGCGGCATCCGGGTCAACAGGTCACGCCGGGCGGGACCAGAACGCCAATGGCCATTTGCGTCGACGGAAGAAGCCATGGTCGCTTCAGAACAGCGGGTCGCGAGTCTATTTCGAGAACTTGCGGCGAGAACTCACAACGCTTTGTGTCGAAGTATGATGTTGGATAGCACTGGCGCGATGGTTGGGCAAGACTCTTGCAGAACAGAGAAGTTTGGTCTACTCTCGGGCCCGGCAAGTTAGCGGCCTCTGTCCCAGACGCCTAACTAGCCGAATCAAATCTGAGCTACGAATATCAATCAAAGGATTTCATTAATGAACCGAAGAGAAGCCGTTATCGCTGGGATCGCCGGCATTGCGGTCGCCGCCGCGGTCGCGCCCAGGACGGACGCAGAAACGTCCGAAGGGACTAACCCGGACTTAGACCAGATTCGCGCGCTGTTGCGGGCCCACGATGAAGCGTTCACCAACCAGGACCTGGGCGGGATCATGGCATGCCTGACAGAGAAAGCTGCGATTATGGGCACCGGTCCCGGAGAAATCTGGTCCGGGTCGGACGAGATCAAAGTGGCCTATCAACATTTCTTCGAGGGTTTCGACAAAGGAGAACAGAAATTCCAATACCAGTTCAGGATCGGTGGCGTTACGTCAGAAATGGGCTGGATGTTGACGTCCGGTAACGTATTGGGAAAGAAGGACGGAAAAGATTTTGCCTTTCCCCTCAACCTTTCCATGACGGTCGCGAAAAAGGACGCTAAGTGGCTGATCGCGGCCATGCACTTTTCAACACTGACGGGCGGTGCGGCGCCGGGCAGCAAAGATACAGAATAACCTGACAGTGGAGTTTCTCGCTTATGAATGACGAAACATTCAGTGAGACTGCAGGCAAGGAGGAAGGAAAGGAGTTACTGGACCGGCGCCTATTTCTGCAGAGCATGGGGAAATGGTCGAACGCGGCTATTACTGCCGCGGTATTTGGGTGCGCCTGGATTGCGTTTCCACCTGAGGCCAAGGCTGGCGTTTGGGTCAACCGCCGGGGAGGTTATGGCGGTGGGTGGATTAACGGCCGGGGCTACGGTAGCGGTGGGTGGATAAACGGCGGCGCTGGCGGATGGATCAATCGCCGGGGTTATGGAGGCGGAGGTTCATGGGTTAACCGCTGGTAGTTGAATCTAGTTCTAGTATACCGTCTCCTAAGTCCCTTGAGTTTCGTTGATGAGCGCGAGGTAACGTTTAATCAATATGCAATCATAGCACTTATATCGCCGGTTCGCTTTTGTTAGTCTTAACCGGCAAGCGCCTTTCTGAGACTATGCCCAGACCGGTCTCGCCTGCGGAGGCGAAGGAGGATTACGCCTGGCTTCCGAACGAGCAGTCGAAGTCTGATCTGCGCCTTGGCAGACTAATAGATCGTGCGAACCTGAAGGTTTCCTGTGCGACGCAGGATGTCCACACTCACGCTCTGTGCGTTTCGCACCACCTCAAAATCAATGGTCTTCCCACCCACGCAAAGATTTTGAATTTTGACAGCTTGGATTGATTCCGGCAAACAGGGATAAGTTAAGCAGATTCTCGATTGGGAGGCGTGGACACTGAGGCCGAGACAGCTTTGCAGCACCAGGTATACTGCGCCTGCTGCCCAAGCCTGTGGAGCGCATGCGACGGGGTACAACGTTGGCCCCTTTCCAGCGCTTCGCGAGAAGCCGCAAAAAAGCTCTGGAAGCCTGTGCAACTCCAGAAAGATTGAAGCATCAAAAAGT
>JAFAQT010000190.1 GCA_019246215.1 Verrucomicrobiota bacterium
CGGATTGGCCCTGAAAACCGGGTCGTTGATATCGTACTTGAAAGCGTGCGCGGCCCTCTTCGCCATATAGTCATCGAGGATCCACGGAATCATCTTAGACTTGTCTAAATTGTCCTTCTCGAAGGGCTGAAAGGCTACAAACACGGCCTTCTTATAGGGCTTTCCATCAAAGTTAGCCGTAACCTGCTGGAAGGCGATATCTGCTTCGAGCGTCGGGCATTGATTGACGTCCATGGTCGTCAAACCCTTCTCAACCCAGTCCCAGGATTTCTCTTTGCCGTTGCTCGATCCGAGCCAGTATTTACTTGGGTCAAGTCCGGCTTCCTGCATGGCCTGGAGAGCGCCGGTCATCATTTCATCATTCTGAACATAAGCAGCATCGAATCCATCTTGCCCCAAGGACGTGATGGCGTCCTGCATGACTTTTTTGGCGGGATCGGCGAACCAACCGCCGGAGCCCCAGAACACAACCTGAAGGTCTTTGCCGCCCGCACCCCTTACACCGACACTATCAAGAAGGTTGCCGATATCCTTGCCCGCCTTCTTATAGCCTTGAAGGAATCCTTGGGTCTGACCTGCTGCGGTGCCCTGGCCAAGCTTTCCTTCGATCATGACCAGCTTTTTGACATTGTGTTTCATCGCCGATTGGGCGGCGAGTTCTCCATCATACACCCAGTCGAATCCAGCGAAGCCTGCTAACCCTGGTTCGTTCGGTGGATTATGCGTAAGGTGAAACTCGGGAATCCCCGCAGCGTGCGCTTTTTTTAGACACTCTGAGGTGGTTTCAGGCGAATTCTGAACCACCACCAGCGCATCAACCTTCTGAGTAATGAAATTCTCGACGGCCGAAACTTGTTCCGGAGCAGTTCCCTGACCCACGACATCGAGTACCTGCCAACCCGCGTTGCTTGCCAGGGCTTTGAATACCTGGAAGCCTGCCTTGTAGTAGTCATCCGATGCGTCCATGTAATAACCAATGACCTTCGCCTTGCCTTCGCCGGCGGCTTGCGCCTTGCCGCCTGGGAAGCTTACAGCCTCCAGGAAAGCAAAACATATTAACAATGATTTCAGACGGCTCATCTGCTTCTCCTTTGCTCGTTTTTGTACATTTTTTGTCTTGTTTGTTGACTGTTCTTGTGGATTCCACCCTCATCCTCCTTTCACCACCCGTTGTCCTGCGCGCCAGCGCAGATCCTTCCTCCGTGACATAAACTCGGAAACTTTGGCAGAGACGTCGCCCGCCGATACCGCGATGATGACCACCAGGCCCTTTGCCACAAACTGCACTTCTGACGGCAGTCGGAGCATGTTCATAGCATTGCCGATAGATCCGAGAAAGAAGACGCCAATAAGCGTGCCCACGATGGTACCCTTTCCGCCTTTCAACGCCGTTCCACCTATAACGACCATGGCTATGCTGTCGATCTCGAGGCCCTGCCCAAGGGTGATGATACCGGTGTTGACTCGCGAGAGAAGCATAACGGCACCAATACCGACCAGAATGCCCATGATTACATAGACCGAGAGTTTCATGTTCCTGACGTTGACACCTGCCAAGTAGGCTGCGTTGGGGTTAGTACCCACGGCATAAATCCTTCGACCATACTTCGTATAGTTCAGGAGCAGTCCCGCAAGCAATGCAGTCAGGAAGAAAATCAGGACATACGGCGGTATAATCAAATTAAGACCACTGATCGGATCCTTGGCACCCTGGATCAGGTTGAACTTAAAAAAGTCCAGTTCCCCTTTCATGATTACCTCGCGCGAATTACTGAGAAGGAGCGCTATTCCCTGAAAAGAAATCATACCGCCGAGCGTAATAATAAAGGGCTCCACCTTCGTGCGGGAAATGATGTAACCCATCAAAGTCTCGAGCACGACGGCAGACAAGACTCCGAGCAGAATGGAAGGACCAACCCCGTAGTGCCACTTTGATATTCCCAGCGCGGTCACGATTGAAACGAGCGAAGCTAGCATCCCGACCGACAGATCGATTCCTCCTGAAATCATGACAATGGTCATACCCACAGCGATGATTCCCGGCACCCCTACCTGCTGAAGTATATTCAGCATATTCACCGGGGAGATAAAGGTCGGAAACCGGTGTCCGCCCGTCATAATCAGTTGCAGAATGACAATGACGATGACAAAGCCGATAAAGATAAACAACACCGTCAAATTCTCGTGTCGCTTGAACAGAGATTCTCGAACCCCTTGTTTCCGCTCAGAAGCAATTGTCTCGGTAATCATATTGCTTTGTCTCCGATCGAATAGGTTAGGATGTTTTCTTCCGAAATCTCGTCGGTGGTGAGCTCCGCCATTTTTTCTCCATTTTTCATGATAATGACCCTGTCGCTCATCGAGATGACCTCCGGCATGTCAGAGGAGACCATGATGATCGATTTGCCTTCCCTCAGCAGATCAACCATCACTTTGTAGATCTCCTGTTTTGCGCCGACGTCGATGCCGAGTGTGGGCTCATCGAAAATAAAAATTTCGCCGTTTGTATTGAACCATTTCGCTAGCACTACCTTTTGCTGATTACCGCCGGAGAGATTTAGGACGCGCGTTCGGCTATCATTTGTCTTAATGTTGAGGAGTTTGACAAACCTGTTACCGGTTCGAGAATCGTCGGCTTGCCGAACAACGAATTTCCTGGTGTTCACCAGGTTCGCGATCGTCACGTTTTGCGCGATACTCTGAGGGAGGAACAGTCCGGTGTTCTGTCGGTCTTCCGTGATAAAGCACATCTTGTTCTTGATCGACGCTCTTGGAGTTGAATGCTTCACGACTTTTCCGTGAATCAGAATTTCACCCGACTCCAGACGCGCGCTACCAAATAGGACATTCATGAGTTCCGAGCGGCCGGATCCTACCATTCCCGCGATTCCTAGTATTTCGCCTCGTTTTAGGACGAAGGAGATGTTCTTTGCGCCGTTCCCGGTCACCTCTCTCACCTCGAACACGACTTCGCCGACCGGTACTCTTTCCCTTTGATAGAAGCTAGACGGGTCACGACCGACCATGTCTTTGATCAGCGTAGCTTTCGTCAAGCCATTGAGGCCGTACACGCTTACTTTGCGTCCGTCCCGCAATACCGTGATGCGGTCTGCAATCCTGAAAACCTCTTCCAGATGGTGGGAAATGTAGATGATCCCCAAACCGCTTTGCTTGACCGTCTGAATGATATCGAGCAGGTTTTCTATTTCCACGGAAGAGAATGATGCCGTCGGTTCATCGAGGATGATTACCCTTCGCTTGGAAACCAGACCTTTGGCAATTTCGACCGTCTTTTGCTCGCCGCTGCTCAGTTCGCCCATCTTCCGATCGGGACTTAGGTCACTTTTGAGGTACTTCAGAACCCCCACGGTCTGTCTCCTCATTTCACTCTTCTGCAGCACCCCATACTTTACAATTTCCGACCCGGTGAAAATGTTCTCCACGATGTTCAGATTATCGAAGACGGTGTGCTCCTGGTAAATCGTCTGGATGCCCATCTGCATCGCAAGATGCGGATTCAGCGTCACCCTTTTTCCGTCAAAGATGATTTCTCCGCCCTCGTCCGGCTGGTACGCCCCCGAAAGAATCTTGATCAAGGTGGACTTGCCGGCCCCGTTTTCCCCGCAAAGGCAATGCACCTCCCCGAGGTTCAAGTCGAAAGAGATGTTTTGCAACGCCAGAACGCCGGGAAATGTCTTCGATACATTTCTGAGTTGAAGCATCTGGCTCATGCCTCGATCACCGGAGCCACTTCACTCATAATGCGCCATTCTCCGGCACTGCTCGAATCTGTTCTTGATCCCGTAGAACTCGTCATGTTTGGACTCATGGATGCCGCCGAAGACTCGAAGGAGAATGCAATTATTAGCAAGCTTTTTCCCACTTTCCTGAGTTCGCCGACCGCAGGACTGCGTCCACAACTCGCTCCGTCTTCATTGCATCCTCGAAAGTCGGTTCGGCCGGCTTCTCTCCTTCCAGAGAATTCAGAAAGTCCGCCGCTTGATGGATAAATGAATGCTCGTATCCGATCGCCAGGCCCGGTACCCACCAG
>JAFAQT010000332.1 GCA_019246215.1 Verrucomicrobiota bacterium
TCAAGTCGCGACTCGGAGCTCCAACGGCAATCAACGCCGGAGCTCATAAGCTTGCACGGCTGCTGTACCGCATGCTCAAATTCGGCAAAGCCTATGTCGAAGTCGGTCAACAGGCCTACGAAAAGCTCTTTAAAGAACGCATGCTCCATAACCTTCAGCGTAAGGCACGCGACCTCGGTTTCCAAATCACTCCCATACCGTCACAATAGTTTCTTAGGAGGGGACAGGACACTAGGTTCATACTTCTGAGATTGCCGGATCACGCCTACGCCTAGGACATGCTTTTCCTCTACCGCTAGTTCCGCAAGTTCAACAGAACCGTTTCGCTTCGTCTCAAATATGAACTTTTCTGCTTGCTCTTTCGCTTCAAAAAATCGTCGGCAATCTTTTCCCTTTTCCGACAATCTTGCTGGGACCCAAACCCGGGAGCAATTTCGAGCTTTGTACCACTTCGCTTCCACGCTCCAAGTATGTTGCTGTTTTTCAAGGTTTTCGTGGCCTTTTTGTCTCTTTTGACCGCCATCGCAGAGACTTTCCGGGCCTTGTTTTCGCGAAGCTTAATCCGCTGTGCAACAGCTTCAGGAGCGGTTTCCCCGGAGGCTCATGCCTGAGAAATCCGATATGGGTTGGGTGGGGCTCGAACCCACAACCAACGCCTTAAAAGGGCGCTGCTCTACCGTTGAGCTACCAACCCGTCAGAAAACGAGCAAGGAAAGTATTCTCAAATACCTTCGCTGCAACTGAAAATCCTCGAGCAAGACTACAAGGACGATCGGAGATCACCGTGACTATCACCCTTTCTCGATCATCGCGTAGGCATTGTGGTTGTGGATCGATTCGTAGTTCTCGGCCTCAACCCTGTACCAGTCTATCCGGGCATCTTCATTGGCCACGACCGCGACACTGCGTACCAGGTCCTCAACGAAGACCGGGTGTTCGTAGGCTCGCTCCGTGACGGCTTTTTCATCGGGCCGCTTCAGCAGGCTGTACAATTCGGAACTGGCGGCCGATTCCACCATTTGGATGAGATCTTCGATCCAAATCGGCTTATTAAAGCGTACCGCAAAGGTGACGTGACTGCGTTGATTGTGTGCTCCGTATCGACTGATCGCCTTCGAACATGGGCAAAGCGTCGTGACCGGAACGACAACGGTCACGGTAAACTCTCTGTCTTGGTGAGCAGCGGTAGCGGCCAGTTTAACGGAATAATCCATCAACCCGACCGCGCCGGTAATCGGTGCGCGTTTCTCGATAAAAAATGGGAACTCGAACTCGACGTGGGCCTGCCTCGAGTTCAGCCGCTTTTGCAGATGTTCCAGCATCACTTTGATATTATCGACATGGATCATCGAGCCGTGCTCGTTCAACACTTCGATGAATCGGCTCATGTGTGTGCCCTTGAAATGATGCGGCAAATCGACGGTCAGCGAAACCGTAGCCACGGTGTTTTGGGAGGAATGCGCTTTATCTCTGATCTGCACCGGGAAGCGGAGATTCGTGACTCCAACGCGGTCGATCGCAACTTCCCGATGATCGGGTTGATTCTGCGTATCCACCAGTCCGGATAATTGTTGGGAGTGCATTGTTCTAGGGATGTAAAATAGCAGTTGCCATTCCGCCCCTGCTCAGCCAAGAAGATGGAACTGGACCCGGTCCGTGATCTGTAAGTCTGTGATCATTTCTACTGCGTGAAAGAATACCACGATTTGCTTCGCTTAGTTCTTGAAAAAGGCAAACCCAAAGAAGACCGCACTGGTGTTGGCACCATCTCCTATTTTGGCGCCCAGGCTCGATTTGATCTTGCTAAAGGTTTCCCCCTTCTCACGACCAAACGCGTCCATTTCAAATCGATTGCATTCGAGCTGCTTTGGTTCATACGAGGCGAGACGAATGTTCGGTTCCTCAACGACCATGGAGTGACGATTTGGGACGAGTGGGCTGATGGAGAGGGGGATCTGGGGCGGATTTATGGGGCCCAATGGTGCGATTGGCGAACCGCGGACGGACGGTCGATCAACCAGTTGGATCAATTAATCAAGGAAATCCGGCGGAACCCCGATAGCCGGCGGCTGATCGTCACGGCCTGGAATCCAGGGGAGATCGAGGAGATGGCGTTGCCCCCCTGCCATATCATGTTCCAATTTTACGTTCAGGAAGGAGAATTAAGCTGTCATCTTTATCAACGGAGCGCTGATCTTTTTCTGGGCGTTCCCTTTAACATCGCCTCATACGCATTGCTGACTGAGATGATCGCGGCAGTTTGTGGATTGTCACCCGGTGAATTTGTTCACACCTTCGGGGATATCCACATTTATCGGAATCATCTCGAACAGGTCCATGCGCAGTTGAATCGCTCTCCGCGTCCTCTCCCGGCTTTGAGTTTTGGTCGCGTACCGGAACAGCTACAGGATTTTCAGTACGAAGATATTGAACTGACGGGCTACGATCCGTATCCCCCTATCAAGGCGCCAGTTGCGGTTTAGAGTATACTGGATGAAAGCAATCGTGGCGATGACCCGGAATCGGGTAATTGGACAAAATAACCGAATCCCCTGGCGTCTTCGCGGTGAGCAAGGGTGGTTCAAAGAGGTGACAATGGGGCACCCGATCCTGATGGGTCGCAAAACGTTCGAATCGATCGGCAAGCCGCTGCCCGGCCGGCGCAATCTCGTGGTCACCCGCACCGGGAATTTCACTGGGGTTGACTTGATCCGGGACCTGAGGACGTTTGATCCCGCGGTCTACGAACTGGACGGCGGGGAAATTTTCATAATTGGCGGCGCAGAGATTTACGCCGCGCTACTTCATCGCTGCGACGGTATTTATTTAACCATCGTTAAGGAAGAATTTGCCGGCAATGCTTACTTTCCAGAGTTCGAGTCCGAGTTCAAAATTTCGCAAACGATTCGCAACACTCCGGAATTCGACATCCTCTGTTACACACGGTGCTCTTGTAACGAGCAATAGAAGGGAACGAAGAGGGTTTAAACAGAGGGCAGTGCAGAGGAAGCAAAGATGGACCAGAAAATCGGGTTTCGGAATGACTATTCGAGAAAGTCCTTCCGCGAACGCGACATGCAGTTGGGTCTACTCCGTGGAGACGGCTGCTCACAACCCTGACCAGATTGCGACTCAGGACTGCACCTGAGCTCAACCTAAACTCAAATCTTTGCTAACTTTGCTGCCGTCTGTTTCAAATTTCTACCAGGCGGTCCCTCTATGATACTCTACGTCTGTCCAGGGTGATCTTGCTTCCGCCCACGGCTGAACATTCTTGTCCGTTTTTTGCGCTTCAGCGATCTGGTTCCATCGAACTGCGTCGCGGGTTCGGTCGTCGCAACCATTCAAAGCGAATGTGGCTACGCAGAAAGCGGCGAAAATCAGGCGAGACATAGGTTAAAAGCAACGGTTGCCAGCTATTGAGTGGCTCTAAAGTGGATCATAGTAAAGAGCGAAAATTGCAAGCAACCGTCGCGTGCTGCCCTGTGTTTTTCCAGGAAACTGCTGAGGGACGATGCGTCTGAAGCGACGTGGATCATTGATATCAGAGTTGCAGCCAAACAGTTTTCAAGTACCGATCTCCGGTAAAATCGGGTGGCATGGAACCGGGGACAGCCTTAAACGGGCGATCGATGGCCGTTCTCAGAGTTCCCAGGAATTCATTGAAGGTTATAGCGCGAAAATTTGTACAACAGAACAGCAATCCATCGGGATTCAAACAGTCAGCTGCAAGAGCGGCTAAACTCCCATAGTGGTCTTGAATTCTGAAAACTTTCTCCTTCCGATCTCTGGAGAAAGTCGGAGGATCCAGAACAATGATGTCGAACTTTCTCCCTCGCCGCTGAAAACGCATCAACCAGTCGAAAACATCTCCGTAAACAAAATCATGATCGCCCGCGCAGATCTGATTGATTTCGTAATTCCGTTTTCCCCAATCGAGACTTTGACGCGACAGATCGAGGTTCACTGTGGACCCGCCGCCGGCAGCCGCTGCCACACCGAAGGCGCAGGTATAAGCAAACGTGTTCAGGAGAGACCTGTCCTTTGCGCGGCTCCGGAGATGCATCCGATTGATGCGCTGGTCTAGAAAGAGTCCCGGTGAATGGCCGGCTCGAAAATTGATCTCAAATTTCAGTCCGCACTCGAGCACGCAGAAAGGTTCTTCGATCCGTTCTCCCGCCAAATATTCAGGGCCGGTTTGGCTGGTCTTGAGCAGAGGTTTCCAATAAAGAGAGCGATAGCCAACAGCCGGGTCAATCGCCGGTTGTGTTTTGCCGAATGTTTGTGCAATCCAGCGTCCCGCAAAATCGTCGATCTGCAGACCGGGAAAACCGTCTCCGACGCCGTCAAAGAGCCTGACCGCGTTTGTCTGGTCGCTGCGAATGGTGCGCCGTTTGGCGGCTGCGAGAAGGATTTTTTCTGTCGGAATCATAAGAATTTGCGTGTCCAAGGTGAACGCTGCAGGCTTGGTCTATGAGCGAACTGCGCGAAACTCTCGAGCACGCGGTTGATGAAAACCTGCTTCCAGCAACCAGCGTCGCCAATATCTTGCAGTTACTTTGCGGCGGGAACAATCCGCTTTATGCGGCGACGATCGAGGAACTGGCGGAGAAGAAAGCCTGGACCGAATTGAACGACCGTTTCTACAAGACACTCGGTTTTGGTACCGGTGGATTGCGGGGTCGGACGATAGGGAAGATCGTGACTCGAGCCGAGGCCGGAAACGCGGCGGGAAGAGTCTGTCCGGAATTTCCTTGTGTCGGGACCAACGCGATGAATTTTTACAACGTCAGCCGCGCAACTCAAGGTCTTGTTCGCTATATCAAAGACTACCTGGCCAGGAATGACCCCGAAGGGACGCCGGGCCTCGCGATTGCGCACGACACCCGCTTTTTCTCCCGAGAATTCGCAGAGCTCGCGGCGAAGGTTGCTATCGAAAATGGGTGCAACGTTTTCCTGTTCGAATCCAGCCGTTCGACTCCCGAGCTTTCCTTTGCGGTTCGCCACACCAACTCGACGGCCGGAATTGTGATTACGGCAAGTCATAATCCCATGTATGACAATGGCTATAAGGTGTACTTCTCAGACGGGGCTCAAGTCGTTGAACCGCACGCCAGCGCCATCATCGGGCACGTCAACGCTGTGCTGGACGAAAACTATCTGCCACTCCCCAAAAGCGAGCAAGGCAGAATGATTCTTCTCGGCGAAGACCTGGACGACCTGTACAAAGCTCGTCTCCGGACCCTGGTCCTCCGCCCCGAAACTGTCGCAAACCGGAGTGGGACGAAGATCGTTTTTACCCCAATTCATGGGACGGGGGGAACCATTTCGGTTCCTGTCTTGCGAGATTTGGGGTTCGAAGTAATGACAGTCACTGAGCAGGATATACCCGACGGTTCTTTTCCGACGGTTAAGTCTCCCAATCCGGAAAACGTGGACGCTTTGGCCATGGCGATAGGGTTGGCCGAGGCGGAACAGGCGGACCTGGTGATCGGAACTGATCCGGATGCCGATCGCCTGGGAGTGGCTTTCCGGGACCGATCGGGAAAGATGCAACTCGTGAACGGCAATCAAATCGGGTCTCTGCTCGCCTTTTACCGAATCAGAGCGCTCAAAGAGCAGGGGATTCTGAACGATCAAAACAAGAATCGCGCGGTTATTCTCAAAACCGTAGTTACGACAGATCTACAAAAAAGCATCGCCCAGCGAGAAGGACTTAACTGCGTCGAAACTCTCACCGGATTCAAATATATCGGCGCCAAACTCGCGAAATATGAGGCGGCTCTGCCGAAAGACGTCCGGAAGAGGTACCGTTCACTACCCGAAGATGAAACGCGGTCGGCGCGTTTGCAGAATTCATATTTTTACGTGTTCGGGGGAGAAGAGAGCTACGGGTATAGTGGCGCCGACTTTGTTCGCGACAAGGACGGCAACGGTGCGGCAATCATGTTCGCCGAGATTGCGGCTTATACCAAATTGAGAGGGATGACGCTTGATCAAGTCCTGGACCTGATCTATCTCGAGTACGGCTATTACCTCGAGAAGAACAGTTTTCTCGCGTTTGATGGGGCTGAGGGAGCCGACAAGATTCGGCGCCTGGTAGATTCATATCACGCCGATCCGCCGAATGAGATCGACGGGTCCACAGTGGTGGTGGCGAACGATTATTCCGCCGGCGGAATCTACGATATGGAAGGAGATGTTTTACCAAAAGAGAGAATGACAATTTTTGAGCTGGCCGATGAGAGGCGGGTAGCAGTGCGACCTTCAGGCACGGAACCGAAGATCAAGTTTTATCTGTTCGGGAAAAGCTCCAGCGCTTCTTCGGATTCTCTGGCCCAGGTGAAAGCGGATCTAGCTGCCGCGCTGGAGAGTCTCTGGAGTTGGCTGCAGGAAGACGCTAAAAATAGAATTGGGTAGCCCGAAAATCTCAGGGGCCCAAGCGTCTATGAGATTTCTGCGCTAAAACTGCCGGTGGCGCCGCACTTTTCTCGAGCGATCGTATTTTCCCTTATTCTGATTCCCTTCCTGTCGGCTCCAGCACAGGAAGCTGAGTCTACACGAGACGTTCTCGCAGGATTATTGCCCCAGCTTAGCGAGGTTGCGCAAGTTTCCCTTATCACCTACACGCCGGGCGAAGAGCTTTACGAGAGGTTCGGCCATAGCGCGATCAGAGTGCGAGACGATTTGATCGGCCTGGATCGCCTCTATAATTTCGGAGTCTTTGATTTTGGGACTCCGAATTTTTACGTGAAGTTCGCCCATGGCGATCTCCGATACCAACTAGCCGTTTCACAGGCCGATGAGGAGATCCGAATGGTTGGGGAGGCCGGTCAGGGAGTCTCAGAAGTACCGCTGAACCTCTCGCCGGCTCAGAGACAAGCGATGTTTGAGGCTCTTGAAATTAATCTTCTTCCTGAGAACCGTTTTTATCGGTACGACTTCATCCTCGACAACTGCTCAACCCGTCCACGAGATGTCATCGAACGGGTCACTGGTTCTCGGGTGGTTGTGCGCGATGCCGGAAAGCAGACTTTCAGGGAGATGCTGGATCCCTATTTCACTCGGATTCCATGGGTCGGGCTCGGCGTCTCTCTCCTGTTGGGAGTGAGAGTCGATCGAGCGGCGAGCCCG
>JAFAQT010000117.1 GCA_019246215.1 Verrucomicrobiota bacterium
TCGTAATGGAGTGTAATCGTCTGACCGACGCGAAAAGGAGGCTTTTTAGTGGAGTAAACCTGGACGTGATCGACCTTCATTTCTGTAGCGATGCTTTCAAACTCAGGTTCGAACCGGAATTCACTAAACTTCGGATTTAGCGGAAAAGGATTTGGCTTCAAGATTAGCACGAACCGACCTATAGTCTTACTGCGGGTAATTTCCGCTACTTTGGTTTCGATTGCTTTCATTTGCGCTTCAGGGTACCAGCGGCAACGACTGCTTTATGGGAGGTAGTCTCACCGACTCATAAAAGCTCTGCTAGGACCCATTCCTTGGGGAACACGTCCATGCCTCAATTCTCGAGCGCCGCAACGAGCTGCGGTTCACCCCGCTTTCTGTCCATCAGATTTTACAGGTACAAAGGCGTCCCGCGCAGCCTCGGTTCGAAGCTCTTCCACGCGTTTGCGCTGTTCTTCAGCACGCTGGTTCAGGGTGGCAAAATCCACCTTACGCAAAGTCGGGATTTCCTCAGCCACGGCAAGAAGTGAACGCCAAAGCGATCCCTTACCGTAAATACCTAAGGTTAATGCTTCCAGTTTCTCAAGTCGAGCCAACCGGCCTCCGGACGGATCTTCTAACAGCAGCTTAATTCGTGTCAGCTTCTCGCTCAAAAAAGCTGTCCTGTTTCGTACCGCGCCGCTGCGGGCATTAAGATCGTGCAGTAATCCGCTCAGGACTTCTTGATCCTCACCCACCTCCTTTCGTAACTGGACGAGAATTTGCTCGCGAGCCTTACCGCGGTGGGATGATATCAAGTCGTCGAGCAACTCAGTGGCAGCGACCGATCCAGCGAAGTGATCCTTCATGTAGTTGGTAAGATGTTTGATGTTCATGAATTGTGGTCCTTTCCCAGCGATTAGTGGATTTTGGCGTCGCCCTTCGATTACGGACTGTCTTTCTCATCGTGCTTTTCATGCGTTGAAGAAGTGTTTAGGGGTCGTTTTATGACGCTGAAGCCGGTTTCCGAGTTCTGCTCTTCTCGCCTTTAGTACTTGCTTTCGTCAGTGCCATTCCACTGTCATCCAAGCTTAGGTTTCAGCACAACTTTGATGCAGCCGTCCTCCTTTTCGCGAAACTTTTTGTACGCTGCGGGAGCATCCTCCAAATCGACTCGATGCGTAATGACAAAAGATGGGTCGATCTCACCCGATTCAATTCTATGGAGGAGCGGTTCGGTATAGCGCTGTACATGCGTCTGGCCGGCCTTGAAGGTGAGCCCTTTGTTCATTGCTGCCCCGAACGGAATCTTGTCCGGGAAGCCGATGTAGACACCGGGAACAGAAATGGTTCCTCCTTTGCGGCAACAAAGAATTGCCTCTCGGAGCACGTGGGGACGATCTGCTGCCAGGGCAACCACCGCTTTCGCTTGGTCAAGTACTGTAGAAAGACCGGAACTTGAGTGTGCCTCACAACCTACGGCGTCGATACAACTGTCTGGTCCGCGGCCAGTGGTCATTTCCAAAAGCCGTTCCTGAACGTTTTCTTTTTCGAAATTGATCGTCTCGGCTTTGCCGTGGTCGGCTGCCATTTGCAACCGTTCCGGGACACAATCGATTGCGATGACACGGCCGGCGCCCAGCATCCAGGAACTTTTGATTGTGAATTGTCCGACTGGTCCGCAACCCCAGACCGCAACCGTATCGCCGGGCTGGATCTGCGCATTCTCGGCGGCCATGTAGCCGGTAGGGAAAATATCGGACAAAAACAACACCTTCTCGTCTTCGAGGCCTTCGGGAATTTTCACCGGTCCGACATCAGCAAACGGCACTCTTAAATATTCAGCTTGGCCTCCCGCAAACCCACCAAGCATGTGTGAGTAGCCAAACAAACCAGCCGGTGACTGGCCCATCGCCTTTCGCGCCATCTCCTTGTTCGGATTGGATGTGTCACAAAGTGAGAACAAGCTCCTTTCACAAAACCAGCACGTTCCGCAAGATATGGTAAAAGGCACAACCACCCGATCGTCGACTTTCAGCTTCTGAACCTGGCTACCAATTTCCACCACCTCGCCCATCGGTTCATGGCCTAGGACATCCCCTTTTTCCATTGTCGGCATTAGACCATCATAGAGATGAAGGTCGGAGCCACAGATCGCCGTAGACGTGATCTTCACGATGGCATCCTTTGGGTTCATGATCTTTGGGTCCGGTACCGTTTCAACCCGCACATCTTCTTTTCCATACCAGCAAAGCGCTTTCATATTGTCTTATTCGCTGGCTAGGCTAGTTCTGGGTGCTCGTGATCGCCCGCTGAGAGGACCCTGAAAGGTCAGTGATAGAGTTTCCCTGATACCACCATTGTCATCGAATTAGTCGAGCGCCAGAATCACTCCGAGAATTTGGTCCATCACCCGATTTTAATGAGTGGACGATCCGTCGCGCTCAATCCACTAGTGTATCGTCTCGCATATAATAGTGACATCGTTGCGTTCAAAATGGGCCGCCGGCGAGGCGCGTATTTAAAATCGATAAGTGAGCGACGAGCAACGCAGCCGCGCCGGCCGTTTCCAACGCAATTCTCTGGGCCCCAGCCATTTGTCTGATTTTTCCGCGTTGCTCGCTCGGGTCCGTATCGATTCAGATATGGCGCTTCGCTCGCGTCTTGAAAAACAGCCGACTGACCTGTGGCGATGTCATCATTATATGCGCGACGGTACACCAGAAAAATGGAGGAAAGAAAGCCAATGGCTAACAATGGAAGAACAATAAAATTATAGCGAGCTCGGCCGCTGCTGACCAGGGCCGCTACTCGATATAGCGAGAGGGGTTGCTGACCCTCGATCGCCTTCGGTCATCTACTTTGGAGACCCCGCATTGCCTAATCTTAGCCCGAAGATCTTTTCGAGACTCTGAACGTAAGCGCCTCTCAACTTCGAGTAAAAGGCTGAAGAGACTTTGATCCCTTTTGTGCGGGGCGGATCCCTCGATCAGCTCGCGAAACACCTCACCCCGGTTTTTGGGAGGAAATTTCATTTGGATTTTCCGGGAAAAACCACTTTAGACGTGATCCCCCATAAAGTCACTCAGGTGTTACCCTGGACTGAGAGTCGGGGTAGTCAAACGAAATTCGCGCGTCCAAAGCCTTTTTAACCGACAGAGATAAACCACGATTGCACAGATCTCACAGCTGACCGAAACAGAAGAGCGTTAGCCTGGCGGCATCCCCCCGCACGGTGCTCTGTGAAAATCTAGCTCGCCCCTCTTCATCTACTGACACTGACACTGCTGAGGTTTCAGATCATAGCTGAACGCAACGAATTCATGTCTCGCTGATCTCCGAATTCGAGGGTGTGATGCGCACCGAGTTTGGCGTGTCAAAATCGACTTCTAAAACCTTTTTTGTTTC
>JAFAQT010000432.1 GCA_019246215.1 Verrucomicrobiota bacterium
GCTTCGAAGAAAATCAAGAAGGTGGTTAAATTAAATATTGAGATTTGACCCTTACAATCTTTCTGCCAACACGAGCTGCGCACAGAGACCTCGGTGCGGCTCTGGCCCGTTTCTTGAAAGCGTTCGCTTGTCTCTTTGACCTGTCCCAACCGATTATCCCTACCGATTGTCGTTTTCCCCTGCGAATAGCCACATCTCGATGCAGCCCAGAAATCGACTTTTCTGAATGACGATTTTGTTCTCCACTGGCGGAATGAACGCGACCAATCAAATACGGAAAAAGATGCTCGGGAGGAGCTATGGTTCGGATAGCGAGATCGCCAAGCTGACTCGTACATATGATTGGCGAACGACGGACCAGGACGAAATCAGGTTGCGACAGCAGCGAGCCAAAGAAGAGCAGCCGCACATCAGGAACCTGGACCCGGCCCACCGATTTTTTTCCCAATTCGAAGTCGTTTCAAGGAGCGGTATGACCTACAACGTTGAGTTGCGTTCCCTGGCCGAACGCATCTTCTCTTGCACCTGCACCGATTTCCGTGTCAATGGCCTTGGTACCTGCAAGCATATTGAGGGCGTACTTCTGCATCTGGAGACCCGATTTCCAAAAGCTTTCGCACAAGCAATGCAGAACGGCTCGGATCGCATTGACGTGGTCTGGGACGAAACTTTGAATACTTTACGAGTGGAGAAAGCGTTCCCCGAAATGCCATCGCCACTGACAGAGTATTTCGACGCTGACGGACAACTTCGGGGAGGATGTGACGTTGAGGAGGCGCTAGCAAAGCTACCCCGGCTCGGAATACCTCAGTTGAGAATATCGCAGGACGTGGCGCGGTGGATCGAACAAAAGCGCAGGCGCTCCGAACGCATCGTTTTGCGACGCGACTATGAGGAGAAAGTGCAGTCTGGAGTTTATCCACAACACGAAACTCGCGTGGCGCTGTTCCCGTATCAGCGTGATGGGATGCTTCATCTGGCCTTTAATGAAAGGGCACTTTTGGCCGACGAAATGGGTCTGGGGAAAACAATTCAGGCCATCGCCGCCTGTGCGTTACTCCATCGGATGGGCAAAGCAACGAGAGTGCTCATTGTAACGCCTGCTTCACTCAAGACCGAATGGGAAGAGCAGATCCAGCTTTTCTCCCGGTTACCATATCGGCTCGTCTTCGGTCCTCACCGGGAGAGGCTCCGCGCATTCCATGACCCGGCTTTTTTTACGATCGTCAATTACGAGCAGATGGTTCGTGACGTGCCTGAAGTAAATAGGCTACTGCATCCAGACGTCGTGGTTCTTGACGAAGCGCAGCGCATCAAAAACTGGAGCACGAAAACCGCCCAGGCGATCAAGCGGCTGCAGAGCCGGTATGCGTTCGTACTGACTGGCACACCGATAGAAAATCGGATCGACGAGCTTTATTCAATTGTCGATTTTCTTGATCCAGCGATTTTCGGACCGCTATTTCGATTCAATCGAGACTTTTATGAACTGGACGAGCGCGGGCGGCCGAAGGAGTACCGCAACCTCGAACTCCTGCATGATCGCATCAGGCCCTTGCTGCTGCGCCGGCGGAAAGCGGATGTAGAAACAGAACTGCCCGGGCGCACAGACCGAAATTTCTTTATTCCGCTCAGTCATCAGCAGCGCGCGGCCTACCAGGACCACGAGGTTGAAGTCTCAAAGCTGGTCAACATAGCCAAGCGGAGACCGCTGACCAAGCAGCAACAGGAAAAACTCATGCGCGAACTGGCGATGTTGCGCATGATCTGCGACACCACCTACATCCTCGATTGCGAGGATCGAACGTCGCCGAAGGTTGAAGAACTCGAGCGAATCCTGGAGGAGTGCCTGGCGGAGGCAGAAGTGAAAGTGGTGCTCTTTTCTGAGTGGGAACGAATGCTTGAACTTGCCAGGGATCGCTTGCGGAAGATGCGGATAGGGTATGCATGGCATACGGGCAGTGTGCCGCAACAGCGGCGTCGGGCGGAGATTCGGGTATTCAAGAGTGACCCACAATGCCGCGTTTTCCTGAGCACGGACTCCGGCGGTGTTGGCCTGAACTTGCAAAACGCCAGCGTTGTTATTAACTGTGATCTTCCTTGGAACCCAGCCAAGTTTGAACAACGGATTGCACGCGCTTGGCGCAAGAATCAGGCGCGGCCGGTCACGGTGATCAACCTCATCGCGGAGGGCACGATTGAGCATCGAATGGTCGGCACGTTGGCTGCGAAAAGAGGTCTGGCGGATGGTGTCCTGGACCGGATTGGTGATCTCAGAGAGATTAAACTGAAGGGAGGCGGCCAGACATTTCTCAGCAGGCTGGAGCTAATGATTGCTCCACCTGGGTTAGCCAGTCCCAAGCAGACGCCTCCCGCAACAACTATTCCCCCGGCTGATCCGGCTAAAGCTTTTGCCCAGCAGGCCGCGCGGCTCATCGGCGCGCAGTTGCTGGCTTGCGAGGAACGTTTTCCTGACGGTGAGAGCAACTCGGTCCTTGTCGTTGTCGTTGATTGCGACGCAGCAACGTGGTGCGAGCGACTTAAGCCTAGCCTTTTCGGGAATAGGCGTGCAGGCTCGCCGGAAGACGTCAGGCTTGAAGTCATAGATCGTTCCACCGAAGAGGCGATTCGCCGTCTCTGCGAAACCGGGCTTGTGCAGATGAGAATCCGCGCGACCCGGCGCCTGCATCCGACCGCCGAGATGTCTCTGGTCAAACTAAGCGACGAGGAATGCGCTCGAATCGACTCCCAGCGGGCACTATTCAAACGCAAGTTAAAGATGGGGCGTATTCTGGCTGCCGAAGAGCTGCTGGAGGAAGCGCGCGATGCAGTTGGAGAGGCAATTCTATGCGCTGCCCGGGTGCGCGCAGTTCAAGCACGTCTACCCGAGCCCGGAAAACTGGAAGAGACAATGCTTCCCCCTTTAGCCGCGTATTGGGGAGAGAGCCGACCCTTGTTGCAGCGTTTCTTCGCGGCATCTAATCACGAGATTGGACCGACTATTGAGGCGTTGGAAAGCTCACTTGCGACAGACCCGGTCTGAATTCCGACCGAGTTTGTTCGTCATCTCTCACCGGCCAGGCTTCGATCCATTCGAAATGCGGCTCTTCATTCGTCGGACTCAATAGACTATGCAGGGATACGGGGGCCCACTGGCGCACGCGAACACGGCTGACCGTCTGTGATGCGGTTTATCTGGAACTCGGCCGAGGCGTCATCTACCGTTAGTGATCTTCGCAAGGGGGGCTGGCAGAAGCGGCCACCGGGTAAATTCCTCAGGTGAAAAACGCATTGAGTACGCTCAAACCAAAATGGAATCGTTCACAAGATTCGCGGGACTTGACACTGCTTTGGCGTTGGTCACTGGCGGCGCGACAGGAATCGGGTCCGCGATCGTCGAAATCTTCTTCGCCAGGGCAGTCGTGTCATCTTCTTGGACAAGAATGCGGATGCTGGCGGGGAACTCGTTGCCCGATGGACGAGCGGTGCAAAAACAATCCCCGAATTTGTCCACGCGGAACTCACCGATCTCCACTCACTGAAAGGCACCCTGAAGTCTATTCAACGACGAGCGGGTCCGGTCAGAGTCC
>JAFAQT010000030.1 GCA_019246215.1 Verrucomicrobiota bacterium
CTGCACCATTCAATAAATTCGTTTGTTCCAAACGCGTTGGTTTCGGTACTAAGCCAGGCGAGATCGAGCCGCTTAGGTCGAGCCTCGACTGGACCTACACCATCCTCCCAATTGTAACCCGACATGAAGTTGCCTCCAGGATAGCGAATAATCGTCGGACCAAGTTCTCGAACCAGCTCGAGTACGTCACTTCGGAATCCGTGCTCGTCGGCCGTCGGGTGGTCCGGTTCAAAAATGCCGGTGTAAACGCATCGGCCCATGTGTTCAACGAACGAGCCGAACAGGCGACGGTCCAATTGCGAGATACAAAAATCAGCATCGACGGTGATCCGGGCTTTGCTCATAAAGAAGGTAGTCAGGTAAACGTGTGTGGCTCTGAGCGGAACTTCAAAGATGATCCGAGTGACCGTATTTCTTGCTGATCTCTGGTGAGCGGTCTAGCAGCAATTCTGAAGTCCTCAGCCGTGATACGGATTGAATTCCTTGAGACCTGTTCGATCCGCATCCCGGTTTCTGCAATGACGGAGCTGCCAGTATGTCCGTTTTCGTGTAGCAGCTTTCGGAGAAAAACACGCCCCACGGCAGTAATTGGCTCTTTTCATGGGGGATTCGTCGGGTATACAAGGAGCGTGGCCACCGATCAAGGGATTTCACGCGCGGTGGAATTTGAAGGCGTTTTTCGGTTCTCAACGGTGCCGACTGAAACGAAGGAGACGCTTAGCGATCGGCGAATTTCACGCTCCGTGCCTCCGGACCCAGCGCGGTGATGGCGACGACTGCTGCAGCCACCACCGCCGCGGTGATGGCAAGCGCCAGACCGTAATTGTTGCCGAACGAGACAGCGAGCGTCGTCTGGATGGTCCCATTCTTTGAGGCAAATAAATTGCCCAGTTGATAGGTAAAACCGGGAAACGTCCCTCGTACCGAATGTGGCGAAAGCTCGTTCAGGTGAACGGGGATAACGCCCCAGGCGCCTTGGACGAAGAATTGGATGAGAAAGGCGCCAATCGCAAGCAGGACAACATTATTTGAAAAGGCCCAAAGCGGGATGACTGGCAGCGTGAGGAGCGCGGCGGTGATTATCGCACGGCGGCGCCCGATGTGTTCGGAAAACGCGCCAAACACCAGGCCTCCGAGAATCGCGCCCAAGTTGTAGATGATAGCAATCGTGCTCACGATCTCAGGAGGGAACTTCTGCTGCACTTGCAAAAACGTCGGATAAATATCCTGCGTCCCGTGGCTGAATGAATTGAAAGCGGTCATCAGGACGATGAGATAAATAAAGAGCTTCCATCTTTCTTTGATAATCTTTCCCGTGCCACTCGGTTGATTCCTGCGCTCCCGCCAGGCAGGTGATTCCTCGACGTTTTTGCGGATAAAGAGGACGAGTAACGCGGGCAAGACGCCAACCATGAACATTCCGCGCCAACCAAGGAAACCGTAACAGGTGCCATACAGCACGGCCGCTAACAAATAGCCAGTTGGATAACCGGCCTGCAGCAATCCAGAGATAACTCCGCGGGTTTTCACCGGAATTGTTTCCATTGTCAGCGACGCGCCAACACCCCATTCGCCGCCCATCGCTACACCATACAAGCCTCGGAGGATCACCAGAGCGGCCAGCGACGGTGCAAAACCTGAAAGAAATTGGATGGTCGAGTAGAACAAAATGTCGATCATCAACGTCGGTCGCCGTCCGAACCGATCCGCCACCATGCCGAAAAGAAATGCGCCTAGAGGTCGCATTGCCAGGGTCAGGAAGAGTGTGGCGGTAACCGATGGAATATCCGCTTTGAATTCCTTGGCGATATCCTTCAAAACAAAGACAATGATAAAGAAATCGAAAGCATCGAGCGTCCATCCGAGGAAGCAAGCCAGGACAGCGGCCCGCTGGTTTGGCGTCAGATCTCTAAAGTTGCTCAGAATTCGCAACGTCATTTGCGAAGTCGCTCTGCCCGGCCTGGCGTTACGGTTCTAAATAATGCTGCCTCCTGCTTGAAGACCTCAGGAAATTGGCAGGGCAAAAAATTCCCGAGGCTCCTGCCGCTAGTGCACCAAGTCCGAGGCTGGTTGAGCGGCGCCGTTGCAGGGTTGGTGCACTAGAATAGATTGAGCGAACGCGAGAAGAGAATCAAGGAACGTTCGCGCCTTTTGCGGGCTGTCCTGATTTCTTTTCGCGCCCGTTTCGGGAATGGACCCACAAAAAAGGCGCCGCACCTTGCGCAGCGGCCTTCTAGAATTCCAGCACCAGATCGACCCCAAGTGTCCACTGGTCCTGCTTGGTGTTCTGATTGAATGGCTTAAAACTGGTCAGTGCCCGGTCGTACCGGACTTCCGGTCGGATTAGCAAACCGGTGATCGGTTTAGGAAGCGGTGGCTTAATCGTTACCCCGCCGGTAACTTCGAAATAGGTCGTATTCCCGCCTCCCAGGTTGCTGGGATCCACTGGAAACTCGGGTCTAAAAACGTTGTCTCCGCGCTCGAAGTGAATGAAGTCGTTATTTGCTCGAAACTGGGCAACATAAAATCCCGATGAGTCCCGGAAAATTTCGCCTCGCAACCCTAGTTGCAGCCAATCCTTCAGGGAATAGGTGAAATACTGCGCAACGCCTCCACCCCATTTGCCGTTGTCTAGGGTGTCATAGATCAGGTTTAAATCTGTGATGGAACTGAAACTTTTGGTGACCTTCCAAGTCGTAGTGATATCGTTCAGATAACGCCAGTCATGGTTATTAAGAGTGTTCTCGGGACCATCGTGCGTCAGTGCTACGATGGCTAAGTTACCATCCAGCAGATTCAGACCGAATCCGCCCTCGAAGGCGAGAGAAGAGTTGTTGTCGCTGAACGCCATATTCACCCCGCGATTAATTCCGGCGTAAATATCGAGATATTTATTGACGTGCAGCGTGCCAAGAGCACCCAGATCATTGAATGGGACCCCGAAATTGAAGATATAGCTTTTGGAATAGAATACGTTTTGCCGCGGATCTATCGTTTCAGCCGACTCCGGATCTGCGTATTTTCCTAGCTTCAAATCGAGGCCGTTCGTGGACGGGATTGGAATATGAACGCTCGCGTAAAGCTCAGGAAAATCGGGCTGGACACGCTGATCGGTAACCAGATCGAGGAATCCCACTGATTTGGTATATCGAGCGTCGCTTCCATACATGAACCAGGCTTTAAATCCCCAGTCGAACCCGGTGGCGTTCGGGTCCAGAGCCCGCTCGCCCACAATAGATAGTTGATTCAGGAGCGGTTCATTGGCGCGATCAGTAAACAGATGACCGAAGTTGTGATTATCGATTGGCGCGTCCGGATTCCCAGTGATTCCGGCTTCGATCCAGCCATAGAGTTTGAAACGGGGTTCTGGTGGTTTCGGTTGCTCTACGACTTTCTTGGCTTCCTTTGACTCTTTGCCCTCAGAAGCATTGACGACCGCCGGACTTGGAGACGGCGTCGCTTGCTGCGCGTAGCCCAAGCCTGACGATAAAGCGTAAGCTGCAATAGCGGTCGCGGAAGCAAGCCGTGTAAAGAGTTTCATTTCTAGTGTTTGTTTCATTTTTTTGGCGGACTCCGTTCTGCCCAGGTTAAGGAGTGATCGATTTGGTACCCGAACACCAGCTGGCAGACTCAGCAAATCCCGCGCCAGATATCTCCCGAGTTGGTAGATGCGTTGGACTGCACCTTCGGGCAAGAGAACCTCGGGTGGTTTCAATGGACCCGACGACGGGGATGAGCGCAGCTGTATAAAAATAACGCGCTCCGGGCACCAGTTGGCTAAAATTTTCCAATCCCTGGCGAGCCTTGTCCGGCCCACATCGCGGGTGGTACGGGTGGTAGCTCCTCTGATTGACGAGATTACATCGAATTCTACTGTCCAATTTCCGCAAACCCGGCGATGTGGCATGGCAGTTGCTCGTGGCGGTACGGCCT
>JAFAQT010000070.1 GCA_019246215.1 Verrucomicrobiota bacterium
CCATACCGCGTCGACCGGCAATCCTGTTTTCACTGCCCAAATGCACCTTCCAGGGGTTGGAGGAGCAAGGCGGGTGGCTTGGTCGTCGAATGGGGACTGGCTGGTTTCATGCGGAGAGGATGGTCGTGTGAACTGCGTGGCGTATCCTAAGGGGAGGCAACAGATTTTGTTGCTAGCTACCGATAAACCAGTTTGGTCTGTAGCGTGGTCTCCGGATAACAAATGGATCGCTGCGGTCGGGGAAGAGGGTCGGGCCTGGATCTGGCCCACAGGCTCCATACGCTCATTTTCTAGAACCGGACGAACGACTTCACGCCCGGGTCGCGCCGGATCGCGCTGATAACAAAGGCGTTCGCACGATAAATTTCGTCCTTTCCAATGGTTCCATTCATCAGTTAGCGAGAGTGACCCGAGCCAGAGCCGCAGGCGCTTCCTGCGAAATAACATCGACCCACCGGCCCTGCTCCCGGATGAGGTCGACTAACTGATCGACAGCTTCTGCTTCCGGAATGTTGAATTTCACGGGCTTCTTTCCGACATAAAGGTTGACCTTGCCAGGTGCGCCTCCGACATAACCAAAATCTGCGTCGGCCATTTCGCCGGGGCCATTTACGATGCAACCCATGATTGCGATCTTAACCCCTTTCAGGTGGTTTGTGGCAGTCTTGACCCGTGCGGTGGTCTTTTGTAGATCAAACAAGGTCCGACCGCAGGATGGACATGCAACATAGTCTGTTTTGAAGATTCGGACACCGGCTGCCTGCAAGATGTTGTAGGCCAGGCGGAGAGACTGGCTAGGGGATGATTCTCCCTGGACCAGGATTGCGTCCCCAATACCGTCGCACAAGAGTGCCCCAAGATTCGTCGCCGACTCGAGAAGCGTCGCTAGAAACTCGCGATCGGGATCGGAGGAAGGTAATAAAGTATCCTTCAATAAGATCGGATGGCACGGATCCAAAGCTGCCGCGAGTAACCGGTAGGCCGTAATGACAGGCAAATCGATCCTGTCCTTAATCGTGACAAATCGAGCTTGTTTCGAGCAATTGATCTCCGCAATCGCTCTGGAATCTCTTGGGTCGACAGCTGCGAGATTCGCGGACTCCAAGACGCCCTCCGGTTGGAAGTCCCCCATTCGGCTGAGCTTATGAGCAACGCCGTCGAACGTCTGCTGCCGCACGAGTACACGCACCGTTTCCTCGCCGCCTATTCCTATTCCGTTGACCTCGATTTGCGTGGTAGCGCGCCTTTCGTAACTAAACGGATCAAACGGAAGAACGCGTTTTGATCGGGAGCGGTCGCTTGCTCCGGAGGAGCGCTGGTTGTATTCTGCCACCAGCGCTTGAGCGACAGGGATCTCGTGCACGCTATCTTCTGTCAGAGAGACGCGAACGGTATCGCCGATGCCATCAGCCAATAATGAGCCTATGCCGATCGCGCTCTTGATCCGGCCGTCTTCGCCGTCGCCAGCTTCTGTCACTCCAAGGTGAACGGGATAATTCCAGTCCGGACCAGCTTCGAACAAGCGAGCCACGAGCAACCGGTAGGCGGCGATCATGACCTTCGGATTACTTGCTTTCATCGAAAAGATGAAATCGTGGAAATGGAGGTCTCGAGCGATTCTGGCGAACTCGAGTGCGCTTTCGACCATTCCGAGCGGCGTGTCGCCATAACGATTCATGATGCGGTCGCTCAATGAGCCGTGGTTCGTTCCGATCCGTAGACTGATGCCGCGTTCCCGCGAGAGGCGCACCAGGGGAGCAAACCGTTCACGGATGCGACCCAGCTCTGCCATATACTGTGCGTCGTCATATTGCTTCACGGCAAACTTTTTGGAATCAGCGTAATTGCCAGGGTTAATACGAACCTTCTCCACCCAGCGAGCCGCTTCCATAGCTGCTTCGGGTTTAAAATGGATGTCTGCGACGATCGGAACGTCGCAACCTCTCTCAAGCAATCCCTTTTTGATCAAGCGGAGATTCTGCGCATCCTTCACCGTTGGAGCGGTGATCCGAACAATCTCGCACCCGGCTGCGGCTAATTCCGTGGTCTGACGAATACAGGTCTCCGTATCCATCGTGTCACAAGTGATCATCGATTGCACTCGGATGGGATGGAGCCCTCCGACCCCTACTTTCCCGACTCTTACCTCACGAGTTAGCCGACGCCTGTAACTGAATGGATCCTGGCAAAATGAAGAACATTTCATTGATTTTCGGGCGGCGCCGGCCTAGCCGGAACGCTGAATTTTGCTTTATGAGTGGAATTCCAGGGCAAATCTTGTGCGTCGTAGAAGGAGACGTAGAGCATAAATCCGATTAACAGCAGGGCGCATCCGCTCTGGATAACTTCGAGGACGCGAATATTGATTGGCCGACGGCGGACCCATTCGATCAACGCCAGGACAATATGGCCGCCATCCAGGACCGGGATAGGCAGAAGATTGATCATGGCAAGGTTCACATTGAAGACCACGCTGAACCAGAGTGCGAGTTGCCACCCAAAATCGCTATCAAATAGACGATAGTAGGTCTGCATAATCATGATTGGGCCGCTCATATGTTGAAGTTTAATGTCAGATTGCGGCGATAACAGTGCGCCGAGCGTGTTCCCAATGGTTTCAACGGCGGCGTAGATCTGTTCAATCGGCGAAATATGGACAACGGACATCTTTCCGCCTCCATCCCAGACGATTCCGTCCGAGTCTCCCGCGAAACCGATCCCGATGATTGGTTTTTCCTGACCATCGGGAGTCGCCGGAAGGAGTCGCACTGTCCGCTCCCCGGA
Organism: Verrucomicrobiota bacterium; assembly: GCA_019246215.1. Classification (GTDB taxonomy): domain Bacteria; phylum Verrucomicrobiota; class Verrucomicrobiia; order Chthoniobacterales; family JAFAMB01; genus JAFAMB01. The sequence continues at coordinate 2,785 of JAFAQT010000070.1, forward strand.
CCCACTTGTAACGGTCAGTGAAAAAGGCACGGTCGGGTTGGTCTCGACGCGTTTTATGATCTCGGTCGGGTCGTAAATCGATTGATCATTTAAAGCCAAAATGCGGTCGCCCGCCTGAATTCCAGCGACATCCGCCGGACTGTTCTTAATGACAGCTGACACGCTGGGCCGTGACGGCGCCATCGTCAACTGAATGGTCCGCCCATCTCGCAAAATGGTCAGCGGCAAGGGTTTTCCAGGATTGGCCTGTTCCCATTCAAGAAGATGCTGAGGATGGTACAACTTCTCGCCGCCCACTGCGAGGATCTGGTCATTCGGCCGGATACCGGCTTGCGCGGCGACTGAACCTTCTGTGACCTTAAATACGATCGGCGTGATTGCAGGCGCGATTCCTACCTGCCGAAGAGATCTCCTTTGCCAGCCTCGGGTCTCAGGCCGGGTATAAGTTGAAACGAGGGTCAGGATCTTGTCTCCACGTCTGATCTTAAAAGGAATCGTTTCTCCTTCGCTCCGAACAACGTACCAGGTGATACTGTCGACCATCCCCGCAAAACGCGAAACCGGGTGGTCGTCCACTGCCAAGATTACATCTCCTGGCTGAAACCCAGCTTTGGCAGCCGGTTCCTCTGGAACTACGTAGCCGACGGTTGTCGTGGCATCAGCTTCAGCGGTGGGTTTGCCAACCACCCAGACGATGACCGCGAAAACCAATGCCAACAAAAAGCTGAACAATGGACCTGCAAAAGCCACGATGATTTTATCCAGCGGACCAACCGGGGATAGATCCTCGCGCGCTGTCCCGGACTTACCTTCAACCACTTCCATCGGCGCCATCTGGGGCAACAGGACAAAGCCTCCAGCAGGAATCCAGCCGAGACTGTATTCGACTCCTTTGATGGTCTTCTTCCAAATCGGACGTCCGAACCAGATCCCGAATTTGTCCACGTGCAATCCGCGCCAGCGTGCGGCCAGGAAATGGCCCAGCTCATGGACAATGATCAGCAGATTGAAGATTAAGAGAACCTCAGCAATCGTGAGGATGACACGAAAGATATTAAAAATCATAATCTGACGACTAAACTAAAGCGCTGCGCACAAATTCTCGGGCTTGGCTGTCAGCCCGTATTATATCATCCAGGCTCGGGCTCGCCAGATTTGAGTGACGTTCCATTGCATTTTGCACCAGTTTCCAGATTTGAGTGAAAGGAATCTGATCGGCCAGAAAAGCTTGGACAGCGATTTCATTTGCCGCATTCAAAACCGCCGGTAGGAGACCACCGGCTTCGCCTGCTTTTCGCGCAAGGTTCAACGCGGGAAAAACGTCGTACCTGGGCTCTTCGAATTCGAGTTTTCCCACATCGGCCAGATGGAGCGGCTTCAGGCTTGTCGGTACTCGATCTGGCCACGTCACGGCATATTGAATTGGGAAACACATATCGGAATGGCTCAATTGAGCGAGAATCGAGCCGTCCACGAACTCCACCAGCGAATGAACGATGCTTTGCGGATGAATGACCACCTGCACCCTGCTCATAGGCACGTTGAAGAGCCAGCGAGCCTCGATCATCTCGAGTCCTTTGTTGAACAAGGTGGCCGAATCGATCGTTATTTTTTGGCCCATTTTCCACGTTGGGTGTTGGAGAGCATCCGATTTGGTCACTTGGTCCAGGCACTCTGTCGACAGCCGACGAAATGGGCCGCCTGAGGCGGTCAAAATAAGGTTTCGTATCTCTGCGGTCCGTTTCGCCTCAAGGCATTGAAAAATTGCGTTGTGTTCGCTGTCCACCGGCAGGATAGAGACATTTTTAAGTCGAGCCTGGTTCATCACGATCTCGCCGGCCATCACAAGGATCTCCTTGCTGGCGATAGCAAGATCTTTGCCGCGGTCGATTGCAGCCAGCGCGGGTCGCAGACCCGCGACCCCGACGATGGCCACGAGAACCAAGTCTGCACTCGACAAGGTAGATAGTTCAATTAAGCCGTCTTCGCCCGTGAATAATTTTGGCCTATAAGTCAAGGCGGACCGTAACTCTGCCAGGAAGGTTGTCTCTACAAGACAGATCGCCTCCGGTCTGAAAAGGTTGGCGGCTTGCGCCAACTTTTGCGCGCTGCGGTGAGCAGCCATGCCGACGACCTCCATGCGGTCCGGCATCGTCCCGGCAACCTTCATTGCGCTAGCTCCGATCGATCCCGTCGACCCGAGAAGGATAACTCGGCGTTTTCTCATCGAACTAGAAATCGTAGGTAGAAGAACAGTAAAGGTGCAGTAAATAACAGACTATCGATCAGGTCCAGCATTCCGCCAATTCCGGGCAGCAACGCGCCTGAGTCTTTGACCCCTGTGCTTCGTTTGATGATCGATTCTCCCAGATCTCCCACTACTGCCGCAATCCCGATCAGCAGACCGAGGATCGCCCCATGCAAAAAATTCAAGTAAGCCAGTTGCCTGGGCATCAATGCAATCAGAACGCAGCTCGCCGCCACTGCAAAAAGCAAGGACCCAAAAAAGCCCTCCCAGGTTTTGGATGGACTGATATGGGCCATCATGTGATGGCGCCCGATCCGGCTCCCGACCAGATAAGCGCCCATGTCAGCGAATTTCGTCACCACGACCAGATAAAGCACGTAGAACTGGCCGAGAGTAGCCCCCTCCGCGGTTCTGGGGATGACATAAACGATCTTGGTCATAAAATTGAATAGCCAGGCCACGTACATCAACCCGAAGAGTGTATATGCCATCGTCTCGAGCGGAGCCGTCTTCCCGGTCGGCCGAAACATCTGGCGTGCAATCACCCCGAACAGAAACACGAGCAGCACAATGTTTTCGAAATCGTAAGCCGCGGTTTGGCTGTTTGTGCGTAAGGCGAAAAAACTGCCAATAAAGGAAGCCGCGCCGCATGCCATTCCAAACGCCGTAAAACAGCGTGTCCCCGATCGTTCAAGCATCCGAAAATATTCCCAGAGCCCTGCCATTCCTAGCGACCCGATCAGCAGCAGAAAGATCATCTCGTTTCCGGAAAAGATCACGAAAAGCGCGATTGCCCACATCGCTACTGCGCTGATCAATCGCCAGTGGAATCGACTCATCGACAAGTAGATTCGAACCAGGCCCTCAGCCGAGCTGACTCTTGAGGGCGCCGATCGCTTGCTCGAGGCCCTCAATCCGCTCCCTCAACGGCGCTTGACGTTTGGATTCGGACTCGCAGAAAGTTTCCAGCGGAGAGAACGTCAGCCCAACTTCATAATAGAATGCTTCGATGGCGTGATTGAGCTGAGATTCGACGGCTTGAGTGAGTTCTCGACGCTTTTCATTCATCTGGTCACGATACTGACGCAGAATCTTTCTGCGGCGCCAAACGGCATAGAGTGTACCGGTGAGCGCTGCCAGACCCGCCACCGTTCCAGTGACATCGAGCAGAGCTGTATGGGTAAGGGCGGCGATCACCGTTGCGATCCCGCCGGCTGCCGCCACACTCGTGGGCACTCGCAACCATCGAGCCGTCTCTCCGAAAAGGCTTCGCAACTGTCCCTTGATGTTAGCGTCCGACATTTGCTCCAGCAAGGTAAGCTGCAGTCGCTGCAGCAGCTCCTGGCGCTGCGTAAGAAATCCGGGCATCACGGCTCGAACCTGTTTCTTCGTTTCTGAGGCGAACTGGACGTTCACTTTATCCTGAAGATCTTGCCACATCGATCGAAGATCCGATTCCAGGAGGCCAAGCGCATGCTCGATCCTCGTCTGGATTTCTTTTTTCACCTCGGATTCGACCTTATCCTGAAAGTCTTTCTCCCATCGTGCACCGGAGAAAACCATCTTGAATGTCTGTCCAATCGTAAGTCGCTCCTCTAATGCCTTTTCTCCCCTTTCCCTGCACGCATCATACGCTTGTTCGATCTCCCTGATAAATCCGCCGATCTGTCGTTTTGTTTGCACTTTTCGCGACTCGAAGGTGCTACGGATCAAGGCGAGCTTCTCCTGATCAGATTTAAGCATATCTAATGAACCTTGAAGCCGTGCTCGCAAACCTTCCGCTAAGACTTGCGCCGTTTGCGCGACCGAACGCAATTTTCCGCCCCGTTCTTCGCTCCGGGAAACCGTCTCGGTAATCCAGTCCTCCAACTCGCCGAAACGGCTTTCACTCCACAATTTGTCCCGCTCCGCATTTGGTAAGGTCTTTGCCTGGAAAGCCTTCTTCGCAGAGACTGCGAAAATCGGACAGCTCGCACCCAGGATTTGCAAGACAGTTTGATCAAGATGCTTGGAAACCATTTCGACCTCGTGCGGATTCCTCAGATCTGCCTGTTGGACCACAAACACGATGTTCTTCTGCCACTGTTGCCCGATTAATCGCAAGAAATCCCAAGCCGAGGCTGCCCACGGATTCGTGACAGCAAAAACGAACACGATCAGATCGGCCATCGGAACGAAATTCTCAGTAATCGTCTGGTGATTGGCGATGATGGTATTTGTTCCGGGAGTGTCCACGATGTTGAAATTCTTTAAAAAGTCGATTCGCCGATAGAGTGCAGTCATGTGGTCGGAGATTCGGACGTCGTAATCCTCTTCACCGTATTTGAACTCGTAAATGCGATCGGTTGCCGGCAAGACATCGACTTTGCAAAATTCGCGGCCAAAAAGAGCGTTCAGCAGTGAAGATTTTCCGGATTTAACCTCGCCGACAACGACGAACAGGAATGGTTGGCCGAGGTTCGTAAGGAGGTCTTGCAGGTTGCGCAGCGTGTCTTCAGGCGCTCCAATCTGGTGCCCAAGAGCGATCAAAGACCCGAGAGTTGTCCCGAGTTGAGCACGGAGTTCGAGGTATTTCTCGGCCAGCATTTCCAGGCCAGTTTGCTATTGACGTGATCCAGCAGGACTGGGCGTGGCGATGCTTCCAGCATCGTTTTCGTTTTTTCCTGAGGGTGTTGCTTCCGCCTCAGGCGGCGCGGATCGCGAGACGCTCTTCCGGCCTTTCGCCGATTGTGGTCGTTCATCCCCACCTGCTTCAGCGGAGGTCGGCTTCGGCTTATTCATCGCAAGCAACTGACTCACCGTTGCAAATTTGTACCCCTTCGCGATTAACCCATCCAATGTGGCTGGCATTGCATCAACGGTCTGCTTATGGATGTCATGGGAGAGTATGATTGCTCCTGGCCGAACCTGACTCAAAATGCGCTGTGTTATTACCGAAGCGCCTGGCCGTTTCCAATCGAATGGATCCACTGACCAGAGAATAATGTTCAGGCCGAATTGGGTCTCTATCCATGCTCTTTGGCGAGGCGTGATCGCACCGTATGGCGGGCGAAGAATGGTGGGGGTAAATCCGCTTGCTTGCTTGATCGCGTCTTGCGTTTTAGTGATTTCCACCCTTACTCGGTCATCAGAGAGCTTAGAGAGTTGAGGATGGCTCCAGGAGTGGTTCCCAACTTCGTGTCCCTCGCCGAGAATCCTTCGAACAAGATCCGGGTTAGCTGCCGCATTCTGCCCGATCAGAAAAAAGGTCGCTTTGATATTGCGTTGTTTTAACAGCTCCAGCAGCCGCGGTGTATTTTCCGCGCTTGGACCATCGTCAAACGTCATGGCGACGTAAGGCTGATCAACCTGCACCTGGCCGTAGGTCGCCGGTTTTGTCGGAGAAGGCGTCGGGCTCGCGGCGGAGTTGGCGTCCTGTGAGTCTAGGGCGCCACCGGCCAGGACGCTTAGAAAAAGAAAAAGAACACTAGTGCATCGTCTCATAAGTGGGAGGCATACCGTTGGCTTCAAAGGGTTTGGCTCCTAGGCGTGAAGGAGGAGCGCATCCGCTGCGATACGTGACGGACGAGCAACACCGCAGACGGAACCTTTCAAGCCAACCCGGAGGGCTGCTGGCGCTTTGGCCGGTTTTTCTGCGCTGCTCGCTTCTCACGTACGGATCTAAGTATGCTCGTCGCTCGCGTCTTGAAAATCGGCCAAATCGCCGAGCGCGATCTGCCTCCCATTCATGAGACGATGCACTAACTCCAAAAAAAGGCATATTTACAGAAATCGTTTGAGGATAATTTCCAATTTCTTGACGGTCGCTTCGGGCCAAAGCTTTCGATCGGTTACAAGGGCGAAATCCAGTACCCGATGTTCCGGCCAGTTTGCTTCTCGAGGAATTTTTTCGATGACCTTTGGAAGGATCATTCGAGCCGTCGCCGCATTCGCCGCCAGATGGCCAACCACGGTTTGAGCGGTTACAGGTTCATCCTCGATCTTCCAACAGTCGTAATCGGTTACGAAATTGATCGAGGCAAGCGAAATCTCAGCTTCTCGTGCCAGCTTGGCTTCCGGGAGGTTTGTCATGCCGACAATATCGAAACCCATTTTGCGATGGAATTCCGACTCCGCTCGCGTCGAGAACGCAGGTCCATCCATGTTCACGTAGGTTCCTCCATTGTGAACGGTATACCGGAGGTTTGACGCTTCCTGAGCGATGATAGTGCGGAGGGGCGCGCTCACGGGATCCGAAAAATCAACATGAGCAACAATGCCGTCCCCGAAAAAAGTCCATTCCGACCTGCGGCTAGTTCGATCAAAAAATTGGGAAGGCAGAACGATATCTCTGGGACGATACTTCTCCTGAAGACTCCCCACAGCGCCTACACTGAGGATCCAGCGAACATTCAATGATCTGAGCGCGAAAATGTTCGCGCGGTGGTTCAGCTCACTCGGCAGCAGGCGATGTCCGCGAGCGTGCCGCGGCAAAAAATAAAGCTGACGCCCCTCGAGCCAGCCCGAGACCAGCGAATCGGACGGTCGCCCAAAAGGCGTCTCGACTACGAGCTCCTCGGGCCTTTCCAGACCTTCGATATGATATAGTCCGCTGCCGCCAATGATCCCGATTGCCGGAGTTCTGTCACTCATGCTGGCGAACAGTAGGGGGTGAATTGCAAATCGTAAACTTGGAAGATGCAGACGGGGACCAGAAGAATCTTGTTCCTTACGGTTGCATATCAGCAGATGAGCCTTCTGCGGCGGTGAATTGAAGTGCTAACTGGGTCTACGGTAAAAGCTTTACAGCGCAAGTTCTGTCTGATTCGGCAGAACTCGTCGAAACGCGGCGGTGCTGAGTTCGATGCGTTCTCGATTCAGACCAACACGACGGCAGCTGACGTGGAACATTTGACAGACCTGTTCTGCCATTGGCCCGTGACCGCGCATCCGGGCATTAAAATCCGAGTTGTTTAATTTTCCGTTTCGCATTAAGCGAATTCGGCCTAAGACTTTCTCCTTCCGATCTGGAAAATATCGCTCAAGCCAAGCGACAAAAATTGGTGCCACCGCGAGCGGAAGCCGAACCATTGTATAAGACGCGAACTGGGCTCCAGCCTTCGCCGCCATTGCGGTTATACTCGGGATCTCATGTTCGTTGATGCCAGGAATGATGGGAGCAGCGTTGACCCCGACGGGAATACCCGCCTCATGAAGCCGGGAGATGGCGTCCATTCTCTGAGAAGGGCTGGATGCACGTGGCTCCAGGATCCGGGCAAGGTTGGAATCAAGGGTAGTGATCGAAAGGGACACCGCCGATGCGTTGAATCTTGCCAATTCTCTCAGATAGTCCGCGTCTCTTGTGACCAGGTGGTTCTTGGTGATCACGATTACCGGATTACGAAACTCAGCCAGAACTCGCAAACAGGACCGTGTTATCTGCAGCTTTCGCTCGATCGGCTGGTAGGCATCTGTGACGCCGCTGAGCGCTAGATTTTGCGGCGTCCATGAACGCCTTGCTAACTCAGCGGCCAGTAGCTCAGCGGCATTTGGTTTCGTTAGAATACGGCTTTCAAAATCGGTGCCGGCAGAAAATCCCAGGTATTCGTGGGTTGGCCTTGCGTAACAGTACGCGCACCCGTGCTCACACCCGCGATAAGGGTTCAAACTGGCGTCAAATCCAACATCAGGGCTGTTGTTGTAGGAAATTACGCTCTGTGAGTCGTCCCGGAAAAATTGGGTACGTATGCGAGGGGTTTCCGCTTCCGGCTCGCACCAATCCTCCACCTCGTAGTGCAGCGCCTCAAAGCGGTTTGCTGGATTGATGTTCGCGCCGCGGCCACGCGACTGGGTACTAAGTTCTTGCCGGGAAGATACGATTGACATACTCATTTGAACATACGACAAGCAGCACCAATCTACATCCGAAATTCAATCTTTTTTCGTCTCAGGTGGAGCTTTGCGGCGCTCCCTTCAAAACAAATTGCGCAGCGACCTCGGCGTCGATCCCCAAGTGTTCGGCCAAACCTGTCATCTCTGCCAACGAAGCGACCTGATGCCGACAAGCGCGTCTTTACGAGTTTCGCTTCGGTTCCATTCCCGATCGGGCCGAAATGAATGATTTGCCGGCTCATCGCTTGCAACATCTGGGCGCCGCGATCCAGAGCGGCTGAATCTCCCGCCACCAGGAGTACGAGTTAGCCATGCCACTCCCCATCGTCCCTGAAACGATCAAGGTCACATTCATTTCAAACCTCCCGCGCTGACACTGGCAATGGCGCTGGGAAGGGCCTGTGCAGCTTCCCGTGGCCGGACGACCATGATTCCAGCAAATTTTCTATACCGATAAAGATAGCTGTGGAGCGGCACGTCGACTATAACCTTCCGTGCGTCCTTCGATGCGTGCATGAAGTGAAGAACGCCCCTGACATCGCGATAAGCTAATCCCACATGTTCAGTGAAACCTTCCGGACCCCTGCCGCTGATACAGATGACGTCTCCGTTCTGGATTTTCGATTCGATTTTCGGGACCTCTCCTTTAGGGATGTGGTAAATGGTTCGGCTCGAGATCCTGTTTTCGATCTCGCGCATTTCCGGCACAAGCCCGGGATTGTTTCGGAGGTATCGCGACTCGCGCCAGTATTTACTCATCTCATTGAGATACCGTCCGCGCATCGGGACTCCGCCGAGGGATCGGGTCAAATTCCTCACTAGGCCGCGGCGCTCGTTGTCGTAAATCCAATCTTCGAGATAGTGGAGGCGTGAAGTGTAACTTCCATTGCATTGCCCTCCGCGATAACGATCGAGTTCGATCATTGCAATGAGATCCGAAGGCGAGTAACTGCTGGTCTTGAACTCCAGCATGCGTGCAAAACCAAGCGCAATTTCGAAGTAGGTCCAGCAGTCAACTCCGCGCAAATTGACAGAAGGCGATTCCGTGTGCGCATCGATTTCCAACGTATAGTTTTCGTATGGAGTTCCCAGAAGAGCCAAGCCAACGGCCACGGTGCGGTCTCCGAGCGGTAAGGCCCGCCAATTTTCCCTCTGCGCTTTCTGAACCAATTCTACAAATCGGGATTCACCATTGAACACTTTTGCGTAAGGCAAAAGGATCGTTCCGCGCGACTCACCGAGGAAAAACGCCATCAGCAAAGGCGCGAACAGGGCAACCGTGCGCATCACGGGCGGACATTCGTCTGTAATACCAAGAGTTTCCAGAAAAAAGCTCGCACCACGGGTTGAAGCATCGGTTCAGCCTCCACAGGGAGCCAATGGCCCTCTCGTTGAATTCACCGCTCGAATGTATTTACGCGAGGACGAATTTGCAGGAGAGCTCTTACCCGCATAGACTCGATCCATGACTATCCAGGAAGAAATTGATATCGACCTGAAAGAAGCCATGCGCTCCAGGCAACCAGAGCGGTTATCAGTACTGCGGATGATAAAATCTGCCCTGACGAATGCTGCGATTGAAAAGCATGGGGCCGCGGGAGGGCTTGCGGATTCCGAAGCAATCGGCGTTCTCAGGAGACAGGTCAAACAGCGCCTGGATTCCATCGAGAGCTTTGAAAAAGGGGGACGGCCGGAGTTGGCAGCTAAAGAACGAAAAGAGATTGAGTTTTTAGCCGGATACCTGCCGAAGCCACTCGCGGAGAATGAAGTCAACCAGCTGGTGAAAGACGCAATGGCCGAAGCCCGGGCGACCTCCAGAGCCGATCTGGGAGCAGTCATGAAAATAGCCACCGAAAAGGCGGCAGGACGGATAGAGGGCAAAAAGCTCAGCCAAGCAGTACAAAAAGCGCTGGAACGATAAAAAGTTGTCAGCGCCGTGCCAGCTCTGTACCGAACTGGTCACTGACAGCTGACAATTTACTCAGCACTGACACTGACTGACAACTTTCCAATGGTTTCCGCCATCATCGTAGCGGCTGGCAGCAGTCAGCGAACGGGATTTGATAAATTGTTGAGCCAGATTGGTGACAGACCGGTTGTTGCTCATTCAATTGACCGGTTCCAGCAATGCAACAAAATCGATGAAGTGATTCTTGTCGTCCGTTCCGATCGACGCCCGCAATTCCAGAAGATTGTGGATGCTTTCGGGTTTACCAAAGTCAACCGGCTGGTTGACGGCGGAACTGAACGACACCTCTCGGTCTGGAACGGTGTTTCTCATTTATCTAAAACCTGCGAAATAGTCGCGGTTCACGATGCTGCGCGCCCGCTGGTTTCTTCGGACCTGATCAGTCGAAGCGTAACGCTGGCCCAAGAGTGCGGCGCTGTCTCCCTCGCCGCGCCCATTGTGGAGACAATAAAACGGGCGGATCCTGAGCAGAGCGTTATTGAAAGTGTTGATCGTTCTGGGCTTTGGGCTATGCAGACGCCACAGGTCTTTCGATTCGACTGGCTGCACGACGCTTATAAACGAATTGTTGACTCGGGCCGCTCTGTCACCGATGAGGTTTCAGCGCTGCAGGAAGCCGGTTACCCTGTTCGTTTGCTGCGGAACGCGGATTGCAATATTAAGATTACTTTTCCGAGAGATCTGGATTTAGCGGAAAAAATGATGAATTTGAGGAACGTTAATTTTTAGTCGTTGGAAATGGTCGTCATCAAAGGCTGATTCTTTTCAACTTGGCCCAAATGTAGAATGCAGTACCGGACAACGATTTTGGAGAATGGAGTTAGGATCGCCACGCGCGAGATGGCGGAGATGAAAAGTGTTAGCGTGGGCATCTGGATCGCGGTCGGAGGTCGGCATGAGCCGGAGGAGCTTTGTGGCATTTCTCACTTTCTGGAGCATCTCCTTTTCAAAGGCACAACCAAACGATCGGGCAAGGATATCACAGAAGAGGTAGAAGGTCTTGGAGGCTTCGTCAACGCCTTTACTACGGAGGACCACACTTGCATTTACGCGAAGGCTGCGTCTCAACATCTGCCAACCCTGGCAAATGTGCTTTCTGACATGTATGTGAATTCCCTTTTTGCGGAGCAGGAAATCGAACGAGAAAGGGACGTGATTCGTGAAGAGATCCTGATGTACAAGGATCAACCGGGACAGTTCTCGCAGGAGCTTTTAACGGAGGCAATGTGGCCCCGACACGCGCTCGGGCGTCCCTTGACCGGTTCGTTGGAGACCGTGTCCAGGATCCAGCGTGCACAGCTGCTAAAATTCGTCGCAGAAAATTATAACGGACTCAGCACAGTTGTTACGGTAGCGGGTCGTTGTACCCATGAAGAAGTGGTGAGGCATTTCCGAAACAAGCTGAAAAAACTGCCCCGTGGCCGTGCTCCCGTATTTCAGCGTTGGAACGAAGTTAAGCGCGATCAGCGTGTTCTCGTTGTCAAGGACGAAACGGAACAAACTCACCTGGCATTAGGCTATCATGCTATGAGCCGGACCGATGATCGCCGCCATGCGATGAAGCTTTTGAGCGTTATCCTCGGGGAAAATATGAGTTCTCGGCTATTCCAGCAACTCAGGGAGCGATACGCATTCTGTTATTCCGTTCACAGCGGTACTCTGGTCCTCGAGGACTCAGGTCTTGTCAGCATTTGTGTAGGACTCGAGCCTCAAAAACTGCGGAGCGCTTTACGAGCAATCCATCGAGAGCTGGACAAGCTCTGCAAAAAGCCGCCGACCAGAAAAGAACTTTACCAAGCCCAGGAATACACGATCGGCCAGAACGAATTAGGCTTGGAGAGTACGACCAATCAGATCATGTGGATGGGTGAATCGATGATTGCCTACGACAAGGTGGTCGACCCTGAAAAAGTACAGGCCAAATTTAAGGAGGTCACCGCCGACCAGATTCAGCAGGTAGCCAATCTCTGTTTCGCTCCGCAGCGCATGGGTCTTGGTGTTGTCGGACCTGTTGAGAGCTCAAAAGTCGAACGGTGGATCGGGGATATCGGGTTTTGAGTTTGCGGTGGGCGCACGATTCTAACCGCAATTAGGTTCGCATGGATGCTAAGCACAGGTCCGGACCGAACGTTTAGTTCAAAACTCAAAGCGACATGCCGTTGCGCGGCTTTTCGATCAGCACTAGGCTGGTAGGTTTCGAGGAGTTCCATGAAGGTTGAAGTTGAAAATCTACCAAATTGTATCGCCTCTTTGCATATTGAATTGCCGCCGGATTTTGTTACGAAGGAATGGAACGAAGTCGCTAAGGAATTTCGCCAGGTCGCGCGAATTCCAGGGTTTCGCCCAGGCAAAGCTCCACAGAACGTTGTCGAAGCCAAATTTCGCAAGGAGATCCAGGAGCAACTGACTAAAAAGCTTGTCAGTGAAACCACGCGAGAGGCAATCCGGGAAAAGGGTCTCAAAGTGTTGTCGGTTTCTGATATTGACGCTGTTGAGTTTACTCCCGAAAGGAGCATGCGTTTCACGGCGACCTTAATAACTTCTCCCGAATTTGAGCTTCCGGAGTACAAAGGAATCCCCGTGAAGGTGCCTCCGAAGGAAATTACCGATCAAGAGATTGAGCAAGCCTTACACGCTCTTCGAGAGCGGCACGCCACATTCTCGGATGTGGAAGGGCGGAATCTGGAAATGAACGATTTTGCCGTAATCGATTACGCCACCACCTTGGACGGCCGTCCTCTGCTGGAGGTCGAGCCCAAGGCGCCCAAAATGCTGCAGGGCGGCACTGACTTCTGGATCAGGCTGGACGAGAACACCTTCCTGAAAGGTTTTAGCGATCACCTGGTTGGTATGCAAACCGGCGAAACGCGGAATTTTGATCTGATAGTTCCGGTCGATTATCCTGTTACGGAGTTGGCGGCTCGGAAATTGGACTTCACTGTCACCCTTAAGGGAAACAAGAGCATGCAGCTGCCAGAGCTGACAGACGAGTTCGCCGGCCAGGTCGCAGAAAACTTAACGCTCGAGAAGTTGAGAGAAAGTCTGAAACAGCAGCTGTCGTCCGAAAAGGAGCGTAGGCTGCATACGCTAAAGCAGAATCAAATCGTCAATTATCTTGCTTCTCATGTGGAGTGCGAGTTGCCGCAAAGCTATGTAAAAGATGAGACGCGCCGAATCATGTCTGAGATTGTGCAGCACAACCAGATGCGAGGCATCAGTGAAGACATTCTGAGAGAGAATCAAAAAGACATCATAAGCGCTGCTTCTCGCAATGCACGGGAACGATTAAAGGCCAACTTCATTCTAACACGAATCGCCGAGAAAGAAGGGTTTGACGTAAAGCCTCAGGAACTTAGGCAGCGGGTTGAGATTTTGGCAAATCAATATCGGGTGAAATTCGAAAAGATGATGTCGGATCTCGAAGATAAGAGAGCTATTGGCCAGGTCCGCGAAGAGGTGCTGATTGGCAAGGTCCTTGATTTCCTAACTTCGAATGCTAACGTCGAAATCGCTCCTGAAGATGTCGTGAACGACTGATTTAAACACTCCAAGAACATGTCCTGCAACACCTATAATTCGCACCGGTCCCTTCTCGTTCCGATGGTAATTGAACAAACGGGAAGAGGGGAACGGAGTTACGACATTTATAGCCGGCTCCTGAAGGATCGAATAGTTTTTATCGGAACAGCAATCGATGATCATGTGGCGAATTTAGTGGTCGCTCAGATGCTGTTTCTCCAAATGGAGGATCCAAAGCGCGATATCAATATTTACATTAATTCGCCAGGTGGTTCCGTAACGGCGGGGCTGGCGATTTACGATACGATGCAGTACGTTACCTGTGACGTCGCCACTTACTGCGTCGGGGTGGCCGCGAGCATGGGAGCGATTCTTTTAACTGCCGGTACCAAAGGGAAACGGTACGCATTGCCAAACTCTGATATTATGATCCATCAGGTCTCCGGCGGAGCTCAAGGGACCGCTAGTGACGTTGAGCGCACGGTGGAATACATGTTTAAGCTCAAAAAGCGGCTGATCAGTATTCTTGCGTACCATACAGGCAAAACGGACGAACAGATTCAATATGATTCCGATCGCGATTATTGGATTACTGCGCAGCAGGCCAAGGAATACGGGCTGGTCGACGAAGTCGTGAAGTCGCGCAAAGATATTGCGCCGGAGCATTTACCAGTTGCGGCTGAGAACACGTTGCCTGTTTAATATCTAACTGGACGAATTAAATATTTAGACGGATAAGAGGATAAAATATGGCTCGCGCGTCTAACCTCACAATGTGCTCTTTTTGCGGTAAGAGCCACGCGGAGGTGCGCAAGCTCATTGCCGGTCCAGGGGTTTACATTTGCGACAATTGCATTAATGTCTGTAAAGGCATCCTTGACAAGGAACTGCACGAGGACGCCAGACGTCAAACCACGAGTTTGCGTGTTCCGAAGCCCGCTGAAATCCGTCGGCAACTCGATCAGTATGTCGTCGGCCAAGAGGCGGCAAAAAAGGTGCTCGCCGTAGCGGTGCATAATCATTTTAAGCGGATTCTGCAGCCGAACGGAAGCAAGGACCTGTCGATGGATCCCTACGCGGATGTCGAGATCGAAAAGAGCAACATTCTCTTAATCGGGCCGACCGGCTCAGGAAAAACGCTTTTGGCCCGTACCCTCGCACGAATTCTCGATGTGCCGTTTTGTATTGCAGATGCCACCACGCTGACGGAAGCTGGATACGTCGGCGAAGATGTCGAAAATATCATTCTGCGCCTGTTACAAAATGCCGACTATGATGTGAAACGTGCCGAGATCGGCATCGTTTACATTGACGAAATCGATAAGATTGGGCGAAAGACCGATAACGTCAGCATCACCAGGGATGTTTCTGGCGAGGGCGTTCAGCAAGCGCTTCTCAAGATCTTGGAAGGGAGCAGCTGCAATGTTCCACCGCAGGGCGGGCGCAAACATCCGCATCAGGAGTATATCCAGGTTAATACCGAAAAGATTCTCTTTATCTGCGGCGGTGCCTTTGTCGGGCTCGACAAAATAATCAACCGACGTCTGGGAAGCAAAGTTCTTGGGTTTCATCCAACGCAGATCGCCGCAGACGGAAACAAATCGGAAGAAACGCTGAAAAGTACCGAACCGGAAGACCTCCTCTCTTTCGGAATGATTCCCGAATTTATCGGCCGTCTCCCCATCGTAACTGCTCTCGACGCATTGACTGAAGATGAGTTGATGCAGATTTTGACCGAGACGCGGAATGCAATGGTGAAACAGTATACAAAGCTGTTGGCCATGGAGGGCGTTAACCTCGTCCTGACGCGAGATGCTTTGCGCGCCTTGGCTCACCAGGCGGTTACCAAAGGGACCGGCGCGCGCGCTCTCCGTTCAATGTTCGAAAAGATCATGCTCGACGTCATGTATGAGGTCCCTAGCCGGGAAGATATCGCCGACGTCGTGATCAATCGCGCCGTCGTTGAAGGCAAGCGTGCCCCCCTGATCCGGAGAAAACAAGACAAGGACGCTGCGTAGGAACAGCATTCCGTTGCACCTCGCCCTTCGCATCTTGGGGTATTCGCAGAGGAAAAAACCTGTGCTAAAGTGCAATTTCGATGAAGCGGAATGTTCTGTATGGCTTCTTGGGCCTGTTGGTGCTTTTTAATCTCGTCCTTGGCGTAAAGGTTCTAACCCTAAATGCCTCCGCCGATTCGGAAGATGCAGGTTATGAAAACCTGACGGTTTTCACTAGGGCGCTTCAGTTGATTCGTCAGGACTACGTTGACGCGAACAAAATCGGATACAAGGATCTAACCTATTCGGCACTCCGCGGAATGCTCGGCAGCCTGGATCCTCACAGCCAGTTCATGGAGCCCACCGATTTCCGGGAAATGCAGGACGAGACCCGGAGCGAGTTTGGTGGGCTCGGGATTGTTGTTTCGACCAAAGATGGTGTACTCACGGTGGTATCTCCGATGGAAGACAGCCCCGGTTTTCGTGCTGGGATCTCGCCTGGCGATCAAATCCTGCGCATCAACGGCACAACCACGGAAAAAATGAGCCTTCAGGATGCCATCAATATATTGCGGGGAGACCCCGGGCAGAAGGTGGTGCTTACGATCTTTCGACCCTCTAGCAAAGAGACCAGAGACTTTGTGCTGCAAAGGGAAATTATTAAAGTTGCCAGCGTTAAGGATGCGAAGATTCTCGATCCATCCGCCGCAGGAAACTTTAAAATCGGCTATGCGCGGATCACGCAGTTTAACGAGCCGACCGCTCAGGAACTGGACCAGAGATTGAAAGAACTGCAGGCCCAAGGGATGCAGGCGCTGATCATGGATTTGCGTTATAATCCGGGTGGTTTATTGATGAGCGCGGTGGATGTGTGCGGGCTTTTCCTGCCGGCCAAAACGATGGTCGTTTACACTCAAGGACGGGACGCGTCGCAGCGAAGGGAGTATTACACTGCCAAGAACGCAAAACAGCGACCTAACTTCCCAATGGCGGTGCTGGTCAACAGCGGTAGCGCGAGCGGAGCCGAGATCTTGGCCGGCGCACTCAAGGACCTGAATCGCGCGATCCTCGTCGGCGATACTACGTTTGGAAAAGGTTCAGTGCAAAGTGTGATCCAGCTGCCGGATGGTTCAGCGCTGCGATTGACCACAGCGAAATATTACACGCCTAGCAAACAGGTGATTCACGAGAAAGGGGTTACGCCTAACATCAAGGCCTCTTTGACAGCGGATCAGGAGCGGGCGCTCCTTTTGCGGCATCGTGATGGGCTTCTAAGTCCAGACGAGCAGAGATTTGTCAATGATCAAAAAGATCCGCAACTGGATCGCGCTGTCGACGCTCTGAAAGGAGTCATGATTTATAATCAGAACGACAAGCAGTCGCAGGCAACTCCGCAGTGAACCGACCGTTGGTGTTGGCGATCGAAACATCGTGTGACGAGACGGCGGTCGCGCTCCTTCGGTCTCCACGTGAAATCCTGGCCTCCGAAATTGCCAGCCAGATCGAAATACACAGGCAATATGGAGGGGTGGTTCCCGAAGTGGCTTCCAGAAACCATCTTCCCAGAATTCGTCCAATCATTGAATCAGCTCTGAAACGGTCTGGATGTTCGCTGGCCGAGATTGATTGCATTGCCGCGACGCGTGGTCCGGGACTCCTGACGTCTCTCCTCGTCGGCTACAGCGCCGGTAAAGGTCTCGCTATCGGCCTACGAAAACCATTCATTGGTGTCAATCACCTGGAAGGTCACCTATTATCACCTTTCCTCCAGGGGGCCGATCGACCTTGCCCTTCTGTCGGCCTGATCGTCAGCGGCGGCCACACAATGCTAGTCCGCGTATTCGGTATTGGCTCCTATAGATTGCTCGGAAGAACATTCGATGACGCCGCCGGTGAAGCGTTCGACAAGGTCGGCAAACTCCTGGGACTGCCATATCCCGGTGGTCCGGAGATCGATCGGCTCGCAAAAGAGGGCGATCGGAGAAAGTTCGATCTCCCGCGAAGTATGTTGAACAGCGGAGATTACAATTTCAGTTTCAGCGGATTGAAAACGGCCGTTCGTTATCTGCTGCCAAAACTGGAGGGCGATTTCCATGCCGACCTTTGTGCTTCTTTTCAGGAAGCCGTGATCGATGTATTGGTGCGAAAGACGATCCGGGCGGCCAATCAGACCGGAGTGAACTTGGTCACCGTCAGCGGGGGCGTCAGTGCTAACTCGCGGCTTCGCTCCACAATGAGACAAGCGACGGCCGCTGCAGGATTGGATCTGAAAATGGCCAGTCCCGCGCTAAGCACAGACAACGCCGCCATGATCGCCTACGTAGCTCTGGAACGTTACTTGCTAGGCTATCGATCGGACATCCGGGAGGACGCTGATCCAAACTTGAAACTCCTTTGAATCGCAGGAGTACTTCTGCCGCTGGACACCTCTCAAGACCCTGTTTACTGGTGATACGTGACACTTTTATTGATCGATGGCCACTACTACGTCTATCGTTCCTATCACGCGATTCAATCTCTCACCAATTCGCGCGGTGAGCCTACCAACGCGATCTTTGGCTTTGTGAAGACAATTCGCAAGATGTTGAAGGATCTTCGGCCCGACCTGGCGGCGATTTTCTGGGACGAAGGACTGCCTGCGAAACGCGTGGAGTTGCAACCTGCATACAAACAGCAACGTGAGGCAATGCCCGAAAGGATGATCCCACAGTTGGATTTTATCCGTGAATTTTGTGCGCCCATGGGGTTGATCTCGATCGCAGAACCGGATACCGAGGCAGACGATTTGATGGCCTGCTACGCCATGGCTGCAAAGAATCATCAGATCCAAACTATTCTGGCGACAAACGATAAGGATCTTTTTCAGTTGGTGAACAGTTCGATCAAAGTCTATTCCACAAACAAGACCGATCTGAAAAATCCAAAAGACCCGCACGCCCTGTTAGGGGTGACCGAAGTGACATGGAAATGGGGAGTGTCTCCGGAGCGTATCGGAGAGGTCCTTGCTCTCACGGGCGACCATGTCGACAACATCCCTGGGATCGATGGAATCGGCCAAAAGACAGCCGCGAATCTAATCAACGAATTTGGAACAATTGACCGGATCTTTGAGAGCCTCGACCGCATCCCGAATGTGAAGCTTAGAGATAAACTGGCTGTAAACCGCGACAGGATCGAAAAGAACCGCCGGATGGTCCGGCTGGAACTTGATCACGAATTGCCAGTAGCGTTGACGGAATTGAAAATTCGCCCCGATTATCCAGCCTACCTCGCTGGGTTAAAGAAATGCGAGTTCAGGACCCTTTTGGCGGAGGTTGAAGAAGAAGCGAAACTCGAATCCGCGCGGCAAGGAGAATTGTTCTAGCCAAAAAATTCGCAAGCCAAAGCACCTATGGTTCTTCGCGCTGGCCGCGTATCGATGGATTTCGCTTGCCAGATTTTATTGGCAGACTTTCCGCTACTTGAGCAAAATTGTGAGTAGCACCCATGCTAACCCTCCGCAAAGGGTGGCAAGGACACCCCAGAATATTCCCATCCCAAGCTCGTAACGAGCGTGATTGTTCCTTAAGTCTTCCAGCGGTTGACTAAAATACGACCGTAATAGTTCCCGTTTTTTTCTGGCCATCTTCACACTTTCTCGTTTGTTCTATGATTCATCCTTGTCGATTCGTGTGCCAGAGCTGAACGCTTCCCCATTTGGATCCGCTCGGATTAATTCAGGCTCACCTAGAAGAAGTAGCAGCGTTCGTGCCACCGCTTTTCGGTCCATAGCGCCTTGCGTTCGGAGAGAGCGCTTCAGTTGCTCCCGAGATAACGGCTTCACTCCCGTTCCACATCTGGGAATTCGCCTTCCCGGAATCGGAACGGTCAGGGAAAGAGCGTAGGTCGATCCCCGACTCTATAGCTCGATGTAGATGTAGTCCTCCTTCAGGACTACTGGAAAAGTTTCGACTGCTTCGACTGCTGGCGGCGAGAGTGCTTCGCCCGTCCTAACCGAAAAACAAGCGCCGTGCCAGGGACAGATAATGGTGTCCCCGGCTAATTCGCCGTCCGACAATCGGGCCTGATCGTGAGTACAGACATCTGCAATGGCGAAAAATTTACCATCCAGGTTGAATACGGCAATCTCAGGGTCGTCGATGTGAACGGAGTTCCCGCTTGGGAGCTCCGCTTTTTTGCACACTCTGCGTAGGGCCATGACCCATGAGTTCGCCATTTTGTTGAGAAATCAATGCCATTTTTTTTCTGAACTCTAATCGAACGGCTGACACCCCGGTCGAGTGACCCTATAATCGATTTCGAAGAATTGAAATTTCGGTGTCACCCGGCGGGTTCCTGCATTCGCAGGCCAAGGACAGGTCGTCGGAGACTTTGCCGAACAACCGAATCGCTGTTGTATGGAAGAACAAATCATTGTCGACGCGCAAAGCCCCGTCAGGCCTTTCCCTCATTTCTGGGAACACATGTTCGGCTCCTGCCATGCCTCGGTAACCCTTTGTGAGGATTGGCGCAAGGATTTGAGGGCGCTGCGAGAAATCGTAGACGTGAAGTACGTCAGATTTCATGGGATATTTGAACACCAGGTCGGAATCTACGGCGGTCAGGACAGCGATGGCAACCTGGTGCTCAATTTTACCCGAATTGATTTGATTTACGACGGTTTGCTCGAGATTGGCGTTGCTCCCTTTGTCGAGCTTAGTTTCATGCCCGAAGAAATGGCCATGAAGCCCACCGCACACCCGTTCTGGTATCACCCAATCGTCGCGCCCCCGCGCGATCCCCGCCAATGGTACCAGCTCCTCTTCCAGTTTGCTCATCACCTCGTGGAGAGATATGGCATTGAGGAGGTCGCAGACTGGTATTTCGAAGTTTGGAACGAGCCCAACATCGATTTCTGGACAGGAGAACCGAAGGAAGAAACCTATTATGACCTCTATGATGTTGCTGCGTCGGCGCTGAAGGATGTGAACTCCCGCTTGCGCGTGGGAGGACCCGCCACCGCTCAAGCCGCTTGGGTCGACCGCTTCCTCCGCCATTGCGCGGAAAAAGGTGTTCCTGTCGACTTCGTATCAACGCACATTTATCCGAATGACACGGCGATGAATGTCTTTGGGAGAGAGGAAAATATCCCCCAATCCGACATGGTGGCATTGGCAGTGCGCAAAGTTTACGACCAGGTCAAAGCCTCTGCCTTTCCTCAATTGCCGATTATCTGGAGCGAATACAATGCTGGTTTCGACGGAGCGCAATTGGATTTGCCGTATGTGGGCGCTTGGCTGGCAAACAACATTCGATTGTGCGCAGGGTGGACAAGCGAAATGTCTTATTGGACCTTTACTGACGCCTTTTTTGAAGAGGGTGGCGTCCTGAAAAGTGTGTTTACAAGCGGTTTCGGCCTGATAGCGACCGGTCGGATTCCGAAAGCTTCTTTCAACGCATTTAAGATCTTACATTACCTTGGCGACCTGCAGTTGGCGCTCGATAGCAGTTCGGCGTTGCTGACCCGGCGATCCAGCGATGATGGCCTGGTGCTCGCTCTGTGGAACTACGCACCCCCGCGAGAGAGTGGTCAATCCAAAGCTGTACAGATCCAATTGCGAGGTTTCCAAAAAAGCTCGGAGCGTGCCAGGATCTTTTTAGTGGATGACGATCACGGCTCTCCTCTGAAATCTTGGGTAGCGATGGGAAGGCCTGATTTCCCGAGCAGGGAACAGCAGGCCGCCCTGCGCGACGTGGCTCAGTTGCCTCCGCCTCTGATTGCGAAACTCGTGGACGGGCGGCTTTCAGTTTTGCTGCAGCCCAGCGCCCTAGCCGTGATCGAGTTTGTTAAAGCCTGAGAGACGACTACCGGTAACCACGGGATAGAGGATGTAGTACATTGTTCTGGATCGGTTCTGTTTGACCACGGGAGGCAAAGCTCTAAAAAGAAGGATGCAGATTCAA
>JAFAQT010000096.1 GCA_019246215.1 Verrucomicrobiota bacterium
CTTGGCCAACTGGACGAAGCTCGCCGTCGTTTGTCCCGGGCAATTCAGCTCGATAAAGGGTTTTCAAAGATGGCTAAAGATGATCCGGATCTCGAATCAATCCGGAACGAGATCGATTGATCGGAGTCAGGAGCCAGCGCGTTTTGGCCGGTTTCCTTGTCTCAACCTGCTTCGCCCCTATAGTTCAGCCAGTCCCGGGCTGCAGATCAGAAACCTACCATTCCAATTATCCTCAAGGACAATTTTCCTGTTCTGGCAAATTGTGCTTGCCGGCAAGGACCTCAGCGTCAACCTGCCAGATCAAATTCGATTTTCCCCATTCTGCGACTCCCCCCCTGGCACCTGTCTCCTGGTCGATGGCAATAAAAGGATGCTATTTGGGTGCCAGGAAAATAAGTTGTAAATTCTGCTTTATGGAAATCGATTTTCAGGCCATTCAAACCGATGGATTAAAATCTCGGATTGGTGAACTGCGGAGGTATCTTTGAGTACCCGAAGCTGAAATCGCGGCTGAAAGAGCTCGAGCAGCAGATGGTGGCCGCAGATTTTTGGAACAACAAGGATCGCGCCCAGACAACCATCGATGAGACATCCGCTCTTCGCGCGAAAGTCCTTCCGCTGGAGGACCTTATTCAGAAGGTCGACGATCTCGAAGCGCTCCGAGCGCTAGCTGAGGAGGAAAAAGATCCAGATGGCCAGTTGACGGCTTTCCACGAGCTCGAAACGGAGTATTCTGTCGTCTCAAAAGCGCTGGAAAACTTCGAATTAAAGATGCTCCTGTCCGGCGAATTTGATAAGAATAATGCATTTCTAACGATTCATGCAGGGGCGGGCGGCACAGAATCTTGCGACTGGGCAGAGATGCTCTTTCGCATGTATCAACGTTGGATCGAACGCAACGGCTTCAAGAGCCAGATTATCGACATTCAAGAGGGTGACGAAGCCGGGATCAAATCTGTGACGGTACTCGTCAGCGGCGAGTTCGCCTACGGTTACGTTCAGACTGAACGTGGCGTGCATCGTCTGGTGAGAATTTCTCCCTTTGACTCGAATAAACGCCGTCATACATCCTTCGCGAGCGTCGATGCAGTGCCGGAACTGAAAGAGGATGTGGAGGTAGAACTCAACGAGAAGGACCTTGCCATTGATACCTTCCGGAGCGGCGGTAAAGGCGGTCAGAACGTCAATAAAGTGGAAACAGCGGTCCGGGTAACCCATCTCCCGACGGGGATCGTTGTAGCGTGCCAAGCCGAACGGAGCCAAGGCAGAAATCGTCAGATGGCCTTGAACATGCTGAAAGCCAAGATTTACCAGCTTGAGCAGGACCGGAAACGAGCCGCACTGGATCGACAGTACGGAGAGAAAGGGGACATTGCCTGGGGGAACCAGATCCGTTCCTACGTCTTCCAGCCTTATCAAATGGTAAAGGACCATCGGACGGGGGTTGAAAGCAGCAATATCCAAGCGGTGATGGACGGAGAGATCAACCCCTTTATAGAAGGGAAGCTCCGTGGATTGACGTACAAAAAGGGGGGCGTCCCGGACGAAATTTGACGGAAAGAATAAGCCGCGGCTCCCCCGCCTCCAGTGCAGCAAGTCCGAGGCTTGTTCAGCGGCGTTGAAATGAAAAATGAGCCGCCGGCAAGACGCCGAGGAGAGAGCGTCCTAAATCGATACCTGACCGACGAGCAACGCACATCCAAACCCTTTCCAAGCCAACGGTACGCCTACCGCTTATGAGAAGTTGCATTAGCCTGGATGAGCTCGTCGCTTTGGCTTTCCCGTCTTTGCGGGCTGGGTGAAATATGCCTCAAGGAGCCGGTCGACCCGCGTCAGGAGCCGTTCGCAGACAAAAAACGCGGTCAGCAGTCCGATCGACATTCCCACCATAACGTCGGAAAGATAGTGAACGTTGAGATAGATGCGCGACCAGGCGATCGCTGCGGCCACCAACAAAGCCCACCAGCCTTGCCGCCGATCGGCAAATAACGGCACCCCGAAAAATGCAAATGCCGTGCCCGTGTGCCCGGAGGGAAACGAATGGTATTTGTTTTTGCGCAGCAGGAATTCGCGGCTGCGCCATAAACCATTCCATTCTTGCGTTGCCTCCGTGTTGTTGGGTCGCGCTCGACCGGTAAGAAGGCGGATGGAGTTGACGAGACCGCCGGAAATTGTTGCCGCGATCATCATGCACAGCAAAACCTTGCCTGCAACTCTGCTTCGCCCCAACCAGGCAAGACAAAGTCCAATGGAGCCGAAAAGCATCAGTTCCGGCCAGTCTCCCCACCTGCTCAGGAATCCTGCAGCCTCCTTGAGCGACTTCCAATCATGCGCCTTCACCCATTCAATGACGGCCTGATCACAAAGGAAGCTCAGCCCACATAAGATCACCGCGATCATCAGCGGAACGAAAAATCGAGCGGCCGAAACTTCGCTTGATTTTTGTTCGGATTGGTTACTCTGATGACTTCCCATGCCGGAGATTACCTACACGAGCCAAAGAGTTTGTCGAATAGCTGCTCCCTGTCCCGCACCAGTTTTCTCGCCGCCGAGAGCAGACCAGATCGCCGCGAGCGTAAACCTGGTGCGGACAGGACCCTAAATGGCTAAGCCGGTCTACCTGGCTCTCTTTTTCTTGAGCGCGGTGCTGCTCTACTCGGTCGGAAACTGGTCATTGCCACTGATAGATCGCGATGAGCCGCGATTTGCCGAAGCCTCCCGAGAAATGCGGCAGAGCGCGGATTTTCTGATACCGCGGCTCAATGGCGAGTATCGATTCGACAAGCCGCCATTGATTTACTGGTGCCAGGTTTTGGCATTCGACGTTTTTGGGGAAAACGATTTCGCAGCGCGATTTCCCTCAGCGATTTTTGCCGCTCTTACTGCGGCCGCAACATGGATCTTTGCGAGCCGTATCTTCGGGCCGCACGTTGGAGTCTGGTCAGGGCTAATATTGGCAACCTGTCTTCAGGTTTTCATTCATGCGCGCGCAGCCGTGGCTGATATGCCGCTGGTTTTCTTTTTTCTTACCGCAACGTGGGCCGACTGGGAAAAGTTGCGGAACCCGAGATCCGCAATCTGGTGGTGGACTTTCTACCTCTCCCTCGGACTCGGCTTTCTGGCAAAGGGTCCTGCCGCGCTCCTTCCGATTTTCTTTGCCCCCGTCCAATCGTTTCTTAACTGTTCCCGCTTCCGATTCAAATTCCGATCAGCTCTGCTGGGAGGGTTTGTGGTCCTGAGCATGATCGGGGCCTGGGGTATTCCGGCCGTAATCGCGACCAATGGCGAGTATCTGCGAAATGGCCTTGGAAAGCATGTTCTTGAGCGTTCGCTACAGCCGATGGAAACCCATGGAGGTGAGGGTTTCGCAGGCTACCTTTTCTTCCTGCCATTCTATTTAGTGGCAAGCTTTTTCAGCTTTTTCCCGTGGTGTTTCTTTCTACCGGCCTGTATGAAGCGTTTGCTCGCGGCCAGAGAACCAGATGAAAATTACCTTTTAGGGCCAATTTTAATCGTGGTTTTGGTCTTCACACTGATTGAAACCAAGCTGCCTCACTACGTGCTTCCCGCATATCCGATGCTCGCAACCCTCGTGGCGCGGCAAGTTTCGGAAAGCAAATGGAGGCTATCCATCCTCGCGAGCGTGGTTGTCCTTTATCTGTTCATTGCTCTTGTCGGATTTCGAATCATTGAACCGGAATTTCCATCGAAAAGGATCGCCAAAACCGCGCTTCCTCTCATCTCTCCCGAGACACGAACAGCATCACTCAATTACGACGAACAAAGTCTAATTTGGTATCTCCGCCAGAAGACACGCCTTTTTCACCGGCGCCTGGATTCCTCCAACTTTTCGGATTTCATGAACCAGCCGGGATCAGCGCTTTGTGTGGTAAACCAGGAGTCAATCGGCAAAATTCATCTGAATCCGGACTGGAAGATATTCGAGGTATCGGGATATAATTTCGCCCGCTGGAAAATCGCATCGGTACCGTTCTCCGGCATTCGAATACCTCTGCCTGTTCCGCAACCGATCGATCTTGTGACGATCGTCAAGACGTAGCGCCAGGAGAAACATATCGGCATATGAATCCTCGACGGCGATCAGAGCGATACAGGAGCACCTGAAGCACAAGAGATCTCTCGCGCCCTTATCGAATCCCTTCAATGGTGTTCGTTCCCCCTCCGGGGCCAATTTGCGGGGCGCTAATTGAAGGTCCTACAGAACTCGAATCACTGGAACAACCTGCTAGGGGCACTAGGGATGCAAAGAGCAGGAACTTTACAATCGCGGTCAGCTTCTTTTGCAACATGCCGTCTGTTCGGAACATGACGGAGGAGTGGCTGTATTGGACTGACACCGTTACATAAATTCATCGAGTTCCTCTGGGAGATCCCCGCCTCCGACCTAGTGCACCAACTCCGAAGCTGGTTTAGCTACGTTGAGCTCAAAATGAGCGGCGGGCAAGGCGGTCCGGAACCGGACCGGCGGCAGGAGGGAACGTATCTGAATCGTTACGTCACCGGCGAGCAACGCAGCATGGGCGATTTTAGGGCATTGGCTCGACCCGTATCAGTCCAGATACGGGCCTGCGCTCGCCCCTTCCAAAATCGCCAACTCCGCGACGGCGCCACTGAACCAGGCTGGGACTTGAAGCACCAGTGTACCGTCTCCTAAATCCCTTAAATTTGGCCGTGGGCCAGGTGGTTTTTTAAGACGCGAGCGACGAGCATATTTAGATTGACATGTAAGGAGCGAGCAACGCGGAAAAAACAGCCAACTGGACACCCCAGAGGGTTGCGTTGAAAATGGGCCGGCGGCTGCGTTGCTTGTCGATTACGTATCCATTCAGATATGCGCCCTCCTCGCGCCTTGCCGGCGGCCCATTTTGAAGGCAACGAAACTCAAGGGATTAGGAGACGGTACACTGGTGCTTCAAGTCCCAGCCTGGTTCAGTGGCGCCGTCGCAGAGTTGGCGATTTTGGAAGGCGCGAACGCAGGGCCGTATCTGGACTGATACGGGTCGAGCGAGCAATGCCCTAAAATCGGCCATGCTGCGTTGCTCGCCGGAGACGTATCGATTCAGATACGTTCCCTCCTGCCGCCGGTCCGGCTCCGAACCGCCTTGCCCGCCGCTCATTTTGAGCTCAACGTCGCTAAACCAACTTAACTTCGGACTTGGTGCACCAGGTCGGAGGTGGGGATCTCCCAGAGAACTCGATGAATTTATGGAACCGTGTCAGTCCAATAGAGCCACTCCTCCGTCATGTTCCGAACAGACGGCATGTTGCAAAAGAAGCTGATCGTGATTGTAAAGTTCCTGCTCTTTGCATCCCTGGTGCCCCTAGCAGGTTGTTCCAGTGATTCGAGTTCTGTAGGACCTTCAATTAGCGCCCCGCAAATTGGCCCCGGAGGGGGAACTAACACCATTGAAGGGATTCGATAAGGGCGCGAGCGATCTCTTCAAGTGCTTCAGGTGCTCCTGTATCGCTCCGATCGCCGTCGAGGATTCATATGCCGACATGTTTCTCCTGGCGCTACGCCTTGACGATCGTCACAAGATCGATCGGTTGCGGAACGGGCAGAGGTATTCGAATGCCGGAGAACGGTACCGATGCGATTTTCCAGCGAGCGAAATTATATCCCGATACCTCGAATATCTTCCAGTCGGGATTCAGATGAATTTTGCCGATTGAGTCCTGGTTT
>JAFAQT010000276.1 GCA_019246215.1 Verrucomicrobiota bacterium
ACGAAACTCGCGGCCACTTCATTCCCTGAAGCACGAGCGATCGCGTGCGCCGGCAGCCGGGTCGACTTTATCGCCCAATTAATCCGAAAATATCACCAGCTAAAGCGCCTGTGAGATCCGGCGTTTCCATGGAGGATGGAGGATCACGTGTGACATTGAACGGCGCGATCTCCGCCCTGAAGGGACGTAGCAAATCGTGCAAATACGCAGCGTTCGAGGTCAAAAAGCGTCCCTTTACGGCCAAAATGGGTGGTCGCACCCGTGAACCAATGTTCCCCTTGGAAAACCGGATCCGGGGACCGGAGATGCTGTCAATGACCTCAGCAGCGCACGTGAAGATCACACCAAACTGGCGCTCGTCTTTCACGCGCAAGGTTGCGTTTGACGGCTCTCCTCATGGCGAAGGAGAGAAGACGATCAACTCTGTCCTAGGGCAGTCACCCTTAGACTTGCAAGCCCAGCCCGAGTAGTGAGATCGATGTCCTGCACTACAACACGATCGAAGAGGTCGACCTTTGTTCTGGACGAGCTTCCGACTCAGGCATAAGAACAAAACCAAACTTTGTTTCCCTCTGAGTCCAGGAACCCGCCGACCAAGAACTTGTCGTCGTACAACGTCACCGGATCAGAAATGGTCACTGCTCGTTCTGTTAGTCGTTTTTCGGTCTCTCGAGCATCTTGTACTTGCAAGGTGATGCGCGGATTTGGGTCGTCAGTGGGAGGATACTGGCGGATAACCAGCACTGAGTTACCGATTCCGTAACCTACCTGGCCGGTTGTCTCGCGATCTTCTTCCAGCTGGAGAGTTTCAGAGTAGAAACGCCTGGCCCGATCGACATCAGTTGCGGCTAGTGCAATCACCTTGACTGATTGGAATCCAAGGGGGGAAGTTTTCATTTCAAGTTTTATATTATCCCACCTGGCCGCCGACAGGCAACTTAGAAGCTGGCGCAGTTCGCGACAATACTTGAAGCGTGCTACGTTTTGGGGCTTGGCCTCCAGAGAACTCTCCCGTTCCGCGATATGATGAAAACCATCCGGGTTTTTGTGTCCTCCCCAGGAGATGTTCGAACCGAACGAACGATAGCGGACCGGCTGATTCGGATGACCGCGGAAGAACTGGGAATCCCAGTCAGTGTTCAATATTCGAATCTTTTACGCGACCAACAATTCTCGCAATCGCCGGATAGTTCCGTGGAACCGGAATTCACCGATCTGATTCTTTGTCCATACTTCTGGGAATATCAGCGATTTTCACCGGAACTTGGCTACCAGGACCAGATGCCGAATACCGCCCAATTCGATCTGGTCATTTGTATCCTATGGTCGCGACTCGGCACGAAATTGCATCCTCGTTTTCAGATGCCGGACGGAAGCGAGCCTCGATCGGGTACGGACTTCGAGATCGCCTGGGCTGTGGCGCAGCGCAAGAAGACGCCCGGCGTACCTGAGTTGCACGTCTATCGAAACCGCAGTCAGCCAAATCCGCCGCTCGATTCGCCGGAAAAACTGGAAGAATTTCTCAGTCAATGGAAGTCGCTCAACGCATTTTTTGAGTCTTGGCTAAAAGACGGTGAGGGTCAGTACATCGGGGCTTTCAACAACTATTACAATCTTGAAGAGTTCGAGCGCCTATTCCGGGAGCATTTTCGGGATTTTCTCTCCACTCAGGTTTCCAGCGAACGCCAACGCCAATTGATAGGTCGACGTAGTCAGCCTCGGCGCTGGAAAGAAAATCCATTCCGTGGCCTACAGATTTTCGATTTCGAACACGCGCCTATTTTTCAGGGTAGAACGAAGGCGATCGGGACGGTATTGGAGGCGTTGGAAGTGCAGTTCAGAGCTCAGCGGCCGTTTGTGCTGATTGTCGGTGCGAGCGGCTCAGGAAAAAGCTCGCTGGTCCGAGCGGGCGTGCTCCCATTGCTAACGCAATCGGAAACGATTGAAGGGATCGGGCTCTGGCGGCGGGCAGTGACCAGACCAGGAGCCGGGGGTGGCGACGGTGATTGCTTCGATGCTTTGGCCGCCGCCTTGCTTGAGCCTCACGCGTTGACCAGCTTGCGCGATGCGGAATCACTAAATTCTATCCGCGATCTGGCGGCCGAACTGAGGGACCACTCCGAGAGCGCAGCGCTCCGGCTCCGGGACGCACTCGATCACGCATCCCGGGAATGGAAAATCCAGCAGTCGCATTATCTGGAGGAAAGAGAGCGTCAGTTGCGGGGGTCCGGACGTTCCGACGATGCGGACTTGGCGCAGCAGCAGAGACAGCGGCTCGAGCTACCAAAAGCCCGGTTGGCATTGGTGGTCGACCAGCTTGAAGAATTATTCACGAGCGGCTTTTCACCGGAAGTTCGGCAGAAGTATATCTCCGCGATTGCTGGTTTGGTTCGAAGCGGGCGGGTCTTTGTCCTGGCAACCTTACGCAGCGATTTCTACCCTTGGTATCAGCAGTATCAGGATCTGATCGAGCTCACGAAGCCGGCTGGAAAAGTGGACCTCCGGCCGCCGACCGCGTACGAGATCGGCAACATGATTCGGCTACCGGCCGAAGCCGCCGGTCTACATTTCGAGCTGGAGCGGGAAACAGGCCAGCGCCTGGATCAAGCGCTGCGCGATGCCGCCTCTGCGACACCGGAATCCTTGCCATTGCTCGAGCATGTTTTGTCACTCCTTTACGACGAACAAGCCGCGCGGGGCGACGACTTGCTTCGGTGGTCGGATTATCGCGAGCTAGGGGAATTGAAAGGTGCGCTTGCCAAGCATGCCGAAGCGGTGTTCAACACGTTACAACCGCATGAGCAGGATGTGTTTCCTCTGGTGATGCGGTACCTGGTCACGTTGGGCCAGGGTGAAGAGGAAGTACCCAACCGGCGGACGGCACCTTACCGTGATTTCGTCGCGTCAAAGGGAAAAGGTCAGGATCAGAAAGCCGGCATGCAAGGCTTTGTGGATTTACTGATTCAGAAGCGGTTATTA
The DNA here is from genome assembly GCA_019246215.1 of Verrucomicrobiota bacterium. Lineage (GTDB taxonomy): Bacteria > Verrucomicrobiota > Verrucomicrobiia > Chthoniobacterales > JAFAMB01 > JAFAMB01. Next base: position 2,980 of record JAFAQT010000276.1, read on the forward strand.
GTCGCTGACACCGATCCACAGGGAGAGGTCACCGTGAGCGTTGCGCACGAAGCGTTGTTGCGGGAATGGCAGCGAGTGAAGGAGTGGTTGAAAGAAAACCGCGAGTTCCTGCGGATGCGGGACCGGCTCGATTTCAGTCTGAAGCTCTGGTTGAGCCGCGGAAAACAAAAAGACGACCTGCTCGGACCCGGGCTGCCCCTTGCGGAAGGTGAAAAGTTAGTGAGCGACTATGAACCGTCGCTAAGCCGGGAAGAGATTGAGTACATTCACGTGAGCATTGCGGCTCGCAAACGGCACAAACAGGTCCAGGAACGCATTCGTTACGCGGTGATGTCGGCGATGGCCGTTCTCGCGATGGTCGCTGGGTTCCAATGGTTTCGGGCTGAACGCCAGCGTCAGAGCGAGGCGCAGGCGCTTAAGTCTGAAGCGCAGGTTACGGCGAAGCTGCAGGAGCAATTACGGCAGGCGAGTTGGGCAAGCTTTAATCAAGCGGAGCGCCAGTTTCAGTTGGGAGAGTGGCAGGAAGCCATCGCTCTTCTGGCACGAGCAATCAAGTTCGACCCGACAAATCAGGTTGCTTCAGAACGGTTCTTCCAAGAATTGATTATTCATCGCGAAAAGGCGCTGCCCCCGATCATCGCTTCGTTTGCCTTTCACGATCCGATCTATGATGCTGTATTTAGTCCGGACGGTGCTAGGATTCTGACCGCAAGCTGGGACAAAACTGCGAAGCTTTCTGAAGCGGCCTCGGGCAAGGTTCTCGTTGTCTTTACCCATCAGGGTACGGTTAACGATGCGGCGTTTAGCCCGGACGGTACTCGGATCCTGACAGCAAGCGCCGATCACACCGCCAAGCTCTGGGATGCGGCCTCGGGGAATCTGATCGCCTCGTTCAGCCATGAGAATGAGGTCTATGGTGTCGCCTTTAGTCCCGATGGTGCTCGGGTCCTGACGGCGAGCTCGGACAAAACTGCCAAGCTCTGGGATGTGAATTCTGGCAAGCTGATCGCCTCTTTTCAACACCAGGCCACTGTTTTCCGAGGAGCGTTTAGTCCGGACGGTGCTCGGATCCTGACGGCAAGCAAGGACAGAACTGCCAAGGTTTGGGATGCTGCCTCGGGAAAGTCCATCGCTTCCTTCGACCACGAAGCTGAGGTCTACAATGCGATGTTTAGTCCGGATGGTGCTCAGATCCTGACGGCAAGCGGGGACAGAACTGCCAAACTCTGGGATGCGACCTCGGGCAAGCTTGTCGCCTCGTTTGCCCATAAGGATGTGGTTGCGGACGCGGTGTTCAGCCCCGATGGCGCTCGGATCCTGACGGCAAGCTGGGACAAAACTGCCAAGCTCTGGGACGCGTCCTCGGGCAGGCTCATCGCCTCGTTTGCCCATCGCGGAAGTGTTCAGAGCGCAACATTCAGCTCGAATGGTGCTCGAGTACTCACGGCAAGCTGGGACAAAACTGTTAAAATCTGGGAGGCGACCTGTGGCGAACCCGTCGCGGCTTTTACCCATCAGGACGGTCTCTATCACGCGGCATTTAGTCAAGATGGTGCTCGTATCTTGACTGGGAGCGCAGACAAAACCGCAAAGATTTGGGATGCGAGCTCAGGGAAGTTAATCGGCTCCTTTGACCATCAGGATGGAGTTACGGATGCGGTGTTTAGTCCCGACGGTGCCCGAATCCTTACGGCGAGTGTGGATAACACCGCCAAACTCTGGGATGCGGTTTCGGGCAAGCTGGTCGCCTCCTTTGCTCACCAGGATGCAGTTAACACGGCGGCCTTCAGTCCGGACGGTGCTCGGATCCTGACGGCAAGCAAAGACAGGACCGCCAAGCTCTGGGATACGGCTTCGGGCAAGCTGATCTCCACCTTTAGCCACCAGGATGCGGTTAACGATGCCGTGTTTAGCGGGAACGGTGCTCAGATCCTCACCGCGAGCGCCGACAGATCCGCCAAGCTCTGGGATACAGCCTCGGGCAAGCTCATTGCGGCCTTCAACCACCAAGATGCGGTCTACGACGCAGCGTTTAGTCCGGACGGCGCTCGGATCCTGACGGCAAGTGCAGATCACCACGCCGGGCTTTGGGACGCGGCCTCAGGAAAGCTTGTTGCCTCCTTCGACCATCAGGATGAGGTCCTCCAAGCAGCGTTCAGCCCGAATGGCGCTCGGATACTGACAGCGGGCTC
>JAFAQT010000068.1 GCA_019246215.1 Verrucomicrobiota bacterium
GGAAATGCATACTCACTGGCGCCCGGGGAATGATCAAGCGACGATCCGCCAGCAATACGCGAGAGGATTATTCAATGGCCAACAGCAAGGGGCCTTTGCCTCGGGAAACGATCTGTCCTGAATTGCGGGTTTCGTGGACCAAAGGAAAGGTGCTAGTCAACTAGTCCTAGCCTAGTGTACACTAGGACTAGGATAAGCATTTGACTGAACGGAGTTAATTGTAAATCCGTCGCAAGATAGTGAGTATCCTCGAAGGATACCCTCGATCAGTAACTGCACATTGGAGTTAGGTGAAGATCAAACGCGCCGAAAGCGAGGACCAGTCCGAAGACCACGGAGCTGACAAGTGCCGAGGCGGTTGCGGAGCTGCACCTTTTGTTCCCTGAGAGCGGAGCTCGGCAAAATCAGAGCCTTTCCCCGGCGAGTCAAAGCCGCGGCCGGAATTTAGCAAAATTTCAAACATGTAACCAACGGTCTCCGTAATCAAGTTTTTGGCCCGCTCACTGGAACGCCACCATGGAACAGCAGCGTTGCAGTACGGAACCCAACTTATCACCCCGACGTCGGTTCCCGATCGAAGCGCCTTAGCAAAAATCAAGCGGCTGCGCCTGGCGTGAGCACCCAACGTGAACAGATTGAGTCTTTTCGGCTGGATGGCCCTGGCCTCAAGCGCTCGCGAAACGGCCAGAGCAGATACATAGGTGCGCTGATGATCCGCATCCCGGGCAGGAGCAACAATTATTCTATCCTTCGGAACGCCTGCTCGAATCAGCTCGCGTTCGGCCATCTCGGCGTAACTCAAATGACCCTCATCCCAACGGTCGAAGGACGGACCACCGCTCGCGACGATGTATTGGTAGCGGTGCCGTTCGAACTCCCCAGCTGAGGCGCGTATGCCATCGTCACCAATCCAGCCTTCCACGACCAGCACTTCTGCAGGAAGCCGTCGAGTCAAAGAAAGGAAGGATTCTGCGCAAATGCACCACCAGACTACCGGGATAACTAGAAGCAAAAGGATGCATAACCATCCCACCCATGTAGGCCACCAAATAGTACGGCATTGAACGAGGCGCAACCAGATGATCTGCTTCACCGAGCTTCGACTCCGCGAAAATATAACTTTCTATCCACGCTCGCTTGCAGTTTTGGCGCCTTCACGGTTCAACGAAGGTGCTCTAAACATGAACACCTAGCGTCGAGGGCCAAGACGTTTAATTACGCTTTCCAAAGCTTTCCCGGTGCGACGTGCACGGCCGTCATTGCATTCCGAGTGTCCACGATGCACTGGGCCCAGTCGGCTACTTCCTGATAGTTCACGCAAGAATGGGCTGTTAGGATCACCACGGCATCGAATCCCGCGATTGACGCCCGGTTCCAAGGCACGGATTCTGTCCCCGCCCAGTGCGGGTGCTCGCGCGTTGGACGAATCACCGGGACATACGGATCATAATAAGCAACCGCCGTCCCGCGCTGCTTGAGCAAATCCATCACTCGATAGCTCGGCGACTCGCGCTCATCGTCAACATTGGGCTTATAAGCGAGCCCGAGAATCAGCACGCGCGATCCGTTCAAGGGTTTGCGCGCAAAATTCAGGGCTTCTCCCAGCCGTTCGACCACGTGTACGGGCATCGAAGTATTGATCTCTCCCGCCAATTCGATGAATCGGGTACTGCGTTCGTATTCCCTGGCCTTCCACGTGAGATAGAATGGGTCGATCGGGATACAGTGTCCACCGAGTCCGGGCCCGGGATAGAATGCCATGAATCCGAACGGTTTGGTCTTTGCCGCTTCGATAACCTCCCAAATGTCGATCCCCATGGAGCCATACACAAGCTTCAGTTCGTTCACCAGAGCGATGTTGACGCTGCGAAAGATATTTTCCAGCAGCTTCGCCGCTTCGGCAACGCGACAGGATGAAACGGGGACAAGGGTCTTGATCGCCCGACCATAAATCCAAACCGCCTTCTCCAGACAAGCCGCCGTCAACCCGCCGACGAGCTTGGGCACCTCGCCGACTTTGCTGGCGGGATTTGCAGGGTCTTCGCGTTCCGGGGAAAACGCGAGATGAAAGTCTTTACCTGCCGTTAAGCCAGACCCAGCCTCGAGAACGACTCTTAAGTCTTCGTCGGTTGTTCCCGGGTACGTGGTCGACTCCAAGATAACCACCGTCCCCTGCCGAAGGTGCGGAGCGATGGCACGTCCCGTTTCTACGATGAAGGAAATGTCGGGTTCCCGGTTCTTATTGAGCGGCGTTGGAACGCAGATGAGAACGGCGTCAACCTCCCCTACCCGGGTAAAATCCGTTGTGGCTTCGAGGCGACCCGCTTTCACCTCCTCGGTCACCGTTTCCGGAGGAACGTGTTTGATATAACTGCGGCCCTGATTGAGCGCTTCGACCTTATCCGAATCAACGTCCAGACCCAAGACTCGGACCCCCGAGCGGGCGAACTGGAGCGACAAGGGCAATCCGACGTATCCAAGACCTACAATGGCGATTTTTGGCTGTAGAGGTTTATCCATTTGGTTGTGGGCGGCTGGTTGCCACCATCGTTTCGAGCTCTGTAGAAAGCTACATTCTTTTTTGAAGTTGCATATCCAGGACGAGCTTGCGGCAATAAAATGCCTCGGCCCGACCGGTGGATGAGGCGGATTCGACCCCCCGGATGCGATGCATAGCCTCAAAGGTGTCGCTGGTGAACCAATGCTTAGTGGACTGGGTCTTGAAATGCTTCAGCAACAACTCAATCTTTCGTGTGCAGAGTTGCTCCGACAGAGGTACGAACACGTTGGGACAGCCGAGGTCCCCATCGTATTTAAGAACTTCGTATTCCAGGATTAGATGATTCCTGAACGTATTCCACGCCAAGTCTGACAAAACCCGATGATCCTGATGCCGGTCATCGCGAGAGTGGGTAAAGACAATATTCGGATCGAATTTTGCCTTCACCTCCTCGAGCCAGTCCTTGATCGATGGCCACTCGCTCGGAAAATAGCTTTCGCGAAATGCTCCAATCCTAACGTGTTTGCGCGCAACGCTAGCCAGAAAATCTTCCGCACTTCGGCCTGCTTCCTCAGCACGCGGTCCCGGGGCGCTGAATACGAGCCACCAGATCTCCACGTCGGGGATCTGTGCCGTAAGGTGTAGTAATGTTCCACCGGCTCCAATTTCGATATCGTCGGAGTGCGCGCCCAGGCATAGCACCCGACGCACTAATCCAAAGGGCATTTGCCACATAATCTTTTGCAGTTTCTCTTCCCAACTCAACGGTTTCCCTTTCCTTTGAGCACGCAGCACGCTGGGTATGCGGCTCTAAAGGGCTCCGACCTTGCAGAACTGCGGGATATTTTCCACGATGATTCGCCCT
>JAFAQT010000171.1 GCA_019246215.1 Verrucomicrobiota bacterium
CGCGGTCTCTTTCCGGCCCAAGGTGCTGATTCTCGATGAACCTACGGCAGCCCTTGCTGTGCGCGAAGTAGAAAAGGTTCTTGCGCTGATGCAGACCCTGCGTTCCCAGGGTGTCTCGATCGTGCTGATTACCCATCGATTACAAGATGTATTCCGTGCCTGCGATCGCATCGCGATTCTCTACGAAGGCACCTTGTGCGCGCTGCGTCGGGTCCGAGAGACCTCCTTAGATGAGGTGGTAGACCTAATGATGGGTGCCGGATGAAAGATTCTTCCTCCGTGCCAGTCCAATCGGGCTCCCCTCTCTGGCGCAAGCGGTTGATGTGCCAACCGGCCCCGTTTCAGGTTGGGCTGGCTGTCGTGTTGCTGACACTGATTGTCATCATGAGTCTCAGCACTCGGACGTTTTTGTCGACTGGCAATATCCTCAATGTGCTCCGGCAATCGGGCCCCACTCTGATCGTTGCGGTAGCCATGACGCTCGTTATCACCTCAGGTGGGATTGATCTCTCCGTCGGCTCAGGTCTTGCGGTGGTTGGCGTTCTGGCGGCATACGCGCTTTCGGCAAACTGGGCGTGGTGGCTGGTCGTGTTGGCCACGCTTGGCTTCGGGGCCTTTGTAGGACTTATTAACGGACTGCTGGTAACTTTGGGAGGCCTTCCGCCATTTATCGCGACCCTGGCGACCCTCAGCATCTTGCGCGGTGCAGCACAGGTAATGACCAGAGGGTATTCGGTTCCTTTACCACCCGACAGCCCATTCGTCGAACTCGGACGCGGGTTTCTCTTCGGCATTCCTTGTCCCATTATCATCGCTGCCCTCGCCTTCTTAGTTGGACATATACTGTTTAACATGACTCGATTTGGAATCTACGTAACTGGCATAGGCTCGAATGAAGAAGCCGTGCGGCGTAACTGTGTCAATACCGGACGAATGAAATTAGGCATCTATCTTTTCTCCGGGTTACTGACCGCGGTTGCCGGAATAATAACAAGTGCACGCCTCGCTTCTGGATCAAGCTACTCTGGTATAGGATTTGAGCTCGACGTCATTTCCGCCGTGGTTCTCGGTGGGACAAATCTGTTCGGCGGTGACGGCACGCTTCTCGGTACTTTTCTTGGCACAATCATATTAGCAGTTATCGGCAACGGATTGATCCTGTTGCAAGTGTCGCCGTTTTACGAACAGATCATCAAGGGGACAATCCTCGTGCTGGCGATCATTCTCAACCAAGGTGCGTTGGGGCGTGCCCTGAAACAATAAAAAAGATATGTCGAACAACCTACAAACCGTTCTGGGAGCGATAAGCACGGCAGAAATGGGGGTGACGCTCATGCACGAACATCTTCTGATGAATTTCGCTTCCTGGCACCATCCACCGACGACGGCTTCTCGCATGATTCTGCGCGATGCCCCTGTCTCGATATCAATTCTGGGCGAGCTCCGGATGGACCCATTCGTGAACCTGGATAATATGCAGCAACACGACATCGATTTGTCGGTTCGGGAAGTCCAACAGTTTGCGGATCTAGGAGGTCAGACGATTCTGGATCCAACGAACCGTGGCATCGGGCGCGATCCGCATGCCCTTTCGGCGATTTCGCGCCGGACCGGGCTGAACGTGGTTATGGGTAGCGGATACTACCTCGAGGTATCACATCCGCCGATAGTCCGGCAGATGCGTCCTGAAGATATTGCTGCGGAAATGGAACGCGATTTGACCGAGGGCGTCGATGGAACCGGAATCCGCGCCGGCTTCATTGGTGAGATTGGCATTTCGGCTCGGTTTACGCCCGAGGAGGAAAAGGTTCTTCGCGGTGCGGCACGCGCGCAGATAGGTTGCAACGTTCCTCTCATGGTCCACCTGCCGGGCTGGGAACGGCACGCGCACCGCGTACTTGACGTTGTCGCCGAAGAGGGCGTGGCCCTCCGGCAAGTCATCCTTTGTCACATGAATCCTTCCTGGAGAGACTTCGATTATCAAACCAGTCTTGCCGAGCGTGGCGCTTACCTGGAATACGACATGATCTCTATGGATTTCTACTATGCTGATCAGGATGCGCAGTGCCCGAGCGATGAAGAGAACGCCGCGGCCATTCGTCGACTTCTTAGTTCTGGCTTTTGTGATAAGATTCTCCTCTCGCAAGACGTGTTCCTGAAGATGATGCTCACCTGTTACGGGGGCTTCGGGTACGGGTACATCTTACGGCATTTCGTGCCGCGGCTGCGCAGACTTGGCGTTAAAGAGGAGGACATAAGGACCATGCTCATCGCTAACCCGCGTCGACTATTTGAGGGTAGGATACAGAAAAATTGAAGCTTCTTCTGTTAGAAAGTTAACCCATTCAGCGATTGTTACCCCATAACGTAACTGTTATGCGCCTTGGAAAACCGACAACGATCCGCGATGTAGCGAAAGCGTCGGAGCTTTCGATCACCTCCGTTTCTCGTTACCTGAACGGCGACATCGTGCTTCCTCGGACTTCCGCTTCCCGGATCGATCGTGCGGTTCGCGAACTGAATTATCAGCCGAACCGACTAGCCCGCAATTTAAGTCTTGGCCAGAGTAAAATGATCGGGCTCATCATCCCGGACATCTCAAATCCATTTTTTGCCACGCTCGCTTGTGCGGTCGAAGAAGTAGCCTTCAAGGCGGGGTACGGCGTTCTTCTGTGTAACACGCAGAACGATCGGAGCCGGGAATTGTCCTATCTTCAGCTATTGAGCGGACGTCAGCTCGACGGCATCGTATTTCTCACCAGCCACGCCGGGGACCCTGAGTTAGCAGAGATATTGCGGCAAAACCGGAACGTTGTTTTGATTGACGAAGATGTCGCAGGCGTCTCCGCTCCGAGAATCTTCAGCGAGAATCGGACCGGAGGATATCTCGCAACTCGCCATCTGCTGGACTATGGGCACCGGCAGATAGCCTTCATCGGCGGACCCAGAAATCTACTCTCCACCCAGGAACGGTTCACCGGATTTAAGAACGCCTTGGAAGAGCGTGGCTTGAAGTCGAACCCGAAACTTGTCCGGTTTGGACCCTATACTTCAGATTTTGGACGCGAGACAGCGTTAGCTTTTTTTGGTGCAACCAGGCGTCCAACCGCGATCTTTGCCTCCAGCGACTATGTCGCGCTCGGCGTGCTCAACGCAGCTCACCTATCAGGTCTCAAGATCCCTGATGCGTTATCGCTCATCGGCTTTGACGACATGCCGCTGGCCGAGCTGTTGCAACCTCCGTTGACCACGATCCGGCAGTCAGCCCGTGAGCTCGGTGCGCAGGGGACAAGAGTTCTGCTAAAAGTTATCGCCGGCGCCAAGGTCGAACTGATGGAGACGCGGCTGCCGGTGACGCTCATATCAAGAGATTCGGTCCACAAGCTGCAGTCGGAAACTCAAACCGCAAAAAAGGGCGAATGAGCGCAAATGAGAGCATCTGGATACGTGCCACTAAGGTGTCGAAGCACTTTGGCGCGGTCCTCGCCTTGGAGGGAGTCGATGTGAGCGTCAGGCTAGGCGAGGTACTTGCCTGCGTGGGTGACAACGGAGCCGGGAAGTCGACACTGGTGAAGTTATTGTCCGGTGCGCATTCTCCGTCGGCGGGGGAAGTAACGATCGACGATAAACCCGTCACGATTGAAAGTCCCGCCAAGGCGCGACAGTTAGGCATCGCGACAATTTTCCAGGAACTCGCGCTGGTCGAAAACCTCAGTGTGTACGAAAACATCTTCCTGGGGAGAGAGATAGTTCGCCCAGTCCTAGGGCTGCCGATTCTCGACAGGAAAAGAATGCGCGACCGTGTTGTACAGTTAATCGATGAACTTGGTTCCCACATCCCGTCGCCATCCGCCTTGGTTTCGGACTTGTCCGGCGGTCAACGTCAGGCGGTAGCCATCGCGCGTGCGATCGACCTGGAAACAAAATTAATCGTCATGGATGAACCCACCGCCTCACTCGCCGTGGCCGAAACTCGCAAGGTACTAAAGCTGATTGAGCAGCTCCGCGCCAACGGCAGGGCCGTACTGCTTATTAGTCATAATCTAAACGACGTTTTCGAAGTCGCAGACCGGATCATAGTACTGCGACGCGGCCGAAAAGTGGCCGAATGTGAGAAGTCGCAGACCGACCTTGAAGAGGTTGTCAGCTGGATTACAGGAGCGAAACCCGGTCCACAATTGAACACACCGGATTACATAATACCCCATGGCGGGGATCAACAATAAGAAAGGTGAAGATGAGCACAAAAATACGATGGTCAGCCTGTCTAGCTGCGGGTATGACGCTGTTAACCCTAGAGTTCGGACTAGCCCAGACCGAACCGAAGATCGCATTCGTGCCGCAGATCGTCGGGATACCGTACTTCAATGCTATGGAGGAAGGTGGCAAGGATGCGGCACGAAAATTTGACGCGGAATTCGTTTACACCGGGCCGACTGACACAAATCCGGCCGAACAGCTGCGAATAGTGAATGGGCTCATCGATCAAGGAATGTCGGCGATCGCCATTTCGGTACTCGACGCAAGCTCAATCAACCCGATCATCCAGAAAGCGAAGGAAAAAGGAATCAAAATCTTCACATCGGATTCTGATGCGCCCAAGAGCGAACGGGAAGTGTACGTTGCGCAGGCGCTGGATCAGGATCTTGGCTTCGCAATCATTGATGAACTAGCAAAACGGATCGGCGAACAAGGGACTGTAGGCATTGTGTCAGGCGAAGCGACTGCTACCAACCTGAACGCCTGGATCGCTTATATGCAGCAGCGCGTGAAGGATAGGTACCCGAAGATTACCCTGTTGCCGCCGCAGTTTGCCGGAGGCACTGCTCAGCGTGCGTTTCAGCTCGCGACAGATCTCATGACCGCCCATCCCGATCTCAAAGGCTTGATTGCAGTTGCTTCGACCACTTGCCCGGGCGTTGCACAAGCCATCGAATCGGCCGGAAAGATTGGCCAAGTTACCGGCACTGGTTATGGCTCGCCCAACACGGTGCGCTCCTACTTGAAGAGCGGTGCGTTCGGGTTCAGTGTCCTTTGGAATCCACGTGACCTCGGTTATCTGACGGTTTGGGCGGGCAAACAATTGATCAATGGAAAAGCATTCGCTGAAAGCAACGAAGTTCCGGGGCTGTCACAGCCGGTCAAATATGACTCGGCCACCAAAGTTCTTTTACTCGGACCTCCTGCGGTCTTTACTAAAGATAACGTCGATCAATTCAAATTCTGAGATGGGTAGCTTCACTTGAAGTTCGCCCTGTTTTGGGGTCGCGCGTCCTGAGGTCGGAGAACCAGGGATGAACTGGAAACAATGGTTACTCGGTCGACGGGATGTAACGCTGGCACTCGCTTGTGTTGCTGTCGCGATAATTTTCGGGTTCTTGTCGCCCTATTTCCTCACCTTACAAAATGTGGCAACAATCCTCCGAAACAGCGTCGAACTATTGCTCGTAAGCTTGGGGATCTCGTTCATCCTGGCCACCGGTGGCATCGATATCGCGGTGGGCGGTGCACTGGGAATCAGCGCTATATTCGTAGGGTGGTGTATCCAAGGTGGCTGGCCCGTAGCGGCAGTCTTGTTGATTGGGCCCATCATCGGGACAGCGCTTGGCCTTGTTTCAGCGACGCTGATTGTCTGGGGGGAGATACCTGCTATCATCGCAACCCTTGGTCTTTTTGGCATCTATCGAGCAGCCATCTTCCTCCTCCTGGGTGGAAGCTGGATTTCCGGTTTGCCCGATACTCTTGGAGCCGCGGTAAACCAGACTATCGGTGGATTCCCAGCCGTAGGCATTTACATTCTGTTCTTTTATTCAGTGGGTTGGCTGATTATGCGGTGGTTACCGCTCGGGACAGCAATCCTTGCGACGGGTGGTAACGAGCGAGCAGCCAGGCTTTCTGGCGTTGCAATCGGGAAAGTCAAATTTTTCGTATATGGTTTTACCGGGCTGCTAGTTGGATTCGCGGCTCTACTCTATGTTGCCCGGTATCGAAACATCGAGACTTCGACTGGCGGTCTCGTCGCATTAGACGCGATTGTAGCTTCGGTCTTGGGCGGTACTTCGGTCTTGGGCGGAAAGGCGAACCTGCTCGGCACGATGTGCGGTGTCGTGCTCGTTCGCCTCTTGCAGAACGGCTTTGTACTGGTTGGGGTTCCATCACTTTGGGAACAGGCTATTACTGGTGTCCTTCTGATTTCGGTATTGATCTTGGACGCATTGGTGGGAGAAGGTCGGAGCTCGGCGTTCCGCCAAGCGGCGGCGAATTCATGATAACCGCACTTAAACAGATCCGTTTCGGCAGCCTTCTTCTGCTCTGGTTAATCGCGCTCGCGATCTTTGCTGTTCGAGCACCGGCTTTCTTCACTCTGGCCAACTTTACCTCAATTCTGCAGTTCTCAACTATGTTGGCATTGGTAACCCTTGGTCAGACTTTCGTGGTTCTCGCTGGAGGCGGTGGCATCGATCTCTCCGTTGGGGGGACTGTGAGTCTTTCCGGATTGTTAATCGCTTTTCTGATGAAACAAGGCATGCCAGCTCTGGTTGCCGGAACTGTCGGGATTCTATTCGGTGGGATGTTAGGAAGCATCAACGGTCTTATCATCACGCGACTGAGATTGTTACCACTGATTGTAACGTTAGGGACATATTACGCATATAACGGTCTCGCGCTTGCTTTAACCGGTGGCTCACCCGTTACGGGGCTGCCATCCTCCTTTAGCATACTCGGGCAGGGCGCGGTCTTCGCGATTCCCTTACACTCGCTCCTGTTTGTTATGCCTACCTTCGTGGTGCTGATCTTTATCCTCACCCAAACACCTCTGGGCCGGTGGGTTTATGCGACCGGAAATAACGAAAAAGCCTCCCGCCTTCTCGGTCTCCCGGTGAATGCGATTCGGCTGGGCGTTTATATAAACAGCGGTGTGCTCGCCGCGCTGGCAGGTCTAGTGGCTGATTCTTGGTTGTTGAGCGCGCGACCGAACATCGGTGAAAACCTCGAATTGTTATCGCTCACCGCGACTCTCTTGGGGGGGACGAGCATCTTCGGCGGTTCGGGCGGTTTGGCTGGCTCACTCGTCGCTGTCTTGTTCTTCACCTCACTTCAAGTTGGCCTCCAGATGTTAGATATTAATAATATCTGGCAACTCGGAATTGTAGGGCTTCTTCTTATTGGAACTGTTCTTTTGGACCGAACCCTTCGAACCGCAGAGAAATAATGAAACCAGAACTGGAAGGCCGAATAGTTGAGGCGGTCAACCGTAGCCGGGAACGGATCGCTCAAACACTGCAGGAGTTAATCCGCTTCGAGAGCATCGTGATGGCCGAGCCAACAAGAGCGGGTCCTGGCGAACGAGAGTGTCAGAACTACCTGGAACGCAGGCTCGCTGCTGCCGGATTCGAAACGGATCTCTGGGAACCGGACGCAGAGGCGCTTTTGGAGAAGTACCGGGGCAAACCAGGAGCACAGTTGGGGCGAACTTTCCGGGGGCGTCCGAACCTCGCCGGAACGCTCCACGGTTTCGGAGGCGGCAAATCGATTCTTCTGACCGGCCACATTGATGTGGTTCCGGCCGGCGAACGCACGCATTGGCGGCACGAACCGTTCTCCGGCGTCCGGGAAGCTGAGAGCATTTACGGCAGAGGCGCCGTGGACATGAAGGGCGGAGTCGCATCTATGTTGGCGGCTGCGGAAATTCTTCGGGACCTGAATGTCCCTCTTCGCGGGGATATACTTTTCGCAACAGTTGTCGATGAAGAGATCGGCGGCATGGGAGCACTGGCGATGGCCGATCGCGGCTATAAAGCTGACGCAGGAATTTTGACTGAACCAACCAGGAACAGGCTCTCGCCCCTTTGTCATGGGATCCTCTGGGGCAGAATCCTGATCGACGGCATTGGAGGTCACGCCGAGCTAAAGGCGCGGCATTGGGATGCGGGCGGACCTGTCGACGCCATCAGTTTGATGAGGTTTGTCCTGGATGGGATCGATGTGTTGAACGCGCGATGGCAAACCGATCCCGAAAAAAATCATGCGCTGATGGAACTTTGCAATCAAATCATTGTCACTCAAGTGCGTGCCGGTGAACATCCAAGCTCTACAGCAGGACGAGCGGAAATCATCGTCGATGTGCAGTATCTTCCCTCGGAGAAAGACGCTGAGGGACTAGGCGGTGCAGTAAAGCGTGAAGTTGAAGCGCATCTATTCAAGTTGGCGCAGGTCGATCCATGGTTAGCTCAGCATCCTCCAAGGGTCGAGTGGATTCTTGATGCCGATTGCGCAGAGGTGAAACAGGATCATCCAATCATTGATACCTTTGCTGGAGCATGCGCGGGAGCGTCCCACCCCTTCCAGCTCTGGGGCATGGGAGCCCATACAGACATGGGTATTCCGACCGGTCTCGGAAGAACGCCGACGATTAACTTCGGCCCAGGTGACCCCAGCCAGGCACACCAGCCCAATGAACACGTGTCGATCGATGATCTTGTGACCTGCACAAAGGTCATTGCGCTAGTTATTGCTCGCTGGTGCAGTTAACAAATGTCCCGTCTTTCTATGGAAACCAAAGTATTATTAGTCGGAGAGAGTTGGGTCAGTACCTCGACCCACTTGAAAGGTTTTGATTTCTTTTCTTCAACCTATTACGCAACCGGCAGCGACTTCCTGACTGCGGCACTCGTTTCTGCAGGTATTGAGGTAAACCATCAACCAAGCCACGAGGCAGCAAAATCGTTCCCGTTCGAACTAGGTGAACTGCAGGAGTACAACGTGGTGATCCTTAGCGATATCGGCGCGAACACGTTATTGCTTCCGCCAAAAGTTTTTCTGGAAGGTAAACGTGTTCCTAATCGTCTCGAGTTGATCAAGGAATACGTATCACAGGGCGGGGGATTAGTCATGGCTGGCGGTTACCTTAGCTTTCAAGGCATCTATGGCACGGCTCGCTTCCATCGAACGCCGATCGAAGAGGTGCTGCCGGTTTCGATATTAACGATTGACGACCGGATCGAGAAACCCGAGGGCGTCACTCCGAGCGTAGCCAGGAAGGACCATCCCATCACCGTAGGTCTCGAGGAAACATGGCCATATCTTCTTGGATTTAACGAAGTGAAACCGAAGCAGAATGGAGAAGTCTTGGCACGTGTCGGAGAACATCCGCTTTTAGTTACTGGGTTGTTTGGCAAAGGCCGTGCTGTTGCCTGGACATCTGACATCGGACCGCACTGGTGCCCGAAAGAGTTTGTCGAATGGCCGGGCTATGGCCAACTTTGGCAACGTATTATCGCCTGGGCAACATCGACCGTTTGAGTGTAAAGGGCGACGAACGCATCATCACGCGCGAGGCGCTGGAACAGGTTTTGATTACAACGGCCGCGGTTCGCAGGTCCGAGAGCTTCTCCTGAGCGGAGTGCTTTTTCTGCTTTTCTGCTGCGCGTGCGCCCTCTCTCGAGCACCATCCTGGTCGAAAGAGGCAAAGGCATTTAAAAATCGGTTGCGTTCCCGAATTGGACCAATGAAGAAGTCTACTATCTCAAGATGGAGCGCACGCGTCCGTACAATCCGGGCGATCTTTCTTGCTGAATATGCTAGTTGGTTTATTGCGGCCGCCCTCTCAAGACCCGAGCCGCACTCTGCTAACTTCCTGGACCAAAGCACGTACCCGATCGAGCGACACTCTTCCCCACCACTCACCGTTATGTTTCAAGCTGGTTCCCACTATCGCTCCATCCGCTCTTTCAAGCAGGGCGACCGCGTTTTCCACCGAAAGCCCGCTGCCAATTAGCACCG
>JAFAQT010000402.1 GCA_019246215.1 Verrucomicrobiota bacterium
TCGATGACACGGGGATAAGGGTCATGCACCATGCGCGGTTCGCACTTGGTTCCCTCGGCCGGTCTGAGCAGATCCGTGTTTGGTCGGTATTTTTGTTCGCTCATAACAACTAAACAGACTACCGGTGTGCGCTTGACAGATTACGGATATGCGCTCGCAGGTTCGCCGTCTCGACGTTAAAACCATTCTCAGAATGAGCTCATGCGAAACTCAAGTTTGGGTCCGGGACTTAGAATAAAGGCAAACAAAGCAGCTGGCAACCCGGGAGCGTCCGGCGTTCGCAGTATGAGCATGCTTAGGGCGAAGCGCCCCGCTTGCTGCCGCGAAACCGAGACGGTTCGCTGCGTGAACACCGAACCAAAACCGCATTTAAATGGGCTCCTACACTGAACTTGGTACACTAGCCACTAGCTGGGTCCGGGCAACGGCCAGCTTTTTGCGATCAATTCATAGGAATGCATGCGTTGGGCATGTCCGTAAATCGTCGTAATGATCATGAGTTCGTCCGCTCCGGCCTTATTCACATGGTTTAACAATTTTTTTCGGAGCGTTTCAGGTCCGCCGCTGAAGCAGTGTAGCCGCGCATATTTCAAAATCTCCTGTTCACCGGGTGAGTACCTGTACACGGACGCCTCTTCCGGGGGCGATAAAGGTGCCGGTCGACCGCTCCGCAAACGGACCCAGGCTAATTCAAAGGTGGAAGTCAGATATTCGGCCTCCATATCGGTTTCACCGCATACTGCCTGCGCAGTGAGAATCGTCCGCGGTCGATCAAGCCAACGCGATGCACGAAAGCTCGAGCGATAAAGGTCGAGCGCCTCCAGTGCTCCGCCCGGATTGATATGGTGCGCGAAGGCAAACCCTAGCCCAAAGCTCCCAGCGATTGCCGCCCCGCCCTCTGTTGATCCGAGCACCCAAACAGGCGGCAACGTGACGTCCTTGGGAATGACTTGAATACCTGCGAATGGATGGCTCGCAGGCAGGTCACCCGTACTGAGGCCGATGAGCTCAGCAAGTTGTGCTGGAAAATCTGCTGCCCCGAGTCTCTCCTTGCTGCGGCGCAAAGCCAGAGCGGTCAGCTGATCGGTGCCGGGTGCACGACCTATGCCCAGGTCAATTCGCCTCGGGTACAGCGCCTCAAGTACATGAAACGCTTCTGCTATCCGCAAGGGAGCGTGATTGGGAAGCATGATCCCACCCGAACCGATTCGCATGTGTGAAGTTCGCGCGGCGATCTGGCCGATCATTATCTCTGGAGCGGTGCTCGCGACGCTGGGAACATTGTGATGTTCTGCGACCCAGTAACGATTGTAACCAAGCCGTTCGGCGCGTTGCGCGAGTTCGATTGTCTCGCGAACGGCTCGCGTATCACTTTGTCCGGCCGAGATCGGCGACAGGTCCAATACGGAGAGAGGCAGATTAGCCATTGCGGACTGTAAACGGGAATTCATCCGCTTCACCTGAAAGTGCAAGCGCCGTACCCGGCGGCTTTGCCGCGGAGCTGCGGGCAATTGGCTAGGCCGGCTGGCAGCCACGGATTTGACAATCAGGCATGCAGCAAGGGTACCGGTGCATTTTGCAGCATCAGCGAAGAGGCACGAAGTTTCGGGGTGATTTGAGAGGAATCTCACTCCTCTGGCAAGGGGACCCGGGTGTCCCATTGCCAAAGCCATTTACGAAACTGGGACGAAACATTCCCGGAAATGGAAAAAACTGTACGCTACCGATCGCAGGCGAGCTGGTGTTACAAATTATAAGTGCTTAATAATCGGAGACTTATAAATTGATCTTCGAGTTGGCACCTATTTTGCTCTCTAAAAGACTTCGTGAGAGAATTAGAGACAGGTCTTTTAATGCTGATGGTTTGCGGTGCGCTGTATCTCCAAACCGAGCCGGCGATCTGGAGCGACCTCTCTGAATTTGTGGTCCGGTCGATCGGGTGCTTATCATGGTGAGCCCGCTTGCCACCCGAACACCAAATTGCTCGCGGCAACGCGTTTCGGAGTGCGCCGCCGCTATTACAAGATTCATGATCTTAATTATTTGCTGGAAAAAAGTGTAATCCTATGTCTATCGAGCAAAATTCAACCCCTTGGAATGATTCGCAGGTCCTGCGCCAGACCGGTGCCACTAAGATCCGGAAATTGAGCGGCCTTGTTGCACCGCGAAGGCAAGCGAAGCGCGCAAAGCGGCCTTTAAACGTGCTTGGATGCTTGGCGCTGATCCATGCTGTTCGTTCTGCCGGTACTGGTGCTCGACCCCGCATGTCGGGTAAGCGTACCACAGGCGTGTAGAAGGCCTCAGTGCGCTGACGCAACGCCCTGGCCTGTTTGAGTTGGCGAGCTCTGTGCCAATCTGATTTTGAAGTCGGCAGGCGTGGCGAACTACTTCTCCTTGAAGCCACCGCCGCAGTGGGTTAATGGAATGCGGCCGAATCGCCCACCTGTCGGTAAATAGGGCGATTTTCGGTCCAGCAACGTTCAGTGCCGATTCCTTGGCACCGATCTCAAACAGCACGCTCCGGTCTTTCGACCAGAGCCTCGTCTAAGAAGCGGCCGGCGGTGAGCCCGTTCGTCGCGATTCAGGTTGTTCAGCCAGAGTGCCCCCTGAATAGGAACGGGTCGAGTTTGCCAATCGCCGCGGTGCTACCCACATTCGATCGTGTCGTGCAGATAGTTCCCGCCTAAATGTTCGTCCAGGTTGCCGAGAACTCGGGCGTTCTCGACGAACGGAACTTGCATCTCACCAACAAGAGCGGGTATCCAGGAGAAAGCGCGTTGCCGAAGGCGCCGGTCCCGCCAATATCCTGTTACAAGCGCCAGCGCATTGGCCTCCTTAGTATCGGAAAGGGCGAAGCAGAGACAACCTGATTAGATCCGGCGAATAGTTCCCCGCTAGGCCATGTTAAGCTAATTTGACAGAAATAAATTCAAAACTGATGAGTAACTCACCAAGGAAAATCACCTTTATTGGTGCTGGAAGCACGGTTTTCGCAAAGAATCTGATTGGCGATATCCTGTCGTTTCCAGAACTTGCCGACTCGTCGATTTGTTTATTCGACATTGACGACGACCGTCTGAAAACATCCGAGGTCGTTGCGCGACGCATCGCCCATACGCTTGGTGCTTCGGCCAGCATTGAAGCGACAACCGATCGTGCGCGTGCCTTTGAGGGGGCTTCCTACGCAATCAATATGATTCAGGTCGGCGGCTACAGACCATGTACAATCGCCGATTTCGAGATCCCGAAACGGTATGGTCTTCGTCAGACTATCGCTGACACGCTGGGGATCGGGGGAGTCATGCGAGCGCTGCGGACGATCCCGGTATTGATTGAAATGTGCAAGGAGATGGAACGACTCTGCCCACAAGTTGTTCATCTCAATTACGTCAATCCAATGGCCATGAACTGCTGGGCGTTGAGCGAAGCGACCAAAGTGCGAACCATCGGTCTTTGCCATAGTGTCCAGCATACGGCGGATGAACTCGCACATGATATCGGTATACCGATTGAGGAGATCAACTATATAGTAGCCGGAATCAATCATGTGGCGTTCTATTTAAAGTTTGAGCAAAACGGTCGGGATCTCTATCCTGAAATCCGCCGTGTCGTTGCCGAGGGCCGAGTTCCTGACCACAACCGCGTTCGATACGATTTATTTACCCGACTCGGTTATTTCGTTACAGAGTCCAGCGAGCATTTTTCCGAATACTGCCCATGGTTCATCAAGCGAGGGCGGGAGGATTTGATCAAGAAATTCAACATTCCGCTCGATGAGTATCCGCGGCGATGCGAATCGCAGATAGGGGAATGGGAAAAGTTGCGAGCCGATCTGGAAGAGTCCGGTGGGCCGCTTGAGATTCGGCGCAGCGTCGAGTTCGGGTCGTTGATTATCCATAGCCTTGAGACGGGCATTCCTCGAGTGGTCTATGGAAATGTCGCAAATCAGAATCTGATCGATAACCTGCCTGCCGGCTGCTGTGTTGAGGTTCCGTGTCTCGTGGATAAAAATGGAGTCCAACCCGTGCGAATCGGACGACTCCCAACCCATCTTGCCGCGCTCATGCAAACGAACATTAACGTGCAAGCGCTGACCGTTGAAGCGATTCTGCGACAGGACCCGGGGCGAATCTATCACGCGGCAATGATGGACCCGCATACGTCAGCAGAACTTGACCTCGATCAGATCTGGGCGCTCGTTGACGATCTGCTCGCGGCTCATGGAGAATGGATTCCGGAAAAGCTGCGGTCCGGCGCAAAAATAGATATCCAGCGGCTGCCTGAGAAGTGTACAAGAACGAAATAAGTCGGTATTCTCCCCATTCATTTGCAGAGGAACCGGGAGAAGGAGATCCGTAGCTCCGCCTGCCGGCCAACCCCGTGCCGCGGCGAAGATGGATCCAACTCAAAACCCTCATCGGCGTTATAGCGCTCTAACCGGCGACTGGATCCTCGTTTCGCCGCATCGCACTCAGCGGCCGTGGCAAGGCAAGCAAGAGTTGGCCTCTCGTGATTCACGCCCTCGATACGATCCAAAATGTTATCTTTGCCCTGGCAACGAGCGTGCCGGCGGCGCTAAGAACCCCGTCTATATCTCCACCTACGTTTTCACAAACGATTTCGCGGCGATGATGCCGAACGGCCGAAGTTCGGTTGTCGAAACCGGGCTCTTGCGCACCCACTCCGTCTCCGGAACCTGCCGGGTGATCTGCTTTTCGCCGCGGCACGATTGGACTTTGCCCGCGATGCCTCTTGACGCAATTCGAGGGGTCGTAGAGGTGTGGGCAAATCAAACCGAAGAGCTCGGGCGGAATTATCGCTGGGTGCAGGTATTTGAAAATAAGGGCGATATCATGGGCTGCTCAAATCCACACCCACATGGTCAGGTTTGGGCGAGCGACTTCCTGCCGAACGAACCGACCAAAGAGGATCAACAGCAGCTCGCTCATTTGCGCGAACAGGGATCACTCCTGCTGATTGATTACCTCCAGCTGGAGTTGGAGAAGGAAGTTCGCATTGTCGTTCAGAATCAGCATTGGGTAGCGCTCCTGCCGTACTGGGCGACTTGGCCCTATGAAATTCTGCTGCTTCCGAGGCGTCCTGTTTCACGGTTCCCGGATCTGCAAGAGTTCGAGCGAATTAGTCTGGCTGAAATTCTCAAACGTCTTCTTACGCGATACGATAATCTCTTCGACGTTTCCTTTCCTTACTCGATGGGTTGGCATGGGGCGCCATACGGCGCCGGTGAATTCGGACACTGGCAATTACACGCGCATTTCTATCCGCCCCTTCTGCGCTCTGCTTCAGTCAAAAAATTCATGGTTGGTTATGAGATGCTCAGCGAAGCGCAACGCGATTTGACTCCGGAGCAGGCGGCGAAAACGCTTCGCGAACAATCGGAAATCCACTTCAGCGAAAGGCAGCCATGAAGATCCTGGTAACGGGCGGAGCCGGGTACATCGGCAGCGTGGTGGTCGAGCAATTGATTGCTACTCATGAATCGGTGGTGGTGTTTGACAATCTCTCGCAAGGTCATCGTGCGGCCGTCCATCCTGAAGCAGTTTTTGTGGAAGGGGATCTTGCGGATCGGAAGGCGGTTGATGCGGCTCTTACGCAGCACCGTCCGGACGCTGTGATGCACTTTGCCTCCAAAACCCTGGTGGGCGAGTCGATGCAGAATCCGTTTTTGTACCTTGGCGATAATGTGACGAACGGCCTGAATCTGTTGAGCAGCATGGTCGAGCACGGAGTGAAACGCATCATTCTTTCGTCAACGGCCAACCTCTTTGACCAACCGGAGCGGATGCCAATCGACGAGTCGGAGCGGATCGTTCCGGGAAGCCCGTACGGCGAATCGAAGTTCATTCTTGAACGCATATTGTATTGGCTCGACCGCATTCATGGAGTTCGTTTTGCCTGCCTGCGCTATTTCAACGCGGCCGGGGCCACCTTGACTCGAGGTGAAGACCATGAGCCGGAGCTTCATCTCATCCCGATTGTGCTTCAGGTCGCGATGGGCAAGCGCGAAAAGGTGTCCATATTTGGAGACGACTATCCGACGCGCGACGGGACTTGTTTGCGCGACTACATACATGTCGTGGATCTCGCGCAGGCGCACATTCTGGCGCTGGGGGCACTCGATCGTAGTAGCCAGGTTTATAATCTGGGCAATGGAGAAGGATTTACCGTCAAAGAAGTGATCGATACCGCAAGCGAAGTGACGGGGAAGAAGATCCGCACGGAGCTTGGGGCACGTCGCGCGGGCGATCCCGCAGTACTCGTCGCCGCCAGCGGCAAGATTCGTAAAGAACTTGGATGGGTGCCGCAGTTTCCACATGTTCGCACGATCATCGAGAGCGCTTGGCGCTGGCACCAGGCCAATCCGGACGGCTACCTGAAGTGAGGAAGCGGTGTTGGCGCCTGGGGCCGGAGCAGACCGGCATATTGGGTGGGAATCGCAAGAGTCGCGTCCGAACGCCAGTTGGCTGTGCGCAATTTCGACCTGTCTTCAAGGTTTTTTGATGATTGCTATCGAGAATCTTTCCAAAACCTTCGGCGATTTTCTTGCACTCGAGCGTATCGGATTAACTATTGCTACCGGTGAGCTCTTCTTCCTCTTGGGTCCCAGCGGATGCGGTAAGACAACGCTTTTGCGTCATATCGCGGGTTTCTATCAACCCGATGAAGGGCAAATCCTTTTCGACGGCAAAAATGTAACACGCCTCGCTCCATATCTGCGCAATACGGGCATGGTCTTTCAGAACTATGCCTTATGGCCGCATCTAACGGTCGAAAAGAACGTCGCATTCGGGTTGGAAGAACGAAAACTTCCCAGGCCAGAAATTGATCGCCGCGTAGCGGAAGTTCTCCATGTTGTTCGGCTCGAGGACCTCGCTCTGCGTAAAATTCACGAAATATCAGGCGGTCAGCAACAGCGAGTCGCCTTGGCACGAGCGCTCGTTGTGCGTCCTGCATGTCTGCTCCTGGATGAGCCATTGTCCAATTTGGATTCTAAGCTGCGACTGGAAATGCGGGAGGAAATCCGCCGCATCTGCCGGGAGTTTAAATTGACCTCCATCTATGTCACGCACGACCAACAGGAGGCGCTCTCGATCGCAGACCGAATCGCCGTCTTGAACGCCGGGAAGGTGCTTCAAGTCGGCACCCCGGCTGAAGTTTATCGGCACCCCCGTAACAGGTTCGTCGCGGAGTTCATTGGGGAAGGCAATTTTCTGACTGGTCACGTGGTGGTGGCCCGAAACCAATTCCTCGAGGTTGAGCTGGGCAGGCGCAGGCTCCTTGTCGCCGCACCGGAGAACCCCGGTGCCAACGCTGGATCCTTAGTCACCCTTTGTCTCCGCCCGGAAGCGATCGAGATCGCGGAAATTCAACCGCCCGGTCAGTCTTGGCGAGCGAGGCTGGTGCAAACGACTTACCTCGGTCAGATTGCTCAACACCTTTTTCGATGCGACGAAGACCTTCTCAAGGTCGCGGAGTTCAATCCGCGACCAGCCCGGTTCCGGTCTGGGGAGAGATACTTTTTAAGCATCGCACCTGACGATATAACCATTCTGGTCGAATAAGGATGCGTAAGGTCATTCCGATTCTCTTTCTGCTCTGCACAATTATTGTTCTACCCTTTCTGTTCCGGCAAACGGAGATTGGTAAAAGCTCGGCAGAAGACGAACTCGTGATCGTCTCGCCGCACAACGAAGCGATTCGGTACGAATTCACTCGCGCCTTTGCAGAATATTACCGCAAATCGACCGGGCGGTCCGTCCATATCGACTGGCGATTGCCCGGCGGGACGGTGGAAATCGTTCGATACCTCAACTCGCAATTTGAAGCTTCGTTCCGAAGCTATTGGACCATGGAGTTGCGGCTTCCTTGGGATCGAGAGGTACTGGGCGCATTTGCCAATCCGAGTGTCCGCGGAGATGCCGATAGAGGTTCGCGCGCGGAGCGCGCCAGATACGCATTTTTGGGATCGAACGCAGGATGTGGAATCGATTTGCTTTTCGGCGGAGGCAGCTTCGATTTTGTCAATCTGGCCAATCGCGGGCTGCTCGTGGACAGCGGAGTAGTTTCTCGGTTTCCCGAATTGTTCGGCGGTGCAGGCGACCTCCTCATCCCTCGTTCGCTTGGGGGTGAACAATACTGGGACGCTCAGGGGCGCTGGGTTGGCGCATGTCTGGCAGAATTTGGGATTTGTTATAACACCGAAGTCCTGGCGCGCTTGGGGGTCTCGACATTGCCGACTCAATGGGTCGACTTGGCTAATAGCCGCTTGTTCAACGCGATCGCGTTGGCTGATCCAACCAAGAGTGGGTCCGTGGCCAAGGCTTTCGAGTTGATGATCCAGCAGCAAATGAACGAGCGTCTGGCCGAACTCGCCCTCTCCGAACGCGACCAGTCGCCCGAGCGGCGTGAAAAACAAGCTGTCACAGAAGGTTGGGAAAGAGGATTGCGGCTCCTGATTCGACTCGCGGCAAACTCCCGCTACTTCAGTGATAGCGCCCCGAAAGTTCCCATCGACGTCGCTTATGGGGAGGCAGGGGCAGGAATGTGCATCGATTTCTATGGCCGATTTGAAAGCGAAGCGGTAGCGGAGAAAAGCGGTCGAACTCGTTTGAAGTACACAAGCGTGTTGGGCGGCACATCCATCGGAGCGGACTCGATTGCTTTACTTCGCGGTGCGCCGCACCCTGAGATTGCGCGGGCGTTTATCGATTTCGTCTTGAAACCCGAAGGGCAAATGATCTGGGACTTTCGCCCTGGAACGCCCGGCGGACCGGAGCACTACACCCTGAGAAGACTGCCTATTCGCAGGGAATTTTATCGAGAGCCTCTGCGTACGTATATGGCGGATCTTGAAGCCGATCCCTATCGGGACGCGCAGGCATTTGAGTACCATGAGGCCTGGACTGCTCCACTCTTTTCGGCCATTCGATTTCTGGTCCGGGTGATGTGCATCGATTCGCGGGAAGAGCTCGTTTCGGCTCGCAAGGCCATCGGCAGCGAACCAATCGATTCTCCGGCCTTCCAAAAGCTACTCGATGTCTCCCGCGTGCGCTATGACTTCGCGATGCAGCGGATTCGGGACACAATGAGGTCCGCCGACCGGTTGAAAGAAGTGCGGTTGGCGGAGGAATTAACGACTTATTTCCGGAACCAATACCGTGAAGCCGAGCGGATGGCACGGGGAGCCAAATGAAATCCGTTTTCCGATCACAAGAATTGAATAAGGCGGCTTCAGGTGCCGGGGGAATCCTCCGGCGACGTTTCGGATCTCGCCTCCGCGAATCCGTGGCGTCTCGCGGAATCGTTACCTTGTATCTTGGTGTCCTGGCATTTTTCGGTCTTTTTTTTGTGCTCCCGATCGCCATTGCTGTCCGAGGCGCATTCCTGGACCAATCCGGTGCTCTGACGCTCGACTATATTCGCGAAATTTTCAGGAACCCCATTTACCTTGAGGGCTTTATCAATGCGCTCAAACTTGGCGTGGGAAGCACTCTTCTCGGTTTTGCAATTGCGGCCCCTCTGGCATGGATCAGCGAGAGATTCGAGTTTCCGGCCAAGCGCTCTCTATCTGCTTGTTTACTGTTGCCGATGATGTTGCCTCCTTTCGTCGGCGCCATCGGGTTTCGGCAGATCTTTGGCCAGGAAGGCGCCGTGAACGCGTTGCTGCGCACCCTTGGATGGCTCGACCAAAACCAGGTAATCGACTGGATCGGCGCCGGGCGCGAGTGGGGGATTATTTCGCTCAACGCACTCCATCTTTATCCGATCCTCTACCTGAACCTCGTTGCGGCGCTGGCCAACGTGGATCCGGTATTGCTGGAAGCCGCGGAGAATCTCGGATGCACAGGGATTCGGCGCACATGGCGCATCGTCGTTCCGCTCATTATGCCCGGAATTTTTGCCGGAGGGAGCATCGTCTTTATCTGGGCATTTACCGAATTGGGTGTTCCTCTAATGTTTGACTATTATCGGGTCACATCGGTCCAGATATTCAATGGACTGAGCGATATCGACAGTAACCCGCTCCCCTATGCCTTGGTTGCAGTGACCCTTTTTGGTTCGGCATTGATTTACATGATTTTTCGATTGTTGAAGGGCAAGTCTCCGCCCGCCATGCCGGGGCGCGGTGGTCACGCCGGACCGGTGACCGTTTTGGCCGGCGTTCGAGGCCTGTTATGCTCCTCCTTCTTTTTGGCGATTTGCATGTTGTCCCTTTTGCCCCAACTCGGCGTCGTCCTCGTCTCGTTCTCCCGAGACTGGTATCGAACGATCCTTCCTCGATCGTTCACCCTCCAGCATTACGTCTTCGCACTCGGAAATCATTTAACCGTGCCATCGATTCAGAACAGTCTCGTCTATGCATCCTTGTCCACCGTACTGGATATTTTGCTGGGAGTTATCATCGCCTATTTAGTGATCCGGACGAAGATTTTTGGGCGCTCTTTGCTGGATGCCTTGGCTATGCTTCCCCTTGCAGTTCCCGGGTTGATCCTGGCGTTTGGATATTTGGCCCTGACGCGTCGCGGCAGTTTATTAAGCTTTTTAGACCCGGTGCGAAATCCACTGGTTCTCCTGGTGCTGGCCTATACCGTGCGTCGCATCCCGTACGTCGTGCGCTCGGCGGCAGCTGGTTTTGAACAGGCTAGCGTCACGTTGGAAGAAGCCGCGCAGAGTGTCGGCGCCTCGCCATTCCGAGCGCTTACGCGAATTACGCTCCCCTTAATCACAGCGAATCTTTTTTCTGGATCCGTTCTCGCGTTCGCCTTCGCAATGCTGGAAGTCTCTGACTCGCTGGTGCTCGCACAGAAACAAACTGACTACCCCATCGCTAAAGCTATTTACGAGCTCTCGAACATCCTGGGCGAGGGCCGTTACCTGGCTGCAGCCCTCGGAGTTTGGGCCATGGTGTTTCTCGGTTTGACAATCACCGCTGCATCCCGCTCGATCGGGGCCAAACTGGGTACGCTGTTCCGAATTTAAGAGCCCGCGCGAAAAGCGCTCTCGCTCTAAAATATTTTCATTGCTTTCGCCACATCTTGCGAGAAACATCTTTAAACTCTACAAGATGTTGTATACCTTGGCAGAAACTTTCCCATGAACAGACTCTATCGTTTGCCGTTGAGGACCCGAGCGAAAAACTTATCGAGCGGTGTTCGCCGGCGCCAATATTCTTCGAAACTTCTTGCGATTGGTATCCTGGCTTTGTGTGCACTAGCTGCGCTGATTGCGATTGGATATGCCGCCATTCTTACTTACAAGCGCGTGGCACCGAAGCCAAAAGCGGTGGTGGCCGCAACTTCTTCGCCGTCGGCAACTCCTTTGCCTGCCACGCCGGCCGCGAAGCCAAAGGATGTCCTGATGCCGCTTTTGGACCCAAATAGAGCTCAACCCGAAGGAGCCCCTTCTCCGCACTCGTCAGTCAGTCCGCAGCCATCCTCTCCTGCGTCCACCCCGATACCAGCTCCAACACCGGCTGCGTCTGTTGCCCAACATGAACCAAAGACCGGCTCCGAATCGAAGCAAACGGATAAGCCGCTTACAAAGGCAGCCCGGAAAAATCTCGAGAAAAAGCGTTTGGAGGCTGAGCGCAAAAGAGCCCGACTGGAACAAAGGTACCAGAATCACGAAATTTCAGTCGATGCCTACAATAAGGGGAAAGAAGAGTATAAGGACGAAATCCAGAAGTACCGGGACGGTATAAAAGTCGGTGAGTGACGGTGGACTGCCGCTCAAGTTTTCGGGGCGCCAGTGGAATTGCTTTTGCGGCACCTGCAACCGGGCTAATTGATCAGCTTTTTGCGAATCCGCGCCAACGACCAAAGCCCCAGTATGAGCGCGTAAGAGAGCATGACACTGAGATGGTACGCGATTCGTTCCGGCGAAAACTGATTCCATGCGGCCATCTGCAGTAAACTCACCCCATGGAAGAACGGCGACACTTGGACAAGGGCTCCCAACACCGGGCGATCGTTCAGAGGAAAGAAAGTGCCGGAGATGAAGTACAGGGGCGCGATGATAAAGGAATATACTGTTTGAAACTGGTTAATGTTGCGGACATACGACGAGGCCAGCAATCCGATCGCGCCGCACGGGATAGCCAGCATTGCCCCTATCAGCGGAAAGAGAAACACCGCCCATGGATTGGGCAATAAGCTTAGCAACTCCAGGACAATCCCGACTCCACCAGCCATCAGCGCGGCTCGGATCGACACCCAGATGAACTCGCCCAGAACAACTTCACCTGTACCGATTGGAGTAGTCAGCATCGCCTTAAATACAGACTCGAACGTCATTCGAACATAGAAACCGTAACTGCATTCAAAGAACGCTGTGAAAAGAACCGTGGTGGCAGCCATTCCCGGAGCTAGATATTGGGAATAGCTCAAGCCGTGAATGCTGCTGATGAATGGAGAAAGTCCCATTCCGAGTGCCGTCAGCATCAACGCCGGATCGGCCAGGGTCGGCGAAATGTTGGCTATGAAATCTTTGCGGTAGACTACCCAATTTCTGACCACAACGCTCCAGGCCAGTCTGACAGACCCAAGTAAATCACTCATTTTCACCCAGTTCCTCCCCGGTCAGTTTAAGATACACATCTTCCAGGTTCGCCGGGCGCATTTGAATCGCCATCACTCCGGAGGCTGCTTGCAGAGCGATGAGATGCTCGATTTGAGGTGCGCGAACGCAGTATTGCCTCCCTTGCATGAAACAGTGCCAATTGGAATCAAGATGGATTTTGAGCGTGCTCTTCTGATCGGCTTCAAAGATGCCCACGAATCCCGGAGTCTCTTTTTCGATCAATTCCTTTGGTGACCCGACGGCGACCTGGACCCCGTGGTTAAGGATTATGACGCGATCACAAAGCAACTCTGCTTCATGCATGTAGTGGGTGGTGACGAGAACGGTTTTTCCGACTTGTCGGTATGAGAGCACTTTATCCCAAAGTAGATGGCGAACCGTTGGATCGAGGCCAGTCGTCGGCTCATCGAGAATCAGCAGCTCCGGATCAGATAACAGAGCTCGCACAAAGGTGAGTCTTCTTTTCATACCACCGGAGAGCGACCGGATTTGAGCATGGCGTTTGTGGCTCAGTGACATATGTTCCAACAGTTCTTCGATCCGCCGGAAAGGGTCCTTCACGCCCTGGAAGCGCGCGTAGAGCCTCATATTCTCACGCACGGTCAGTTCCTCATCGAGAGCGTTTTCCTGCGGAACCACGCCAATTCGCTCTTTAATGCGGCGAGCCTCTCGGGCAGGGTCAAAACCGAAGACCCGAAGGTCGCCTTCGGACCGCTCGACTGAGCCGTAAAGGCAGCCAATGAACGTAGACTTGCCTGCGCCGTTTGGGCCTAATAATCCCACGCATTGCCCCGAATCAACCGCGAGGCTTAACTCATTCAGCGCCACGAGCTCGCCGAAACGTTTCGTGACCTTGCGGGCGTCAACGGCAACTGTGCTGTTCGGTTTCGAGATCATGGTTTCTGCGAACGCTGCAGGCCGAACCACAGATTACAGAGCCCGGCGGAGCCGCAAGACAATCCATCGCACACCTTCAGTGCGCGAACTTCTTTTCTTATGCTGACGTAAGGGCTTCGTCAGGTACAGCTCTCGGCTTTCCTCTTTCTCGCCTCCGGCGCTGTAGATCTCCGGCATGAAAATCTGCGAAAAACAAGAATTTACCTATAGTAGCAGAGGTGACCGAATCAGACGACTGGCTCGGCGCGCCTGTTCATGCTGCTGATAATGATACCGGCAACTTCCCAGTACTTTCTCGACCATGATCATTTGGCGTTCGTTGCTTCTTATCTATGACTCGATCGACGTGCAGCTTCGCAATCGGTCGGGAAGGCGGGAAAGTTTCACTCATTTACTGACGGATTTAGAGGTGCGCGATGGAATTCGCTCTTTTCAACAGTTTCCCTCCCTGGTCGAAGAACTGACCTTCCGCAGAGCGAGTGTCCGGTATGAGATACGCCCAATTGAGAGATGCCTTGTCACCTTGACGCCGATGAGCGATGGCATGTACTGGCCATCGCCGGGTGATACGCGGGAAGAGATTGGTCGCTTGGTAGTGCCGGGTTCTTATCAGTCGATCTTTGTTCTGTGGCCATCGCACAATTTGAAGGATAGAGTATCCGTCCCATCCGCGGGGTGGGGTTTGGGTATGGCCGCTACCGCTTGGTCGAATAGTGCGACATACGCCACCGTCGGCAATGCGGAATCGTGGATATGGCAGATTCCGGTTATCGGCGAAGTATGGCTTCATGAATGGCTGCACGGTGTGTGCGCTTACTTCGCCGGCCAAGGGTACTTGATGCCTGAGGGAGACGCGGACGGCGGCGCGCGACACGGGTATACTCAATCTCGAATATCCGGTTGGACCGATTATTATCGCGATTTGATGACAGGCAACGTACTGGAGGCAGGAGTGTTAAAGGGTATACCGTTGGACGCTTGGGGCGCGCGACCTCCTTTCTTATGCTGACTTGGTGCACTATCTGCGCCCTAGGCCTTCCGATTTTGCGCCCGTGGGGCGAATCTGGTTTTTAAAATTCAGAATTTGGGTTCTTTCGGCCTGGATATCCGACCTGCAAAAATAGGGATCCGGAATCAGAAAGAATTGCTCTGCGTTCGTTCGA
The DNA here is from genome assembly GCA_019246215.1 of Verrucomicrobiota bacterium. Taxonomy (GTDB): domain Bacteria; phylum Verrucomicrobiota; class Verrucomicrobiia; order Chthoniobacterales; family JAFAMB01; genus JAFAMB01. Next base: position 14,661 of record JAFAQT010000402.1, read on the forward strand.
AACGCCCCTGTCACCCACAAAAAAGAAGAGCAACACTATTCGGCGGTTGAATTTGCAGTTTCCAGTCTCTCGCGTACTTCTATTCAGCATCATGATATCCTTTCTCGATGGCGAACTTGTTGAGGCGTTGCCTACGCAGGTTGTCATCTCAGTTCAGGGCGTTGGATACCTCGTCCAGATTCCGCTCTCAAGCTTTGAACGTTTACCCGCGCTCGGAGCGCGTTTCAAACTATTGACCCATTTCGTTGCGCGAGAGGATGCGCACTTGCTGTTTGGATTTGTGACCGCGGCTGAGCGGGATCTTTTTCGTCTTCTTATTCAACATGTCACAGGGGTTGGACCAAAGCTTGCGTTGGCGGTGCTGAGCGGGATGAGTGTCGGCCAGTTCAAGACGGCAGTTGTTAACGGGGATATCAACGTCTTATCGAAAGTCAGCGGATTAGGCAGGAAAACCGCCGAGAGAATCATTTTGGAGTTGAAAGACAAGGTCGGAGTCGCTGCTGCCTGGGAGATGGCTGCTTCTGGCCGGAACGATCACCAAACAAAAGTAAACGATGCAGTCCTGGCTCTCCTCTCTTTGGGTTTCAAACAGCTTGAAGCGCAAAAGGCCGTGCGCGAGATCCTTTCCCAGGCGAAAACGGCAGAAATTGATACCGAAGAACTGGTTCGGCGCGCACTCAAGTTGTTGGCGTAGGAGAGTAAATGGATTATTCCGTCGCCTTAGAACGTATCGAACGCGTTCGCGAACGGTTTCCCGAGAAGGGGCTATTCGCACAGAAGGAGTGGCTAATCTCGCCTCAACCTTTTTTGATCAGCGCGGAATTTGCCGACGAACTCGGGCGGCTCGGGCATTGGCTGCTCAAGTTTGTGAGGGCGTCCAATCTTCTTTATTACCTCAGCATTAAAGGCAAACAACCGCCCTGGATTGCGAGCTACATGGATGCCGGAAAACCGGCCGAGTTGGTGGCCAATTCCAGGAGGTATCGTTACGAGATTCCGCGAGTCATTCGGCCCGATATAATCCTGACCGAAGGCGGGTACGCGATTTCAGAGCTCGATTCGGTTCCTGGGGGGATTGGTCTTACCGGATGGTTGAACCAAACCTATCGCGAACTCGGTTTCGACGTTCTGGGAGGTGGAGATGGAATGATCAACGGATTTCATTCCATCCTTCCAACGGGGGTGATCGCCGTTTCCAAAGAATCAGAAACCTATCGGCCAGAGATGGAATGGTTATGCGAACAATTGATTGCCAGATATGGGCCCCGATGGAGCGTGGCGGAAGCCGAGAGGTGGGATTTTCGGTCTCCGGAACCTCTCTATCGGTTTTTCGAAATGTTTGATCTTCCTAACCTTCCCTCCAAAGACTCGTTGATCGAAGCGGCCAGATCGGGAGGTATTCGCATCACTCCGCCACTTAAACCGTACCTCGAAGAGAAACTTTGGTTTGGTCTCTTTTGGTCGAGACCTCTCCAGAAGTTCTGGCGGCGTGAACTGCGGGCCAGTCACTGGTTGAAGTTGAAGTCTCTGATTCCTCAGACCTGGGTAATCGATCCGGCTCCTGTGCCGCATCACGCGGTAATTCCCGGGCTGGAAATCCAGGACTGGCGCGAGTTGAACAAATTCAGTCAAAGGCAGCGGGAGTTCGTCGTCAAAGTGAGCGGATTTTCGGCGTTAGCGTGGGGCAGTCGCGGAGTATTTGTCGGCCAGGATCTTCCCCAGAGGGAATGGTCAGATTGCATCGAACAAGCGATTACTTCCTTCAACAGTGGTCCTTTTATCCTGCAAAAGTTTTTTAAAGGACGGTTGATCGAACAGCCATATTACAATCCGGCAACTAATTCGATAGAGACGCTGGTGGGCCGAGTTCGTCTTTGTCCCTATTATTTCGTTTTATCGACCAAAGAAGTGCGGCTTGGCGGAGCGCTGGCCACAATTGTGCCGGCAGATAAAAAAATAGTTCATGGGATGCGAGACGCCATCATGGTTCCGACGGCCGTGGACCTGCAGCATGACCAGCCACCCTCTCGTATCGAATGGTGACGTGGCTGTGTTCAACACAGGCTGACGGCAAGCGCGTATCTAAATTGATTCGTAGCCGATGAGCAACGCAGCCGCCGGCCCATTTTAGACGCAAACCTTCCGCGACATCACCGTGCAGGCAAGACGGTGCACCAGTTAAATCGCGATCTCTATTTCGCTTCCCAGGGCGATCGAGTCCGCCACGCCCTGGACGACCCGCATGTATTGCAGACCTTGGGCGAAATTGGGCTGAGGCTGAATGCTGGCCGGCGACCGTGCCGCCGCGATAAAGTCTTCCTCGACGCGCCAACGTTGCTCCAACTCCGGCGGTATCTCGATCTCGACAGCATCTTTTTCGCCAAGTCGTCCTCCGTTGATCCGATCCGAGCTGAAATCGTAGCTCAGCATTCCCTCGTTGCCGAAAACTTGAAGCCGGTCTGAATTTTCAAACGGCGCAACGCCACTGAATTCCATCACCCCTGCCATCCCGTTCTCGAATTTGCAAAGAACGAGGACCATGTCCGGGATCCGAATCTCGTATCCCTGACGGACTGGGTTAATCGTTCTTTGACGGGCGAACACGTGTGTAATGGGGCCAAACCATCGTTGAACGACCTCGGCGTAAATCCCGAGTGTCAGCACGTTTAATCCTGATAGTTCATCGCGCTGTCTCCAGTGAGGAGGAGCATCCGGATCCGTATATTTCCCCGAGAGACTCTGAAGACGCAAATGATGGGGTTCCCCGAGATAATCCTCCGCAAGCAACTTCTGTATGAAAAGATTCCCGCGCATCCCGTGGGGAGGCGGGCACACCATCGTAACCAGATGCGGATTCCGTTGAGAGGCCGCAAACATTTCCTCTGCTTCGGGAAGGTTCAACGCCATACGCGCCTGGGTAAAGACATGTTTGCCTGCTTCAAGAGCGGAGATCGCGATCGTTGAGTGCAAATAGGGCGGGGTGCCTATCCAGACGATATCGATGTCCGGTTCCGCAACCAGTTCGGCCCAGTTAGCGTGAGGCTTGGCTTCCGGGATGTATTTTTTGCAACACTCTTCCGAGCTCTCGTAGGAAGAATTGCAAACGGCGACAATCTCAACGTCCGGGATTTTCTTGAGCGCGGGCAGGTGGCGGTTTTTGACGACGCTCCCGGCGCCGACGATCCCGATTTTCAGTTTGGTTTGCCGCGTTGCCATGGGGAATTTCTTCAGTGAGACAGTCTGGAACTTTATTCGTTTAAAACGAAGATATTTCGCAGCGGATTTCGTCGTTTGGCAATCTCGATGCGGATGTCTGCATTTAACGAAAATAATCCTCGGGTAGGATCGTGGTGGGGGGCGTACAGATCCGTTGCACACACTGCTCCCAGGTTTCCTGCCCGCTGAGTATTTCAATTTCCACTCGCAGATAGTAGACGGGAACCTCGAGTGGATCGATCACTGGAAAGCGAACGGCGTCCTTCTCGGTTGTGATAACCGCGTTGACGTCTCTGCGAACGCAGCGCTGCAGGAACTGGCTTAACTCCCTTTTTGTGTAGCGATGATGATCTGCAAAGTGCCGCGACAATTCGATCTTCGCTCCCAGATTGTGGAGGCCCTCCTCGAAACTTTCGGGCGCAGCAATGCCGCACAGCGACCCAATGTAGAGCCCTTGGAGATAATCTAACGGCAATCTTTCATCCTTGTAAATGTGTCTGAGGTAAAGAGGCGAGTGACGGCACTCGATGATTTCCGCGGTACGATTGTATCGTCGTATCCTCTGAATCAGGTCCTCGTTTGGTTCGCCGTTGCATTTTGTGATGAAAATGTAGCTAGCCCTTCGCAGGTTACGAGGTGGTTCGCGCAAAGTTCCGCGCGGCAACAGATGCTCGTTACCAAAAGGCGCCTGGCGATCGATCAGGACGATATCCAGACGATGTTTCAGGTGAAGATATTGCAAACCGTCGTCGAGTACCAGAGTGTCCACCTCGAGCTCTCGGAGGGCGTGCAATCCGGCTTTCACTCGGTTCTTATCCACGACGACCGCCACTCCTCTGAGATTCGACGCGAGCATATATGGTTCATCGCCCGCCGTCGCTGAGTCCAGTAACACGCTCTTTCCATCAGAGACGACTCTTGGCGGATTTTCCGATCCTTGCGCCAAGAAGTTTTCCCACAAAGTTTTTTTGGGTCGTCGATCAACGCTTTTGTAACCGCGGCTCAAAATCGCGACCCGGCGTCCCCCTTTTTGGAGTGCCCTGGCGAATTTTTCGACTACGGGCGTCTTTCCGGTTCCACCGACTGTCAGATTGCCGATGCTAATGACAAGACACCCGAGCTGTCGTTCTTTCAGGATTCTTTTTCGATACAGAACGAGCCGGGCCTGGACGATCGCCAGATAAAGAAATGAGAGGAAGCGAAGCGCAATCCGCAATAGCCCCGCGCGGAAACCGTGTCTCTTATCGAGTATGACTTCGATCGCATATTGTTCAAGCTCATCCAGTCGCCGTGGCATGCTCTTTATTTCTGAATGATCTGGGCGCCATCGTTATCCGCGCTCACGATCCGGATTTTCGCATGTTCCTCGGGTGCAGCTCCTTCGAGCGCACGGGCGACGTCTTGGCCATCTGAGAGGGTAACGAAGGCTACCGTGGATCCCGAGCCGCTCAGAAATCCTCCCAAAGCACCGGCGTCCGCCGCCGCCAGGAGCAGTTTGGGAAGAAACGGCACAAATTTCTCACGAAACGGCTGATGAAGCCGGTCCGCAAAAGCACCACGTAAATGTCGATACTCCCCGGAAGCGAATGCCGCAGCGATCAAGCTGGCATTTCCGAGATTCTCAACCACGTCCTGGCACGCGAAACTGGCTGGTACCACCTTTCTCGCATCGCTGGTCTTCACTTCAAAGTTGGGGATGAACAAGACAAACTTCAGTGCCGGATCGACGTTAAACTGCGCGACCCGTTTGCTTGTCTTCGAGACAATAGTAAACCCGCCGAATAGTGCTGCGGCTGCGTTGTCAGGATGACCCTCCAGTGCCGCGCAAAGAGTGCAGATTTCCTCCTGTGGCAAACCGCTTTGGGTGATCTGGTCCAATGCCATCAGGAGACCAAGCCGGATTGTGACGCTGCTGCCAAGACCTCGGGCCTGAGGAACATCCCCATCGATCACAAAGCTGAACGGGAACCGAGTCTGACCAGTATGTTTAAAAAACAGGTCTGCGGCTTCCGACACCATTCCTGGAGGTGGCGGGCGTTCGCTTCCGTCAATCTCGATACTTATTCGGTTCCATATCCGCAAAGCAATCCCCAGGCAATCAAACCCGGGGCCCAGGTTGGTCGTCGATGCCGGAACCTTAACGGAGATCGTCATGACAATCAGAACAGCCAAATTGGACCACGGCGGGTGAGGGATCAATAGCAGAGTTCAGGAGGCAGGAATCAGGAGACAGGAGGCGCAGGCAGAACGGCGCAGCACGAACATAGGTAACACGTTCAGTTCAATACATGGGCAGGAGTACAGGCGTCGCAGCTCTCCATCATTCCTCACTCCGACCGGCGATGGGGCCAAATCGATTGCCTTCCGCCTCGTGAATCCTGTCCCTGTAAGTATTTGACAGCTGCACCTTCCGAGTCTCTGGTGTCCCGCCATCATGGCCAATCAATCCGACTCACAATTGCTCGCGGTGAGGCCTGACGGTCGCTCGCATGATCAACTTCGACCTCTCCATTTCACTCCTGGGTTCGCTCCGAATGCGGATGGGTCTGTGTTGATTGCCACCGGCGATACGCAAGTCATTTGCGCGGCAACGGTGGAGCCCTCGGTCCCACGATGGATGAAAGAGCAGGGCGCTACTGGAGGTTGGATCACAGCCGAGTACTCCATGCTCCCCTATTCGACGTTGACGCGTCGCCCGCGCGACATTTCCAAGGGGCGGTTGGACGGTCGAAGCGTCGAGATTCAGCGCTTGATCGGGCGGGCCCTTCGGGCTGCGGTGGACCTTCAAACTCTTGGAGAGCGGACCCTTTGGGTCGATTGCGATGTTCTACAGGCCGATGGCGGGACGAGAACTGCGTCGATTACAGGCGCTTGCGTTGCGGTTGCGCTGGCGTGCGCTGCTTTGCGGGCCCGGGGCCAGATTACGCAGTGGCCACTGCGTTGCCTGGTGGCTGCCGTGAGTGTCGGCGCGGTTGATGAACGACTACTCCTGGATTTGAACTACCAGGAAGACAAAGATGCGGCTGTCGATCTGAACGTGGTTATGACCAGCAGGGGTGCTTTTGTTGAAGTCCAAGGGGCCGGAGAGGAAGCTACCTTTTCCAGAGGTGAACTCGAGAAGATGATCGCCCTCGGGCAAGCCGGTATCCAACGCTTGATCGCAAGCCAGCGCGAATTATTACGATCTTCCTTCGGCAGTCTTCCCGAAACTGAGATGTTTTGATCGGGGTCGCACTGGACACAGAGTTCAGCCTGGGAAACGCTGCGATCCTGCAAAAAAACTCCTGGCCTGTGTTCTCGCCAGCAAACGGAATTTTTTGTCCCCTTCCCCTGAATTCTGAATCCTGCTCAATGGGTCTCTACCCCCGATGAGATAGCTCCCGGTCTCAGCTCAGGCAATCTCTCAACCTCTTTTCAATCGCCGCTCGATCCAGATCTTTGCCGATAAACACCAATTGGCTCAACCGTTCTTCCTCCTTCTCCCACAGTCGATCCCAGTAGATCGTGAAACGATTGTTGACACCGTGAAAAACCGCGCGCCGGGGGGTGCCTTCAATCCAGAGAATGCCTTTCGACCGGTAAACCTTAGATTTTTCGGAGAGCTCCTGCAACTCCGCTTCTAACCGCTCGACCGAGAATGATTGATCGAAGCTGAAAGAAAACGAGTTGATATCCGAGTGATTACTTTGTTTCAGCTCGTCCAAGAAAGCGGGTGCCGCGGAAAGTTTTCGATCCAGATCGAAGACGTTCAGATCAAGGAGCTCTTTTAGATTCACCCGAGAGTGCTCGGTGTGAAAGATTCGCGCATGCGGGTTCAGTTGCAAAAGCTGCTGTTCAAGAGCTGCCAGGTCTTCTGCATTGACCAAATCGACTTTGTTGACCAGGATGAAATCCGCGAGCGCAATCTGGCAGCGGGCAACCTCAGCTTCTCTCAGTTGGGCTGAAACATATTCCGCATCGACAACGGTAATGATCGAATCAAGGCGGGCATACTGCTGGAGTTGAGGGATATTCAAAAACGTCTGTGCGACTGGTCCAGGATCCGCCGCTCCCGTCGTTTCGATCAGGATATAGTCGAGTTGATCCCTCTTCAACAGCTTCTGAACGCCTTTGACAAGGTCTTTCCGCACACTGCAGCAGACGCAGCCGTTGCTTAGCTCCACTACATCTTCGGTCTGTGTTTCGACAAGCTTTCCGTCGATTCCGATCTCGCCGAGTTCGTTGATAATCACGCCGAACCGATAGTCGGTCTGCTCTTTGAGAATGTAATTCAGCAAGGTGGTTTTGCCCGCGCCGAGGAACCCGGTGAGGACGCTGACAGGGATCACTTTTCCTGGGATCATAAAAAAAGAAAAAGAGCGATCCATGGCCGCTGGATCGCCCTTTATCAATAATGCAAAAATCTTTTTATACCAAACCGGCCTTTTTCAACGTGTTGAAAGCACCGTTCTTCGTAATTGTCTTCAAGGCACGGGCACTGAGCTTTACGGTCACAAAGCGATTCAGTTCCGGTACCCAAATCCGTTTCGTCTTGAGGTTCGGCGTGAACGATCTGGGCGTGTTGGCGGTGACGTGTTGACCAACGCCCCCTTTTTTCTTGGCCATTCCGCGCCTATGAATCACGTGACCCTTGGCAGGTTTGGCCCCTGTAATGCTGCATTCTCTCGACATAGGGAGTCTTCTTGTGAAGAGCTCGGAAGATCCACACCTTTGTCATCATCGTCAAGATCAAACTTGGTCCTTGGACACGCTCTTCTCCTTGTTGTGCACTGTATCACTTGTATCGGAAGCGAGGCTGCAGCAATTTGCGGCTCAGGCAAGGAGTCGAAATGCCAATTATCGCCAGTTCTCGCACAACTGCGGACCTGTGCTACGGTCACCTGAATGAAGCGCAAGCTTTTCTGCGGCTTTGTGGCCGTATGCGTATTTCTAAACTTGTTAATCGGCTTCAAGATATTAACCTCGAGCGCCGCCACGGACGATCACGGAATCGATCTCGCTGCAATTGCCGGTTTCACCAGGGCGATCCAGGTCATCCGACAGGACTATGTGGATCAAAGCGCCGTATCTTATAAGAAGCTGACTTACGCGGCCTTGCACGCGATGCTGCCGCACCTTGATCCGCACAGTCAGTTTCTGGAACCGGAAGATCTCAAGGATAGAGAGGACGAAACTCGAGGTCAATTCGGTGGATTCGGTTTTACAATCTCGCGCAAAGACCAATCGATTACTGTCCTGGCGACGATGGAAAACAGCCCGAGTGCGCGCGCCGGCATTCTGCCTGGCGATCAAATTGTCGCTGTTGCAGGTAAATCTACTCTTAACCTGCCGATTGAGGATTTGAACCAAATGCTCAGAGGTCAACCAAGTCAACGACTCGTGCTGACGATCTACCGGCCTTCGACCAAAGAAACAAAGGACTACGAAATGCGACGCGAGATGATCAAAGTCGCGAGCGTCGTGGGCGCGAAAATTCTGAATACGGAGGAAACCGGCGGCATCAAAATCGGCTATCTCCGAATCACGGAATTTACGGAACCGACCGCGCATGAACTGGCTGAAAAGCTCGATTCTCTTCAGGCCGCAGGAATGCAGGCGCTCATCATGGATCTGCGGTTTAATCCCGGCGGTTTATTGAAAAGCGCAGTGGATGTCTGCGGACTTTTTCTACCCCCAAAGACGTTGGTCGCCTATACGGAGGGCCGCGACGCTGCCCAGCGTCGTGAATATTTCACCGACAAAGCCGACACGCGGCGGCCGGATTTTCCGATGGCGGTGCTTGCCAACGGTTTGAGCGCCAGCGGCGCTGAGATCGTTACGGGCGCGCTGAAGGATTTGAAACGGGCGGTCATTGTGGGGGAGACAACTTTTGGCAAAGGAGTTGTCCAGACGCCGATGCCTCTGCCAGACGGTTCTGCGCTCTGGTTAACGACAGCCAAGTATTACACCCCGGGCAAAAAAGTGATTCAGGAAAAAGGGATAGCTCCCGATATCGAATCGACGATCGACACTGACCGGGAGCGAGCGCTGCTTTTGCGGCAGCGGGGCGGCCTATTGACCCCGGAAGAGCAGAAGCTGGTGCAAGATAAACCGGACACTCAGCTTCAGCGCGCGGAGGATGCGCTCCGAGGCCTTATCGTCTACAATCGGTCCGCCAGGCAATAGTTTTCCACCTGAAACGCTTGCGGGCCACAGGGGCTTTCGGATTCGAGCGGTTCAACGGACTCGGTGCACTAGCCTCCCCATCCTGTAACTCCTGGACTCCTGATTCCTGACTTCCTTTTTACTTCTCCTCTTCCAGGTAGCGGATCCGCTTATTGATATCGGTATTGATCGAATGATACGGCTGAGCAAGATTGCCCGGCGCAAACAGGGTTCGACGAATGTGTTCCATATCGTCATCCCCGATTGCATCTGTAAAGATGGGGAGAAGGTAATTGATCCCAAGGCGCGAAGGCTTCATCTGAATAGGATCGTAAAACTGCGAAAACATCCGGCGGGCGTGGATATGCCCCCAACGGTCACGGAATCTGTTCGCGTCGTAACCGTTCACCTGAAATCCCTTTGCGCCGGTGTATTGCAAGATGGAGACAGCGTTATTGCGACCCTCAAGCAGGAGTTCGACGGCTTTTGCGCCGAGTTGCGCGGCATAGAAGCGGTCGAACACGATTGGCCTTCCTCCTCGCTGCGTGTGTCCGACCTTCCTGGTAAAGATTGCTTCGCGAGCCGATTCTCCCCGCCGATAGAGTTGAAAATAACGATCCCCGATCATATGGATCATCTTGTGGCGCAGTGCTTCGGCAGCGCCACTCAGTGCGATGTTCCCTGCCGGATCGCTCGTCCTCGTTTCCGCCCCAAGTTCGTTTCCTTGCTCGTCGACAATGCCTTCGCCGCAAACAATCACCACATTCTTTTGTAAGTCATAAAGTTGCTTCACGCGTTCGACCAGGTGCTCAATATTCAGCGGATGTTCAGGGACGAGAATGATGTCTGGACGCCCGTAAGCCGATCCGAGCGCGATATATCCAGAATGCCTGCCCATGACCTCAATGATCGCGATTCGCCGATGACTTTCCGCAGTCGTTCGAATCCGTTCCACGCCGCTGGCCGAGACGTATACGGCGGTCGCGTAGCCCGGCGTGACATAGTTCACGATGTAATCGAGGTCAAATATTGCCTGCGATGCTCGATGCTCGTAATGATATCCATTCTTTGACTGCGGTTCGTGGACACGAACCCATTCATTTGGCTCTTCCGGGTAGTTAAGTCCGAGGTCGTTATCAATGGTCTTCGGAGCCAGCACTGTTGGCAGGCGTTCCGCGAGCGGCTGAAGACCATTCAGCGTCCCGTCGCCCCCGACACAGATCAGGCCTTCTATCCGGAGCCGCTCCAAGCGGTGTGCCACAATATCCAGTTCTTCCGTTTTGTTCGGGTCGACGTAATCCCGTGAGGACCCGATCATGGTGCCGCCTTTGGTCGGGTCCATCTCTGGGATTTCTTGATAAAGTGGGTTTAAATGAACGTGTGGGACGCGCGGGTTGAAAAGGCTGTTGAACCCTTTTATCAGCCCGAGAATCTCGATCTTCAACTGGTTCGCACGAACCACAGCCCCTTGGATCGTGGCATTCATGGTCGGCGTATCGCCCCCCGCTGTCAGGATACCAATCCGTTTCATAAATGAATTGTTAGCTTTTCACTCTGGCGCTTCCTCCAACGCTCTCTGTTTGTTCCGGGGTCCACTGTTTCTCAACATTTTTAATTGTTGAAAGCGGAAAAGCTGTTTTTTTCTATTTATTACGAGGTCCAAAACAGCTACTGTGTTCCACAGTACCGGTCGTTCAGGAAAGCCCAAGTTCTAGCTCCAGAATCACTCAATATGGAAGATCGTACCGTATTCATAAAGATGGTAGGCTCCGCGCTCGCCGGATTGCTCTTTTTCCTCACTGCCATGTTTACGACGATGCTAGATTTGACAACTCTCTGGCGGACCGTCTGGCTGGGATTTTGCCTTGCTTTTTTCCTGCTCGCGCTGGCCGGCGTTTTTATCCTTTGCGGGGACCTCAATGCCGAGCACAGCGAACCAGACGACGCAAAGCCCAACGAATAGCCGCTGGGCCTATTGGAAAGCAATCCCTGGGGTGCCGTTTCTTTGTCGTGGGTCTGTTCTGAACCCTTGCCTTGGCCGCTATTTGTGATCTGCTTGGCTTTTCTCTGGCCTGCGGCATGACTTCCACTGTGTATACGGCTGTTAAACGGTCTGTTTTCATGTCAGTTTCTAAAAGGACGCGTCCGCGAGAAGACTTTGCTACCGAATACGCCAATCAACGCTCCGAACAAAAATGACCATTTCTTCGCTCGACGCTCCTATCGCTAATGCGCGGTTGCGGCCTCTTGGAGCGGGGCTTCACCCTGGATATAAGTCTTGCCACGATAAAAGCGTGCGACGAAAACGAAAAGGATCGCGGTAATGCCCATGAGCAGCGTGAAAAATCGAAAGTAGGCCGCGTCTTTGAGGTCGATTCCA
>JAFAQT010000430.1 GCA_019246215.1 Verrucomicrobiota bacterium
AAGAGATCCACGTTGTGTGGATGACAACCGGTCTGAGCTGTGACGGAGATTCTGTATCGATCACCGGCGCTTCTTTGCCGAGCCTTGAGGATCTGGTGATGGGCGCCATTCCCGGTTTACCGAAGGTGTATGTCCATAACCCGGTGATCGCGTACGAAGTGGGCGACGATTTCATGAAATACTGGCATCAAGCCGCCGCGGGCGAGCTTGAGCCGTTTGTGCTGGTCATGGAAGGTTCCATTCCGAACGAGAAGATCAAAAAGGAAGGGTACTGGGCGGCGATGGGGACCGATTCCAAAACAGGGCAACCGATTACAACCAACGAATGGATCGACCGATTGGCGCCAAAAGCGCTGGCGATTGTGTGCGCGGGTACTTGCGCTACCTATGGGGGGATCCATGCGATGCAAGACAATCCTACCGGGGCGATGGGCCTAGCCGACTATCTTGGCTGGAACTGGCGTTCAAAAGCAGGGCTGCCGATCGTGAACGTCCCTGGTTGTCCGGTGCAACCCGACAATATGATGGAGACGCTCCTCTACCTCCTTTATCAGGTAGCGGGCCTGGCGCCGATGATTCCGCTCGACGATCAATTAAGGCCGAGATGGCTATTTGAAAAGACCGTCCATGAGGGCTGCGATCGCGGCGGATATTATGAACAGGGAGATTTTGCTGACGAATACGGTTCACCCGAGTGCCTGGTTAAACTGGGATGCTGGGGGCCCGTGATCAATTGTAACGTAACAAAACGCGGTTGGATGGGCGGGATCGGCGGCTGTCCGAACGTGGGGGGCATTTGCATCGGGTGCACCATGCCGGGGTTTCCCGACAAATTCATGCCGTTTATGGACGCTCCTCCGGGCGCTAGTGTTTCATCAGCCGCTTCGGGACTCTACGGCTTGGTCATTCGAAGCCTTCGTGCGATTACCCAACACACCGCGAACAAGGAACCTCGATGGCGCCACCGGGGTTCCGAATTAACGACCGGATATCATCCCACGCATTTTGGGAACGGCTGAATCTGAGGAAGCTTCCGCAGCCCGGAATGCCGGAACCGGAACTAAAAGCCTTTAACTTTTGTCTATCTAAATGGAAACTGCAACAATTTCGCAAACGGACACACAACCCAAGGCCGGCAATATCGTGGAGATGTCCTGGGATCCGATTACCCGCATCGTCGGTAGCTTGGGTATCTTTACCAAAATCGATTTCACAAACCGGAAAGTAGTCGAGTGCCACAGCACATCCTCCATTTTTCGAGGCTACAGCATCTTCATGAAGAACAAGGATCCTCGCGACTCGCACTTCATCACCAGCCGTATCTGTGGGATCTGTGGAGATAATCACGCGACCTGTTCGGTGTACGCCCAGAATATGGCGTATGGGATCCAACCCCCGAATATCGCAGAGTGGATTGTCAACCTCGGCGAGGCCGCTGAGTATATGTTCGACCATAATATTTTCCAGGACAATCTCGTTGGGGTCGACTTCTGCGAGAAGATGGTTCGGGAAACGAATCCCGGCGTTTGGGAAAAGGCCCAGAAAACCGAGGCTCCCCATGCGAACGATCATGGATACCGTACGATCGCGGATATCATGAAGTCCCTGAATCCTTTCGAGGGCGAATTCTACCGGGAGACCCTGCAGGTAAGTCGTATGACCCGCGAGATGTTTTGCCTTATGGAAGGACGGCATGTCCATCCTTCAACACTTTATCCCGGCGGCGTTGGAACGGTACCTTCCGTCCAGTTGTTCACTGATTTTCTGATCCGCCTCATGAAATATATTGAATTCATGAAGAAAGTCGTCCCGCTTCATAATGATCTATTTGATTTCTTCTACGAGGCGTTGCCGGGCTATGAGCAGGTTGGCCAAAGACGTGTTCTTCTAGGTTGTTGGGGATCCTTTCAGAATCCTTATGTGTGTGACTATACCTACAGAACGATGGATCGATGGGGTAAGGCGATGTACGTCACTCCCGGTATTGTCGTGGATGGCGAGTTAATCACGACAAACCTCGTCGATATTAACCTTGGGATCCGGATTCTGCTCGGATCGTCTTATTACGAAGATTGGGATAACCAGGAAACCTTTGTTTCGAGCGACCCGCTCGGTAACCCGGTTGATAAACGACATCCGTGGAATCAGACCACAATTCCAAAGCCGCAAAAACGAAATTTTGGTGACAAATACACCTGGGTCATGTCGCCCCGCTGGTACGACAAACGCACCGGAGACCATTTGGCGCTCGACACGGGTGGCGGCCCGATCGCTCGCTTGTGGGCGACTGCTCTGGCCGGTCTTGTGGATATCGGTTATATCAAAGCGACCGGTCACAGCGTAAAGATCGTTTTGCCAAAAACAGCCCTGAAACCGGAAGTCGAGTTCGAATGGCAAATTCCGAAGTGGAGTAACGCCCTTGAGCGAGACCGCGCCCGGAGCTATTTCCAAGCTTATGCGGCCGCCGCCGCAATGTATTTTGTGGAGCGGGCTATGGCGGAACTCCACGCCGGAAGAACGAAGACTTTCACTCCATTCAAGGTACCGCAAGAAGCCATCGGTTGCGGATTTCATGAGGCTGTGCGCGGCGTGCTCTCTCACCACATGGTGATCCGCGGGGGGAAGATTGCCAATTATCATCCCTACCCGCCCACTCCTTGGAATGCCGCTCCGCGAGATACCTACGGCACACCCGGTCCCTACGAGGATGCCGTACAGAACACACCGATTTTCGAAGAGAACGGCCCGGACAAATTTAAGGGTATAGACATTATGCGGACGGTACGGAGCTTCGACCCGTGCCTGCCTTGCGGGGTGCATATGTATCTCGGAGACGGAAAGGTCCTCAAGCAAATCCATACGCCCACCGCGTTCGCGGGCTTGGCCGGCGTAAAACGTGAATAGCTCGACGATGATTCAAACAATCGAAGCGTCACCGGACGAGATTTACGACATCGAGCTTGAGCATAGCCTTTTGGAGGCGAACGCAAAGCTCGCAAAAGAAAACCGATCTCTGCTTGACCGCCATGGAATTGCGTCAATCGATGTAATGGGTGCGATCGGATCAGGGAAAACGACGCTCATCGGGCGATTGGTGGAGAGATTGAAAGATCGGTTGGGGGTAGCGGTTTTCAATGGGGACGCGACGATAAGCAGCGACGCGGATCTGATCGCCAGACAAAACGTGCCCGTCGTCCAGATAGCCACGGTCAATGGTTGTCATCTGGACGCTAATCTGGTGGGGAAAGCACTGCGCAAAATCGATCTGACTAAGCTTAAACTGATTTTCATTGAGAACATCGGCAACCTGATTTGTCCTGCCGAATTCCCGCTCGGCTCGAAGGCGCGCGTGGTCGTGGTGAGCGTCACCGAAGGTCAGTACATGGTACGCAAACACCCTCATATGTTCCTAGGAGCGGATTTGGTCGTAGTGAACAAGATAGATCTCGCCTCAGCGATGGAAGTCAGCATCGAGGATCTCATTGCCGACGTGCATAAACTTAAGCCCGACCTCAAGGTTATCCGCACAAGTTGCAAGAATGGTGTCGGTTTAGACGAATTGACAGCTTCTTTGCTGGCGATATGACAACGACCGCCGATGCACGAACTGTCGATAGCATCGTCGCTGGTGGATAGCGTGCTCGAATTTCTTGACGCGCATAAGGTTAAAAAGGTGCTGACCGTGCGTCTGGCCGTCGGAGAACTGAATTGTGTCGAAGCGGAGCAATTGTGTTTCTGTTACACGGCGATCACTCAGAAAACCGCGATGGAGAATTCGACGCTCGAAATCGAAACTGTCGCCGCGGTGGTGCAGTGCCCGCGCTGTGATTACCGTGGGTCCCCAAAATACTGGGAAGATGCGCGCTCTGCTGCACCGATACCGACCCTTGAGTGCCCAAAGTGTCAAGGGACCGTGGAACCGATCCAAGGAAACGATTGCGCGATCAAAACCATCCAATTCGTTGCCTGAGCTGACGATGATGCCTAAGATGTAAAATCTGCGAATCCGTGGTTTCGAAATAGAGCGCAATGGAAACTTCCGCGAATGAGCGTTCGCCAGCAGCCGGAGAAATGCCGGAAAGAGTCTGGCCTTACGGTGCAAATGAGGCAAAAGAGCAACTCGATGCGATGAATTCACACGGCGCCCGGATTCAGCAGCTTTTGCAGCAGATCGAGGCTATTCCGGGCGCTTCAACCCGCGAATTGATGCATGAAATCATGGGGGCCACCCTCGCGTTTTATGGCCAGGGTTTGGCCAGAATACTTGAGGTGGTTAGTGAATCCGGGCCGGAATTTCAGAAGGTTTATCAACGCCTGATCAACGACAAGGTTGTGCGCGGAATGTTGCTCATTCACGATCTCCATCCTGCGAGTCTCGAAACTCGTTTGTGCGATGCCCTGGATCATGTCCGGCCTTATCTTAAGAGCCACGGCGGCAATGTGGAGTTGATCAGCCTGACAGGTCAGACGGCTAGATTACGGCTCCAAGGCACCTGCAAAACTTGCGCTTCCTCTGCGGTTACCTTAGAGCTTGCCATACGACATGCCATTGAAGAGGCGTGCCCTGATCTCGCCGGCTTTGAGGTGGAAGGCGTTGCTGAAAAAGAAGTAGCCGCCGCACCCGGCCCTCAATCGCAAGAACGCAGCAAGCCAAACTGGATCGTTTTGGAGAGCGCGCAAGGTTTGGAGGATGGAGCGTGGATGGCTGTGCGAGTCGCCGGGAAACGACTGGTCGTCTGTAGAGTGAACGGCAACTTGTACGCTTATCGGAATAATTGTCCTGCGTGTAACATGCCGTTCGATGGCGGGGCTCTCGGAGCGGGATTGCTGAATTGCCCTTTGGGGCATCGCTATGATGTGCAGCGTGCGGGGCGTTGCGCTGAAATGCCCACCGCCCACCTGGATCCTTACCCGTTGCTTTTTCAGGAGGGCGTGGTGAAAGTGGCGCTGCCGCTATGAGAGCCGAACGTGCGAAAGTTGCGGTTCGCGGCACGGTCCAGGGAGTCGGTTTCCGTCCCTTTGTTTACAGGTTAGCTACGCAAATGAAGCTCAACGGCTGGGTCTTGAACTCTGCCCAAGGTGTATTCATGGAAGTCGAAGGTGATCGCGACCTCCTTCAGTCGTTTCTGCTCCGCCTGGAGAAGGATAAGCCTCCGCGCGCCGTCATTCAGAACCTGGAGTTTTCGTTTTTCAACGCGACAGGTTACGACCATTTCGAAATTCGCTATAGCGACCCAAGCGGCCAAAAGATGGTTTCAATATTACCAGACATTGCGACTTGTGCAGAATGTCTCCGCGAGATTTTCGATCCCGAGAACCGCCGATACCGTTATCCGTTCACAAATTGCACAAATTGCGGGCCGCGATTCACGATCATCGAAGCATTGCCGTATGATCGTCCGCACACCACGATGAAACGATTCAAAATGTGCGCCGCATGCGATCACGAATTCCACGATCCGTGTGACCGCAGATTTCACGCACAGCCAAACGCCTGTCCCCGTTGCGGTCCACGTCTGGCCCTATGGGATTCCAGAGGGACCGTGCTCGCAGAGGAAGAAGAGGCGATGGTTCGCGCGATCGAAATCGTCCGTCAGGGCCAAATCCTCGCCCTTAAAGGCATCGGCGGATTTCAACTGTTGGTGGACGCTCGTAACGCAAACGCGGTTCAACGTCTAAGAGCACGCAAGCGGCGCGAGGAAAAGCCGTTCGCTTTGATGTACCCTTCTTTTGATCTGGTGAGCCGGGATTCCGACGTATCGGAACTCGAAGCGCGCCTGTTGCTTGCTCCCGAGGCGCCTATCGTTTTGATTCAACGCAGATCGACTGCATCGCAGATCGTGCCTGAGGTCGCGCCGGCCAGCCCGAGTCTGGGTGTCATGCTACCCTATTCGCCGTTGCACCATCTCTTGATGAGAGATCTCCGGATTCCCGTCGTCGCGACCAGCGGCAACCTGAGCGACGAACCTATCTGCATCAGCGAATACGAGGCGCTGAAGAGGCTGGAAGGAGTTGCCGATTATTTCCTGGTTCACAACAGGCCGATCGTCCGCCACGTGGATGACTCCGTAGTGCGTGTAGTTTGGAATCGCGAGTTGGTGTTGCGACGAGCGCGTGGCTATGCACCGTTACCCGTTCATATGAAAACGACGCTGCCGGACATTCTGGCGGTGGGCGCGCATCTAAAAAACAGTGTCGCTCTGAGCGTCGGGAAAGAAATTTTTATCAGCCAGCACATTGGCGACTTGGAAACGAGCGAAGCGTTCTCTGCCTTTCGCAGAACGACTGCGGATTTGCCACGCCTTTACGAAGCAGAGATCAGCGTCGTGGCATGCGACATGCACCCCGACTATCTTTCGACAAAGCTTGCACAGAATATGCAAGCGCCCTTGCACCAAGTCCAACATCATTTTGCGCATGTATTGGCTTGCATGGCCGAAAATGAATTGGAAGACCCGGTTCTCGGTGTCTCATGGGACGGGACCGGGTACGGCACGGACGGCACCGTCTGGGGTGGAGAATTTCTTCGGACGGATGAAGAGTCATTCCGACGCGTGGCTCACTTGCGCCAATTCCGGATACCGGGAGGCGCCGCGGCCGTCAAAGAGCCACGCCGCGCCGCGTTGGGTGTCCTGCACGAAATCTGGGGCAACAACCTGATGATTGACCCCAGGCTGGCGCCCGTTGTCAGCTTTTCAGATAGCGAATTGCTTGTCATACGACGAATGCTCTCGAAAGGCATCAACTCGCCCCTCACGTCAAGCGCAGGCAGATTGTTCGATGCAGTGGCCTCCATTCTCGGGGTGCGGCAACGGGTCACATTCGAAGGGCAGGCTGCCATGGAGCTGGAATTTGCGATTCTAAGTGCCACCGACGAAGCCTATTCCTTCGGGATCTCCTCCTCTTCACCATCCATCGTGGACTGGGCACCGATGATTGCCGAGATTCTGATCGACCTCCAAGAATCCAAACCAGTCGGGATTATCGCGACAAAGTTTCATAATACGTTGTCGGAGATCATTGTGGCAGTCGCTCGAGAAATTGCGGTGCCTGACGTTGTCCTCACTGGCGGATGCTTTCAAAATCGGTATTTGGCCGAACGCTCGATCCGACGATTATCGGAGGTTGGCTTTAAGCCCTATTGGCATCAACGCGTACCGCCCAATGACGGCGGGATTGCCCTTGGACAAGTCGTCGGCGCTGCTCGATCCGCTCTGGCTACGCCGCAGCCAAAAGGAGCCGAAGTCTGATGAACCTGATTTACGGGGAAATTGTCGCGATATCCCAAGAAGGTGACATGCGGGTTGGGAAAATCCGTATTGGAGGTGCAATGAGAAATGTTTCACTCGACCTGGTAACCGTGGCGGAAATCGGGGACTCGGTTCTCGTTTGCGACGGCGTGGCGATTGCCAGGGTCGACCCCGAAAAGACGAACGGAGAAAAATTATGTGTCTAGCCATTCCGGGAAAGCTCATTGAAATTGCTCATGACCCGCAGGGCGTCAGGATGGGCAAAGCCAATTTTGGAGGGATCGTCAAGCAGGTCTGTCTGGAATACACTCCTGAAGCGAATCCAGGGGACTACGTGTTGGTCCATGTCGGTTTCGCTCTTGGTAAAATCGATGAAGAAGAAGCTGCCCGAACCTACAGACTCCTGGCGGAAATGGACCAGTTAACTGAGCTTGAAATCCCGGAGACCTGAGCCGCAATTCTCAACAATCCACGGCCGTGGCGGTATGAAATACATCGATAATTTCGCAATCCAGTTTTCGTGGAAAACTGGTCGACGAGCCGCGCCTCATTGTCACCGGACCATCTGAAGATGTTACCTGAAAGCACCGGAATATCCAGGGATGCAGGTCACGGAAATGGCCTTGGCGCCATGATAGGTACGTGTCCGTTGCCGATCGCCGACTATCAGGAAATCGTCTTGGCACACGGCGGCGGCGGAAAACTCAGTCAGCAGTTGATCCAGCAGATTGTGCTCCCTCAATTCCGCAACGAGTTTTTGGATGTTCAGCATGATGGCGCAGTGTTTTCAGTGGACGGCACACGATTCGCCTTCAGCACCGATTCCTTTGTGGTAAGCCCTATATTTTTCCCAGGTGGCGATATCGGGAAGTTGGCTGTTCATGGCACGGTCAACGACCTGGCTATGTGCGGCGCCTATCCTCTTTATTTATCGGCGGGCTTTATTTTAGAAGAAGGCCTGTCGATGCGAGACTTTTGGGCCGTGGTCTTGTCCATGCGGGAGGCAGCCGCGGCGGCTGGGGTCGCCCTGGTGACCGGGGATACCAAAGTTGTGGACCGCGGGAAGGCAGATAGAATTTTCATTAACACGTCCGGGATTGGCGTTATACCTCCAGAAGTGAACATTCATCCCGGGCGCGCTCAACCCGGGGATATAGTCATCGTCAGCGGTGAAATTGCGGTTCACGGCATCGCTATCATGTCTGTGCGGGAGGGGCTCGAGTTCGAGACCGAGATTCTAAGCGACACCGCCCCTTTGAACGGTCTTGTGCACGCCGTGCTTGCTGCCGGCACGGATATCCACGTTTTGCGAGATCCCACCCGCGGCGGCATCACCAGCGCGCTGAGCGAAATCGCCCAAAGCGCTCATGTCGGCGTTTACCTTGAAGAAGCCCGCATTCCAATCGGCGAAGAGGTTAAAGGGGCATGCGAAATTCTTGGGCTCGACCCGCTGTACGTCGCCAATGAAGGGAAACTTTTGGCCATCGTCTCTGCGGACGATGTCGCTCCCGTTCTCGCCGCCATGCGAGCTCACCCGCTTGGCGAGAAAGCTATGGTCATCGGCTCGGTGACCGAAGACCATCCTGGCTTTGTTATCATGAAAACACGAATTGGGGGAACCCGCGTCGTCGACATGCTCTCTGGCGAGCAACTCCCGCGCATCTGCTGAGTTCAGAACGCATTTTCCAATCAGTCCGATATTGTCGACGAACATTCGGGTTCGATATTGCCCTTTTTGAGCTCCTGCGAAATCATGTTGGCGGCTTGAACATTGGGGACCGGGCCGCGATCGTTGCTGCACGCTCTTCGGTGGTTCCCTCTCATAAGGTAACTCCGAAACTGAGCCTGATTGGTCGGCAATAAGTGAGGATGCATTCAGGATTGCCGGAGTTCCAATGAGCTAATGAAATCAGACCGGCCAGCGTCAGGATCAAATAAGTGGTTTTTTTCCTTGCATAAAAGCGACAACCGTTCCAAAGGTCGTGAACGTTCACGGAGAATTCTTCGCACCGGGTTAATCCCGCCACCCCCCGCAGATTTCTTGTTCATGGTCAGCAATTCAGCCTCTTCGTCGCGCCCCGCTACCCCGGTTAAGCGAACGACTATGACCGATATCGCAGCTCTCTCCGGAGTTTCTTACCAAACCGTGTCTCGGGTAGTCAATGGAATGCCCGATGTCGCGGATACCACACGCGAACGGCTGCTCAAAATCATGAGCGAAGTGGGCTATCGCCCCAATGTGACAGCGCGACAGTTAGTCAGCCAACGCTCTTCCGTAGTCGGTGTTGTCACCTTCGGGACCGGACTCTACGGCCCCACTCAAATCATGGTCAATCTCGAGCAAAGCGTGAAGGAATTGGGGTGGAGCGTGATGTTTTGCGGAATCGCCGAAGAAAGCGTGAACGAAATACGACGCGCTGTGAATGAACTCTGTTCACACCAGGTGGCTGGTGTTCTCATTCATCTGCCCATTCAGATCGATCTTCAACATCTGAAGGATATCTCCCGTAATTTGCCGCTTGTCGCTATCGATTCTGATTTCAGTTTCAAGGCGCACTCCGTCTTTGTGAACCAAGAACAAGGATCCCGACTTGTTACCAGGCATCTGATCGCTCTCAGACACGTCCGGATTGCTTATTTGCGTGCACCGCTTATCTGGCGTGCCGCTCGCCTGCGGTTTAGAGGATTCTTAAAAGAGCTTGAATCTGCCCGTCTCAAACCCGGTCCCATCATTGAAGCCGATTGGTCTGCGCGGGGAGGATTTGAGGCCACTAAAGAATTGATTTCTGCGAAGCCTGGAGAATTCACCGCACTGGTCTCCGCGAACGATCAAATGGCGCTCGGAGCAATCCGAGCCATTGAAGAAGCCGAAATTCCCATCCCGGCACGTATCTCAGTCGCTGGTTTTGATGATATTCCGGAAGCGGCTTATCTTCGGCCGCCGTTGACTACGGTGAGACAGGATTTCGCTTCGCTCGGAAAGCTATCCGTTCAGTGTTTACTCGACCAATTGGACAACCCGGGGCGTGCGCCACGGAATCGGACCATCCGTCCAACGCTCATTGAACGTGCAAGTACTACCTTTGCCCCAAAATGAGGAAATTAGTAGATCGATTTCCGACCCGAAACATTCGGGCTCGAAAAAACAACAATGCAGAACCCCCAATACTGATAACATGAAAAGAGATTATCTGATGATAACTGCCAGCCTTTCGCTGGCCGCCGTGGCATACATGTTCGGCACAGCCGCAGCCGACGAATTGCCAAAACTGAAGGAAAAGAAAAATTACAAAGTAGGATTTTCACAAACCGAATCGAACAACCCTTGGCGACTGGCCGAAACGCAAAGCGTCAAGGATGAAGCCGCCAAACGTGGCGACCAACTCGTCTATACTGATGCGGCGGGTTCCGCAGCAAAACAGGTCGCGGACGTGAATAGCATGATTGCTCAGGGAGTGGACGTAATCCTGCTGGCGCCCAGAGAAGAAAAACCTCTGGTACCCGCAGTGATGGCCGCCAAAAAGGCAGGAATCCTTGTGATTCTGCTCGACCGCAGAGTCGATCCCGTGGCCAAACCTGGAGTCGACTATCTTACCTTTATAGGTTCGGATTTTGTGGATGAAGGAAAGCGTGCAGCGGATTGGCTGGCAAAAAAGACGAACGGCAAAGCCACCATCATTGAACTCCAGGGCACGACCGGATCGTCGCCGGCGAACGATCGCCACACCGGTTTTGTAGAGGGAATCAAAGACCATCCAGACATGAAAATTGTTGCTTCACAAACGGGTGATTTTGCGCGCGACAAAGGGCGCCAGGTCGCAGAAACATTGCTTCAGGCCCACCCTGATGCGACCGCGATTTATGCACATAATGATGAGATGGCGCTCGGCGCAATTGCCGCCCTGGAAGCAGCAGGCAAGAAACCAGGGTCGGACGTGATTGTTATCAGCATTGATGGAGAGAAGGACGGTTTGCAAGCGATCGCGGACGGAAAGCTGGCGTGCTCGGTGGAATGCAATCCTCGCCTTGGCAAGAAGGCATTCGAGGTCATCGATAAATATGCCAAAGGGGAAAAAATTCCTACCTGGGTGAAGAGCGACGATCGGCTCTTCGACGATTCAAACGCGAAGGAAAACGTGGCTACCGCCTATTAA
>JAFAQT010000254.1 GCA_019246215.1 Verrucomicrobiota bacterium
GTCGGCCCGAATAAAACAGTCAATCCTGGCCTTCTGACCGCCCTGCAACTGGCTGGCGCAACCGAAATTTACAAGATTGGAGGCGCACAAGCGATAGCTGCGCTCGCCTTTGGCACAGAGACAATCCAGCCCGTCTGCAAGATCT
Organism: Verrucomicrobiota bacterium; assembly: GCA_019246215.1. Classification (GTDB taxonomy): domain Bacteria; phylum Verrucomicrobiota; class Verrucomicrobiia; order Chthoniobacterales; family JAFAMB01; genus JAFAMB01. Next base: position 146 of record JAFAQT010000254.1, read on the forward strand.
TCGGCCCAGGGAACGCCTACGTCACGGAAGCCAAACGCCAAGTCTTCGGCTACGTAGGGGTCGATCTGGTACCAGGACCCAGTGAAATTATGATTGTTGCGGATGACACCGCTGTGGCAGCCTGGGTCGCAGCTGATTTGCTCGCACAAGCCGAGCATGGTCGTGGAAGTGTGATCTGCCTGGTGGCGCTGGAGGAACATGTGATTGAAGCTGTACAAGCAGAGATCGCGCAACAGGCCAATTCCCTGGTCCGCAGAACTGCTTTGAACGAGGTCCTAGAACACAATGCCCTTTTTGTGCGCGCCAAGGACGAAGAACAGGCCATCGAGCTTGTTAACGCTTTCGCGCCAGAACACCTTTCATTGGTAACGCGGCACAGCGAAAAAATGGCCGAAAGAATATTCAACGCGGGCGCTATTTTCATTGGCAATTTCTCACCGGTAGCCACGGGCGATTTTTTGGCCGGACCCAGCCACGAGCTTCCTACCGGCGGTGCGGCAAAATCATTTGGCGGATTGACTGTCGACCATTTTCAGCGACGGACCAGCATCGTTCGATATGATCGGGAAGCACTCAGCAAATCCGTGTCGATCATCTCCCAATTCAGCGAGGTCGAACAACTAGACGCACACGGTCGATCGGTATCGATTCGTTTTGAATAGGGTCATGGCGCGGAAAACGCGGACGGGGCGATCTTGGTTTCGCACTGCAATCCTGTTTTTCATTGTCTTGGCGCTGATCCCGGTCCTGCAGGTCATCTACGTGCATTTTTTCAATCCACCGGTAACTACCTTGATGGTTTTTCGCCGGATCGAGGCGATGATCACTAAGCAGTTTCGCGGAGACATTCATTATCGATGGATCCCATTCGAAAGAGTTCCGGATGATTTCCTCAATGCCGTCTGGCAAATGGAGGACAGCCGCTTCTTCAGCCACGACGGGTTTGATTGGATCGAGATGGAGGAGGCTATCCAACGCGCGGAACGTAAACATCGGCCGATACAGGGCGTCTCAACCATTTCTAACCAGTGCGCTCGTTCTTTGTTTCTGTGGCAGGGTCGATCCTGGGTCAGAAAAGGATTGGAAGCCTACTATACGTTCCTGATGGAACACCTTTTAACAAAGCAACGGATACTCGAGCTGTACGTGAATGTGGTCGAACTCGGCGATGGCATATATGGCATCGAAGAAGCTGCCGAACGTTATTATCAAATCCCGGCGAAGCAGCTGACTCGCTCAGAATGCGCAATGTTGGCTGCGATGCTTCCTTTCCCGCGAGGTTGGGACCCTCACAATCCTAGTCCAAGACTTCGAGGCCGCTACATCCTCGTACTGCGCAGGATGAACGCCGGCGGCCCGATTGAGCGAAAATTACGGGAGTGAATAGCGCGCAACCCATTGAGCGCTAATGTCGCCGGCGGCGCTTGAATTTCAGTAACGCCAGCGATCGCGCGATCGCGCCCTCAATCTCCGCCACTTCTTCCGAGTTCAGATCCTTGTTCTGAAGATCAGCCTTGGCCCGGCTGACTGCCTCTTCCGCGGCAGCCTCATCAACCTCGGTGTCCGCCACCGCCATATCGGTCAGAATTGAAACCTTGGTCGGCGTAACCTCCACAAAGCCTGCTCCCACGACGAGCTCAACCTGTTTTTGACCTTGAGTGATTCGAACTTCACCAGGCAGAAGCCGAGTCATCAACGGGACGTGCAGCGGCAAAATACCCAGTTCACCTTCCGCACCGGGAAGCACCACCATATCCACCTCTTCGGAGAAGGTTCTTGCTTCCGGAGTGACGATTTCGAGTTGTAATCTTGCCATGGAAACCTATTCCTGAGCGTCTTGAATTTCCTCGATTCCGCCTTTCATGTAGAAGTTCTGCTCAGAAATGTCGTCGTGTTTACCTTCCAAAATTTCTTTAAATCCGCGGATTGTGTCGGCAATGGAAACGTACTTTCCAGGCTTGCCGGTAAACACTTCAGCCACGTGGAACGGCTGGCTCAGAAAACGTTGCATCTTTCGAGCGCGGTAGACCACTAACTTGTCGTCCGGATTCAGCTCGTCCATACCGAGAATTGCGATGATATCCTGCAGATCCTTGTAACGTTGCAGGACACGTTGAACCCCTCGGGCGACATTATAATGTTCCTGGCCCACATATTCAGGCGCAAGAACCTTTGAAGTGGACGCGAGGGGATCGACCGCCGGATAAATTCCAAGCTCTGCAATCGAACGTTCCAACACTATCGTCGAATCCAAATGGGCGAACGTGTTTGCAGGCGCTGGGTCGGTCAAATCGTCCGCGGGAACGTAGACTGCCTGGAAAGAAGTGATAGAGCCTTTGTTCGTCGAGGTAATTCGCTCCTGCAGGTCACCCATCTCTGAGGCCAGTGTTGGCTGATACCCGACAGCTGAGGGGGTTCGCCCGAGAAGCGCTGAAACCTCCGAACCCGCCTGCGAGAATCGGAAGATGTTATCGATGAAGAGCAACACATCCTGATTTCTCTCGTCCCGGAAATATTCAGCCATAGCCAGCGCCGATAGACCGACTCGCAGACGAGCTCCCGGGGGCTCATTCATCTGACCGTACACGAGCGCCACCTTGGATTTGCTTAAATCCTTTTGGTCGATAACTCCCGCTTCCGACATTTCCGTGTAAAGGTCATTGCCTTCTCGCGTTCTTTCGCCCACGCCGGCAAAGAGCGAATAACCGCCGTGACCCTTTGCGATGTTGTTGATCAACTCCATGATGACCACCGTTTTGCCCACTCCGGCGCCGCCGAACGCCCCGACCTTTCCCCCCTTCGAGAAAGGACAAATCAGATCTATGACCTTAATGCCCGTCTCCAGGATGCTGGCGCTCGTATCTTGCTCGATGAGATCCGGTGCCTTGCGATGAATCGGATATCTTTTCTCCGCTTGAACTGACCCCCGTTCATCCACAGGATCTCCCGTCACGTTGAAGACCCGGCCGAGAACGCATTCCCCCACCGGCACGGAGATTGGGGCGGCTGTATTGGTTATCGGCATCCCGCGCTTGAGTCCTTCGGTGGACGACATCGCAATCGCCCGAACCCAACCGCCCCCAAGATGCTGCTGTACCTCCAGAGTCAGTTTTTTCGATGCCCTTCCCTCCAGCTCGAAGTCGACTTCCAGCGCGTCATAGATGCTTGGCATCGCATCACTTTCACTGAAATCGGCATCCACAACGGGGCCTATAATTTGGGCTATGGTACCTGTATTCATATTTCGGAGCTATCCAACGGCGAGCTGCGCCGTGGTAATTTCAAGCAGCTCCGTTGTGATGTTTTCTTGGCGAACCTTGTTGTATTCGAGCGTTAAATCCTTGATCAAGTCTTTGGCGTTGTCCGTCGCATTCTTCATCGCCACCATTCGGGCGCTATGTTCGGACGCCCTCGCATTGAGTGCCATCTGAAAAAGCTGGAACGCAATATAATGAGGAAGGATCGCATCCAGAACACCTTGTGCATCGGGCTCGAACAAATATTCTCCAACATTTGCAGCTCCCTCTAGATCGAGTTCTTCGGCAGGAACCGGCAATAAATCCCGCAACACCGGTTCCTGAGTCAAGGTGTTGACAAATTTCGGGTACAACACTCGCACCCGGTCGATCTCACCTAACACGAATTTTTCAGACGCAAATCTCGCGATGGGACGGATATCGGCGAAACGGACCGTATCCTTCAAAGCGAAGTCGGCAGTCAGATTTTGTTTATTCCGTGCAACATATTGCACCGCTTTTCTACCCATCACAGCAAACTCGGTCTTGTCCCGCTCCGTGCCGGAGAGTTCTCTGAAAAGATTCGTGTTTAAGGGGCCGCAAAGCCCTTTGTCCGTCGAAAAGATCAAGATCAACTCTCGTCTGACGGGGCGAATCGCCAGAAGCTCATGGCTTGTCGATTCGACTCGTCCTTTGATTGCGGCCAAAACCCGGGTCAACATTTCTTGGTACGGCCTCCCGGCAAGCGCCGCGGCCTGTGCCTTACGCATCTTCGCAGCAGCTACCATCTGCATGGCTTTCGTAATCTGTGCGGTATTTTTTACCGACCTAATTCGCCGCCGCAAATCGAGAGTGCTGGGCATTGGAATGACCTAGGGTTTGTAAAAGCCTTTAAAATCCGTGATTGCACCCTGAAGCTTTTCCTCCAACTCCTTGTCGATTGAGAGCTTCTCAAGAATGGAGGCCAGGAGGTCTTCTTTCCGAGTTTGAAAGTATTCCACCAACTTCTGCTGGCAATCCTTAACCTTGTCGACAGGCACATCGTCAAAATAACCTCTTTGCATCGCGAAAAGGATGACCACCTCCAACTCGACTGCAAACGGGTTATATTGCGCTTGTTTGAAAAGCTCAACGATTCGCTGGCCGCGTTCGAGCTTTTTCCTGGTGCCTGCATCCACATCGGAGCCGAACTGCGCAAAAGCCTGGAGATCGCGAAATTGTGCGAGGTCCAGTTTCGTCGATCCCGCCACCTGTTTAATCGCCTTGATCTGTGCAGCAGAACCAACGCGACTGACCGATATGCCGACAGAGATCGCCGGCCTCACACCTTGGTAGAACAGGTCTGTCTCAAGATAAATCTGGCCGTCGGTAATCGAGATGACATTTGTCGGTATATAGGCCGAAACGTCTCCCGCCTGCGTTTCAATGAT
>JAFAQT010000050.1 GCA_019246215.1 Verrucomicrobiota bacterium
TGCGCGCGCGAAAGACAGATCAGCACGTCATACAACAATCCAAGACGATCGGCCGTTTGAAGATCAATCACGGTGTAGCCTGAATGGATCTCATTAGAAATAATTAATTTCGTCGGCAACTCCATTCCAATCGGCATATGGAATCCTGTGCGCTTCCTGGCTTTCTCCAAAAGCGGCGTGAAGTCGTAATCGATTTTTTCCAGCGACTCTTGCAAGACTGACTCCACCTGTTGCAGATCTCGCTCATCGGAGACAGGGCGAAAACTAGTGTCACACACCCGGAAAATGGCTAATACCAGGTTGTCGACGCGAGTGTAGACGTCCGCACTCAGAATGTTGATCGACGCCGTCGCAAATGAGCCCGCAATTTTGGCCATCAACGCGGATCGATCCCAGGTGCAGATCCAAACTTCACTGTGGCCCTGATCGGGTTTGCTGTGCCACTTCACCGCAGCGGCCAGCGCCATCTTAGGATTGCGTAGCCTCGATTCAACAAAGCTGCGGAACAGCCGGATGTGTCCAACGATTTCATTGATGTTATGACTCTGAAAATACCGATCCGGCATCGAATTGAAATGCACTTCGATCTCTTCGGCGGAGTCTTTCGCCATTTTTTTCCCGACCGCCTGTTGCAGGTCTTCGCGTGCTATTCGCCGTTCGGCGAAGAATTCGCGTTCGTCGTGTAAGTAGCTGGAAGTAGCGTGGTAGAGATGCCATACGAGGGTTTCCTTCCAGTCGGACCAGTTCTGCCCGCCTGTTCCTTGACCATCCGCCAACGTCAGCAGCATGAGCGCATCGAGGTTTTCCGGATTCCGCACGACCTCCGCAAAATCCGCGATTGTGGTCGAATCCTCCAAATTGCGACGTTGGGCGATTTCGGAAAGAGTCATGTGATGGTCCACAAGCAGTATCAGCCTTCGCCTCCTTTCCGGTGAGAGCTGAAGCCGGGCAGCAACTTTCTGTGCATTGAGCGCACTCGCCTCCGCATGATGACGTGCACCGGAAGCTTTGCCGGTATCATGAAGCAACAGCGCCAGATAAAGGACGTAAGGATCTTCTAACTTGAGGAACAGTGACTTATAGGGGGCCAATTTTGGATCCTCGGTATCGATGAGGGAATCTAACTTTTCGATGCAGACAACTGTATGCTCGTCGGCGGTGTACCGGTGAAAAAACTCGTGCTGCACGAGGCAAGTCAATTCCCCGAATTCCGGCAGATATTTGCCTAACAAATCCACCTCATGCATCATCCGGAGAACGTGTCCAACCTGTCCCTTTCTTGACAATATTGCCTGGAACGTTTCTCGCGCGGCCCGGGCATATTGGAATGTGCGATTGACTAGCCTGGTCCGTCGGCGAATTAACTGCTGTAGTTCGGAACTCAGTTCCAGTTCCCGTTGCTGGGCGTAGAGAAAAACCCGTATTACGCGAAAGGGATCTTCGTGAAAAATCTCCCGATTCTCAAAGTAGATCAGCCTGCCGTGGCTGTAAAATCCGTCAAAATGTTCGGTCTTCAGTTTGCGCTTTGCCAAAAAGCCAAAGACTGGTTTTTGCTCTTTCTCGCTGATGTCTGGGAGGAGAAATCCTTCTGTGACACGCTTCGCCGTTAGATAGATTGTGCGGGCGTGCTGGTAATAGTCGCGCATGAAAGACTCGCTGCGGCGAAGCACGTTCTTCTGCGAATAATGGAATGAATTCGCAATCTGACCCTGATAGAAGAGGGTCAACAAATCCGAGGGGCGCTTGCTCAAATAGTGCAACTCCGTACGAACCCGCAGGAGAAAATCGTACGCGCGATCGATGGCGCGCCGATCGCTCTCGCTGATATATTTACGTTCAACCAGCTTGGAAGTACTCATCACGCCATCGCGGAAATAGCAAATCCATTGCATGTTGTGGTAGTCCCGTAAACCACCGCAGCCGTTCTTGATGTTTGGTTCCTGCATGAAAACCGACCCCCCATATTTGCGGTGGCGGTCATCCTGGTTTTCCAGACGCCACTTCAGGTAGTTGTCTACCTGCCCCCTGACGCAGCGCTCGAAGAAATCCCTCCTGAATTTGGAATGCCGCCGGTGGTCGCCGGCCAAAAAGCGGGACTCCAAAAGGGAGGTTTTGGTCAGCACATCCGCGTTTGCTAGTTTGATGGCTTCATCGATGGATCGGGTGGAGTGCCCAACTTTAAAGCCGACATCCCATAACATGTAGAGAACCTGTTCGATCTCCTCCCGGGCTTCGGCAGAAATTCGCGCTGAATCATGAAGAAACAAGATATCGACATCGCTGTAGGGATTCAATTCTCCACGGCCATAGCCGCCAATGGCAAGGAGGGCAACAGGCGGCGTTCGATCTGCGTAGGCGGATCCCTCGATCGCTCCCTCGAACAAATGCCGCAGGACAACATCCAACAGCGCAGCACGGTCTCGAACGATTTCAAGACCCCCCGCCCCAGAGTAATGCTTTAACCGGAGCCGGTGTTCTTCTATCTTAAGAAATTTCTTATACAGATCCAGGCGCTCCCGAAGGCGTCTGCTTCCCTCTGACGTCAGCTGGCGCTCCGCGTGCGCCAGAATTTTCTCAAGATGTTGGGACATTTACTGCAGGATGAGAAAATACATCAAATCTCCAGGATTGCAGATGATTAAAAACGGCCGAATCCGGTTTTGATCCGGCTCTGCTGTCTCGGCGAAAAGACTTCAAAGGCCCCCGAAACGTTCGCGGAGCCGCTCGAGCTTCATCATGGATTCCTTTTCTCTTTGGCGATGCTCCGCGACGATTGCGGCGGGCGCGCGTGCAACAAAGCTCTCGTTCCCAAGTTTTTTCCGGACAGTTTCAATCTCCGATTCTAGTTTCGCGATCTCCTTCCGCAGTCGCTCCTTCTCCGCGGAAAGGTCAACGATGCCCTCTAAGGGAATGAAGAGCTGACCCAGCGGCGTCACTGCGACTGGCACTCCCGGTTCTGCCAGAACGTGCGGATCGATTTCCAGCGGATCTCCATTCACCAGACGGCCAAACACCTTGAAATCACCCGTTACCGCGGGTTTCAAAATCAACCTCACCTTTTTATTCGAAGGAATTCGATACTCCGCCCGAAGATTGCGAGTAAGAGTCGCGGCTTCGTATACCCGTTGCGCGAAGGCGATGTCAATCGGATTCAGCCTGGCCATATCAACCCGCAAATTGTTTACCGGAACGAATTGGATGGTGGAATCACCAAAAGTCATCCGATGCCAGAGTTCCTCAGTAATATACGGCATGAATGGGTGAAGTAACCGCAGGACGCTGGAGAGGACATGATCCGCCACGCTCAAGCAATTCAAACGAACACTCTCCTCTTGGCTCTGTAGTTCTGTTTTTGCCGCTTCGAGATACCAGTCGCAAAAATCGCTCCAGACAAATTCATAGAGCGATCTGGCAACCTCGGTAAACAGATATTCGCCAAAAGCATTTTCAATACGATCGACCGTCTCGTTCAAGCGGAGAAGGATGTAAGCGGAATACGGGCTGAACGGCGTCGACGCCAGAGCTTGGGTTCGAGGTCCCTGCAACTGTCGGAAGCGACAGGCATTCCAGAGCTTGTTCGCAAAATTTCTACCCTCTTCGATCTGTTTTTCGTCGAACCGGATGTCCTGCCCGTGGGGCGCGATCCGCATCAAACCGAATCGAAGCCCATCGGCACCATATTTTGCGATCAAATCCAGCGGGTCAGGAGAATTGCCGAGACTTTTCGACATTTTCCGGCCCTGAAGATCCCGGATAATCCCGGTGAAAAACACGTTTTCGAATGGGATCTTTCCCTGGAACTCGAAACTCGCCATGATCATTCTGGCAACCCAGAAGAAAATAATGTCTGGACCGGTCACGAGATCCTGGGTCGGATAAAATCGCTTCCTCGTCATCTCATCCATGGTGGCGAATGGCCAGAGCCAGGCAGAAAACCAGGTGTCGAGCACGTCGGGATCCTGATGCCAGTTCTCCTTATCGGGAGGCGTTTCCGTACCGACATAGATGCGGCCGGGATTATCGTTGCAATACCAAACCGGTATCCGGTGCCCCCACCAGAGCTGCCGGCTGATGCACCAATCCTGGATGTTATCAATCCAATGCTCGAAGCTTTTGACCCATCGTTCGGGTCGAAACCGGATCTGGCCGGTCGAAACCGCCTGCAGAGTCTCCTCAGTACGTGGGTATTTGAGGAACCATTGTTCGCTCAGCCGCGGCTCGATCGGTACACCCCCTCTCTCGCTGTACCCGACGTTGTTCTGGTACTCCTCTTCCCGGACCAGCAATCCCGAATCGCGCAATTTTTCCACGGCCTTCTTCCGGGCATCGAATCGATCCATTCCGTCGAATCCCTCCCCTGCCAGCGCATTCAGGGTCCCGTCCGGGTTCATCACGTCAACGACCTCGAGCCCGTGACGCAGCCCTATCACAAAATCCAGCTTGTCATGGGCCGGCGTCACCTTCAGCACGCCAGTGGCAAATGTCGGATCGATTGCGTCGTCGCAGATGATCGGGATCTTCGCCCGCGGAAAAGGGCGCCAACAATGTTTGCCGACGAAACGCTTGTAGCGAAGATCACCCGAATTGACCGCCACGCCGGTGTCACCCATCAGCGTCTCCGGTCGCGTGGTCGCTACCTCAAGGCAGGTCCCGGGTTCTTCGACCACCTCGTAGCGAATGTAATACAGCTTGCCTTTTGTCGGAGTCGGAATGACCTCTTCATCGGAGAGCGCGGTCTGATAGAACGGGTCCCAATTGACCATCCGTTTGCCGCGATAGATCAGCCCTTTTCGATAAAGATCCACAAACGTTCCCTGCACCGTTCGAACGTACTCCGGGTCCATGGTGAACCGCTCCCGGGACCAGTCACACGAACAACCTAGCTTCTGGAGTTGCTGAATGATGATGCCGCCGGATCTCGCTTTCCACTCCCAGACCTTTTCTATAAACGCTTCGCGACCAAGGTCGTGCTTTGTTCTGCGCTCAGCGCGGAGTTTTTTTTCAACGATATTTTGTGTCGCGATCCCGGCATGATCCATACCCGGCAGCCAGAGTACCTCTTTGCCGAGCGCCCGGGCCCGTCTGGCCAGAATATCCTGGATTGTAGCGTTCAACACGTGCCCCATCGTCAATACGCCGGTTACATTCGGCGGAGGAATCACGATGGCATACGCCGGCTTGTCTGACTTTGTCTTCGCCTCGAAATATTTCTCTTCCAGCCAGATCCGGTACCATTTTTCCTCCACCAAGTGAGGCTCATAGGTGGTTGAAATCTCGGCGCTCATGGGAAGCGGAATTTGACGCCGAGGCGGCTATTCCGCAACTCCAGAGTTGGCCTTCAATGTCCGGCATCCGATCTCCAGCCGGGTACAGCAAACGAACCGCCTTGGTTGTCTGTTTCGCACAGGCAAAGCGGGACGCTTCACGTACTCGATTGAACGCCGAGCGCTTTGGCCTTATTTCATCGCAACTAGAAAATGCTCCCAATCACCAATATTGTGCGCATTCCGGATAAAGGAGCTGACCGGCAACTCGCGCGGTGTCTGCGGTTTCTTTTTTAATTGGAGGCCCACTTCTTCCGGCAGCCGGTTGCCTTTCAGGCTGTTGATCCGCTTGTCCGCCAGGACGCAGTTCTCCCATGAAGTCCGTCCTCCACGCGACCTCGGCACGATATGATCGATATTGCCCTCATGAGGAGCGAGTTTCTTGCCCGTGTATTGACAGTGCCCGCCATCCCGTTCCCAAATGCCCCTGGCGGAGAGCTTGGGCCGGCGCTTCGGTACCTTGTTATAACGGGCCAAAACCAAAACAGTCGGCACTCTCACCAATCCGCGGACTGTTCGGACTGCGTAATCTTCTTCCCGAACCGGGAGACCGATCCAATCCTGCCACCTGACCGGGCGCATATCGCCAGCGCCGAACATGTCGAGGGCGGTCGCGTTGCCGTTTGCCATCATGCAAAAGGCCTGCGCAGGCGTTTTCACATCGATCGCCTGCCAATTTCGATTCAACACGAGAACTGTTGCTTTGTTCAAGACGTCATTCATACCGTCTTCTGACTTTACGTCCTGGCGAAAAACCGTTGAACAAATGCATCAAAAGAGACAATTCGTCCAGCACAGAAAGCAACCTTTATGTTTCTCACCTGCGATTACCACACGCATCCTCAGGGACACCATCTGCGCCCTTACACCGTCGAGTTGTTACAGCCCTGGATTGACCAGTGCCGGACAAAACATATTCGGAGCATCGCGTTCACCGATCATGATCGTTACGTCGGCGGGTTTGATTTCGCCGTAATCGACCAACTCCGGGAGCAGAATCCTGAGATTGAAATTCTCGCCGGAATTGAGTTGGATAATGACCCCGTTACGTCGGTGGACGGACTACGTTGGGTGGAAAAAAACTGGGATCGACTCGACTTTGTGCTCGGTTCGGTCCATTACTTTAGCGGCGAAACCGAGATGTTAGACCGCGCCGGTGAGACAAGGCAGATTGAGGCTCGCGGCGTGTCCGGGGCGTTCGAACAATATATACGCGAGCTGGAGAAACTAGTCTCACGGGGGCACATCGATTGTCTTGCACACCTTGATCTGGTGAAGATCCACGGGTTATCACCCCATGGATATGATCCGTCGCAACGATTTCGGCCGATCCTCGAGATCGCGCACAAAGCAGGTCTGGCAATAGAAGCAAGCACCGCCGGCTGGCGAAAGGCGGTCGGCGAACAATACCCCCACACCGCCATTCTCCAAACGGCTGTCGAACTCCAGATCCCGATCACGACTGCCTCCGACGCGCACTCGTATGCACAGTTAGCTGCTGATTACGATAAGCTTGCCGCCATCCTCGACAGAGCCGGTGTGACCGCAACTGTTACTTTTCAACGACACAAATCGGCTCCTGTCTCTCTCGCCTAATCTGCGCACTCTGCCGATCCATGGGTTAAAATTCAGATTGAGGCTAAGCCATTTCAACCAAAACCATACTTTGAACAATTCGCGTCTCCAGCGAGTCGATTTGCAGTTGCAAGGCTTGCCTGGCGGTGGCCAGGAATGAGCTCGAGCTGTCGGTGAGAGCCACGTTCAATTTGCCGGCTTTCTCAATAACATTTTCCAGACTGGATTCCATCAGGGTCTGTTTGACCGCAACTGCACAGTTCTTTGCGGAATCAACCAAGTGTACTCCGGGTCCGGCAACTTCCTGGATCAGAGGCGCCAACAACGGGTAGTGCGTGCACCCGAGGACTAGTGTATCAATCCCTGCGGCGATGATCGGATCGAGATAACGATGAAGAACTTCGCGTGTGACCTCTTCCTTTAACCAGGCCTCTTCCACTAACGGCACAAGCAGAGGACAGGCCTGGCTTGTAACGCGGACTACCGGGTTCAACGCTTGAATTGCCCTCTCGTAAGCCTCACTTTTTATGGTCGACCTCGTTCCGATCACGCCCACATGGCCAATCCGGGTTTCTTTCACCGCCGCGCGAGCACCCGGTGCAATCACGCCCACGACAGGAACTCTCAAGATTTCGTGAAGCTTCGCGATCGCCAATGAGGAGGAGGTGTTGCAGGCAACCACGATCAACTTTGCGTTTTCAGCCAGTAACAGCCCACTGATCTCAATGCTGTATCGTTCAATTGTCGCCTTGCTCTTACCGCCGTACGGGAGTCTCGCCGTATCACCAATATAAAAGATGTCTTCGTGCGGCAACAGATCGCGGAGTGCGCGGACGACAGTCAGGCCCCCGATACCTGAATCAAATACGCCAATCGGCCGAAGAGATGGCTCATTTTCGCGATTCTTCGGGAAGTGTATAAACATTCGGCTTAAGTGGATCCCAGATTGACGCTCCCGCGTCGTTTGTTTCAGGCCGAGACGAGTTGCCCCGTTTGGCCATCATCTGTTCTGTAGCTGCTTCTCGGTTTAACGCACGGTTGTACGAAAGTATTCCCTGCAAAATTGCTTGAGCTAAGAGCTGTCTGTAAATCGGTGTTGCGACTCGGACACGATCTTGAGGATTCGTCAGGAAGCCCCCTTCAATGAGCACGCCCGGGATGTTGCTGTCGCGCAGAACGATAAATCGAGCCCGCTTTATCCCCCGATCGCTTCCCCCAACCCGCGTGATCAGCGCTGCATGAATTGCTGTTGCTAATGCGATATTTTCAGGGTCACGTGTGTTACCGATGCAAAGCTGAAGATCGGACAGAGTGAGGTCTAAGCTGTTGGTTGACGGAACTCCGCGCGGAGCAAGACTGTAAGTTTCAATACCCCCCGCTTCCTCCCGCGCTCCGGCGTTAAAATGAACACTCACCAAAACCGCATTCGATTGCCGGTCCGCAAATGCCACTCGGTCTTCCAGCGGAACAAAGACATCTCCGGACCGGGTGAGACGAACATTGAAACCGGCTTTCAGTAGCAAGTCGCGCGCGCGCTGTACGACGTCCAGTGCAAAATCTTTCTCGCTGCCCAGTATGCTTTGAGCGCCCTGATCGAAGCCACCATGGCCCGCATCGAGAACCACCGTGTGAACGGGCTTCCCCAGAATTTTTGCCGGCCGCAGGACCGGTTCAACCAGTTTGCTCAAATCCATTCTCGACAAGAGAATTCGGTCATCCACCTTAATGATTGGAAAACTGAGGATGAACTTCAGTCCGTTCAGATAAAGTTCACGAGAGTTAACACCGCCCGTCATCCGGAGAGTTGCTCCTTCGAGATTAACGTTATCGCCCGAATAGTCGGCTTGGGTGAACCTGTAAAACTTCGCTACCTCTTCTATCGGTACGTAATCGCGTCCGTCGTGCCTAACGAGCGTCCACTCAAACGCGAGCGCTTGACATGCAAAAAAGAATAGAACCGCAACGCATATCCTCCCGCGGCGCATGACGACTGGGAGAATGCTGCTGGAACCAATGATTGGCAAGGAAAAAGCAAGTCAAGGAATCAGGAGCTGCAGGAATTTCAGGAGGTCCGCCGAATCGGAGTTTCTGGCGTAACCAGACATTCTCCTAGCAAAAAGGCCAGCCGAGTAGAGATCTTCATTGCGCAGAAGCGAACGAATCACGGCCGCGGACAGAAAAAGCCGCGGCGCGCCTGCTGCAATTCCTGAACTCCTGACTTCTCCTTCTTGCAGGCTACACTTCCTCGCCCTGCAGCTCGTATGCCAGCATGCTCAGACTATAAATAGCGGCTGTCTCAGTCCGCAGAACGATAGGACCGAGACTGACAGGAACGCAACCGGCGCTCTTTGCCCATGAGATCTCAGCAGGGGTAAAATCGCCTTCTGGCCCGACTAGAAAAAGCGCGGAATTCGGTCGCCGTCCGTGCTGCTCGCGAAAATTGGCTAACACTTTCTTAAAACTGCGCGCATCATTCTGCAGAGAAGCGACTAAGGATAGTTCATAGTGATCGAACCCGGCAAAAAACTGTTTGGGGGTGACCGGCCCTTCGATTTCAGGAAGCCAATCCTGCCCGGATTGCTTCGCTGCTTCGATCGTCACCTGTTTCCATTTCTCCCGTTTCCTATGCAATTCACCTTCTTCCAGTTGCACGACTGTGCGATCGGAGATCAGCAGAACAATTTTCGAAGCACCGAGTTCCGTAGCCTTCTGAATAATTAAATCCATGTTTTTTCCCTTCGGAATCGCTTGCCCGAGAGTAATCGAGCAACGAAGCGGTTCCGTCTTCGTGGAGACCAATTCTTTAAGATGCACCCTACCCTTTCCGATCGCGGTGATTTCCGCGATGATCTCTGCACCCCGGCCATTGAAGACCACGATCCGGGATCGCACGCCCAAGCGGAGAACGTCGGTGCAGTGATGCGCTTCTGAATCACCCAGCACCAAAGGCCTGAGACTCCATCGCTCTGGTGAGATGTAGAACCGATGTGCGCTCACGTGGTCGATCAACGGAAAAACTCCTTAGCCTTGTCAAAGAATGTCTTGTGCATTGGGCTGTTATCGTCCCCGCACGAGGCAGCGAATTCTTCGAGCTTTCGGCGTTGCTCTGAGTTCAACCTGGTCGGCACTTCAACAATCACTCGAACGCGCAGGTCACCTCTGTTCCTGGTGTCCATGTTCTGGACACCGTGGCCGCGGAGGCGGAATTGGGTGCCGCTCTGAGTTCCTGCCGGGATTTTCAATAACGCCTGGCCTTGAAGTGTCGGCACTTTCGCCTCGCCACCTAGAGCCGCCGTGGCAAATGAGATCGGAACATCACAATACAAGTCGTCGTCTTCTCGAGTGAAGATCTCATGCTCCCGCACATGCATCACCACGTATAAATCTCCCGCCGGACCCCCCCGAACTCCCGCCTCGCCATTCCGAGAGGACCGGAGACGGGCGCCATCATCGATCCCGGCAGGGATTTTCAGCTTCACCCGCGACCTCTTTTCCAGCCTGCCGTCGCCTCCGCATTCCCGGCAAGGGCGATCGATCACTTGGCCGGTTCCGTGACAGCGCGGGCAGGTCTGGGAAACCTGAAAAAATCCGCGCGAAGTAATCACTTGACCGCGACCCTGACAAGTCGGGCACGACGTGGCGCGAGAACCGGGTTCTGCTCCCGACCCGCTGCAGGTGCTGCATGTCTCGTGCTTCAGGATTTCAATCTCTTTTTCGGTGCCAAACGCCGCTTCCTCCAAAGTGATCTGTAGATCGTACCTTAAATCGGAGCCGCGTTGGCGCCCGCTTCGATCCCTGGAAGTCATACCCGAGCCAAAGATCTGGTCAAAAATGCCGCCTCCACCCTCGCCACTCATCCCGAAGACTTCGCGAAAGATATCGAATGGATCATGGAAACCGCCGCGATTTCCACCGGCTCCTACCCCGGCACCAAATGCCGCGTGCCCGTACCGGTCATAGGCAGATCTCTTGTTCTCGTCAATGAGGACTTCGTACGCCTCACCGAGCTCCTTGAATTTCTCTTCCGCGGCAACGTCACCGGGATTTTTGTCCGGATGAAATTTAACGGCAAGCTTTCGATAAGACTTTTTGATATCCTCCGTGCTGGCGTTCCGGTCCACCCCCAGTACTTCGTAGTAATCTCGTTTGGTAGCCATCGGTTATGTCCCAGCGCTTGGCGTTACAGCGTCCTTGCTCACAGGCGCTCCCTTTGATACGACGACGTTCGCGGGACGAATTAATCGATCCTTCAAGCGGTAGCCTTTTCGCAGTTGCCGGATGACAAAGCCCTCGGCGACGTCCGCGTTCTCTTCCTGCGCAATTGCCTCCTGCAGGTTGGGGTCAAAATGTTTCCCGGTCGCGTCGATCGTCTCCACACCGCAACTGGCCAGAAATTCCTGAAGCTGCTTAAAGACTATCATCATCCCGTCTTGCACAGCCGAGTGAGCTCCTCCCGCCTTGGCTGCCTGGAGACCGAGTTCAAAATTATCGAGGATCGGGATCAATCTTTCCAGAAAGCTGGTATTAGCGTACCGAATTGCATCGTCTTTTTCCCGGGCCATCCGCTTGCGATAATTGTCCAGGTCAGCGACTGAACGGAGGGCGATATCTTTATATTTGTTTAACTCGGCTTTTAACTGCGCAAGATCATCCTGCGAACCGTCGGATCGCCTGGCTTCCGCGCTTTCCTCGCCCGGAGCGGATGGTGTTTCTACATTTCGCATAGCAGAGTTCTCTTCTTCGACAACCCCAGATTCGAGCGCCGGCTGAAGCGGTGCCATGTCATCGATCAGCTTCTGCTCCGCTGCAAACTCTTTTTCTTGGTTCGCCTCACTCATAACTTTCGAATTGCAATCAGCGTGATATCGTCGTTCTGCGGAAAGTTGCCAACGAAAGCCTTCAAATCAGCCGTCACTCGACTTATGATTGCTGGAGCTCCATCTGCCGCACTGGCCTGAATGGCCTCGGTCAATCTCGACAACCCAAATTCCAAACCATTTCCATCCAAGGCTTCGGTCACCCCGTCAGTGTACAAAATCAGGCAATCACTGGTTTCAAGGTGCACCCGAGAGTCCCCTGTTACCCTATTGAAAACGCTCCCACTGTCAATTCCAAGCGCCATTCCGGGAGGATTGATCTTCACCACCGAAGCGTCCTTTGCCCGGTATTGCAACGGGGCGTCGTGGCCGGCTCTGGCCAGGACCAGCTCGTCATCCCCACTATGAGCGATGAGGTAAGCCATGCTGATGAACATGTCCTCTCTGATGTCGGGATAAAGATGCCGATTAACCGTTTGCAGGACTGCGGCGGCAGAGTCGCTCGATTTGGCAAACGAGCGCAAAACGCTGCGACACATCGCCATGATCAAGGATGCTGCAACGCCTTTCCCAGAAACGTCCGCAATGGCTATTCCGAGGCGCTGATTGTCCAAAGCGATATAGTCGTAGTAATCGCCGCTCACGCGACTGGCCGGAATGTTAAGCCCCGCAATTTCGAATCCTTCGAATGCCGGCGCGGCATTCGGTAGAAGGATCCTTTGAATGTCGCGAGCCACATCCAGTTCACGGTCAATCCTCCTTTTCTCACCCGCCTCCGAGTAGACTACCGCGTTGTACAAGGCGAACGCCGATTGTTCGACAATCGACTGAAACACCAAAAAGTCTGACGGAGAAAAAGGAGTGCTCATCGGGCCATTTGCGACCGCCAGCACACCCAGATTTTGACTTGCGTAGACCAGGGGACAGATCATCACTGAATCCATCTCCACGGACAGATCCTTGAGCCGTTCCAGACGAGGATCTGCATCTCTACTCGAAAGGAACAACGGCTCTTTACGATCCCAAACTGCACCAAGCAGGCCCTCCCCGGGTTTCACGGTATGGAGCCGTAGGAAACTTTCCAGCGCCAACGGAGAATTCAGACTTTGCTGGGAAATACTCCGTGGCACTTCGACCAGTGGCGGGCAATCCTTCGAAATAAAGCTTGGAACGAGCAACTTTCCTGTGCGGTCCACCAGGTAAAGCGCGCCTCCGTGCGCATCGGTGATCCGGGTTGCTCCTTCAACGATCAGCCGGTGCAGATCCGAAAACCGCAAATCCTCCGAAAATGCTTCACCCAACCCGTGGAGAAAATCAAAGACCCTGTCTTCTTCGACCTGCAATTCTTCTCTTGCCCGCTTCAGTGCCTCGATTGATCGACGCTGCTTGAGATTGGCCCTGCCGAGCACGATGACAGTGGCGGCGAGTAGTCCTATGAGCAGAAAGGACCACATTGAATCAAC
Source organism: Verrucomicrobiota bacterium (assembly GCA_019246215.1). GTDB lineage: Bacteria > Verrucomicrobiota > Verrucomicrobiia > Chthoniobacterales > JAFAMB01 > JAFAMB01. The sequence goes on from JAFAQT010000050.1 coordinate 13,180, forward strand.
TACTTTGAACCGGTGCGAAGATCTTGCTTTAAATACTCGAGAACATCTTTGAATCGCGCAAGGTTTTCCGGATCCGCATCTACCAGAGCCTCGTGCGCTTCGATCATGCACTCGGCTTGATCGGCCCGCCCAATCGTCTGATCACCGTCTAACGGAGCAGCTGCGACTACGGTTTCAGTCGAGTCCGGGGCTTTTGGTTCCACCTCAAAGAGGTTATTTAAACCTAAATTCCGAAGCAAATCCGTGTTGCGCTCATTTGCGTTTCGCACCAATAGTGATCCGTTGCCAAACTCGCGCAGGCGCAACGCAATTCCGGCAAGCGTACCCATAAAAGTAGAGTCCATTACCGGACAGCGCAGCAAATCCACCACGAAACTGCGGTAGCCCCGCTCCAACATTTGCTTGGCAAACTCCTTCAAGGCAGGACTGCTTTGAAACGATCCTTTGCCCTCCACCTTAATATGGACCCCCCGGCTCGTTACGCCGACCAAGATGGAAGTTGGTGAATTCACAAAGCTCCCGAAATATATCTTCCCTCGCGTTTAGGTGTCAAATTCAAGCCTTTGGAGCAGCTTCATTGCCAATTTCGAGACTGAAGAAGCGCCACAATTTTTCGATTCTCGATCAAAATCGCCCTCCAGGAAGTAATCGGGCCGTCGGTTTCGTAGTCGTCTCCTACGATTGCAAATTCCGAGGTATGACTCCCTTTCGCATTCGGATAATTGGATTCCCTGGCCTGCACATAATTCTTCAGATTTGCTTGTCGATATTCCAGACGGATCGTGAGGTTCGCAGGTCTTTTGGCCCGCCAAAAAAACGTGAAATACTGACCCGTCCTGGCTGAAACATCAGCTGCGTCGAGTGCTCCCCATAACCTGTGTTTCCGCTCGAAGTCTACCATTAGGTCTTTCGTCAAAATCGGTGTCGCGCCCGGGACAGGCGCTGCGTTCCGGAATATCTCGAACTTTCGAAATTCAAAATCGTCACTTAACGCCAAGGGCAAGACATTGGCACTCTCGATCGGCAGCGGATTCTCGGCTCTGACCATAATACCCCCGATAAGCATAACCAGAAACGCCCATGGGAGCAGACATCTCATGAAAGGCGATCAAACTCCGAAGCCGCAGAGGTGTCAATCAGGAGTTTTGCATCAAGCAAACGGCAGCTCGCTCCGACTTTGTCCGGAGGTCGGAAAACGCTCCAGATAGGAACGACCGCTTTGCTTTATTCGAATTGGAATAGCGATCAAGAATTATTCTGCGGCGAATTTGCCGGGACCAACCTGCTTTACGCCCTTTAATCGGTAGATCCGCGCAAACAGATTCTTCTTCGGCTCGGGCGAGGCAAATTGATAGCCGCTCGACAAAAGGCCCTCCAAGATTTCAGAAACGCTCATTGGCGAATCTTTGGACTGAAGAACCTTGACCACGGCCGGAGCCAGAGGACCGGTGGGCGAAGTCGAACGGCGGCCTCTGTTTCTTTCGGACGGCGCCGCTGCAGCCGCCTTTCTCCCACGTCCTCGCCCCCGCTCGGGATGAGAAGTCGGCACGGCAATCGCCGGGCCCGAACTAGCTTCTGTTCCCGCTTGAAACAAGCTACCAAGCTCTTCCTGCAATCGTTCGATGCGTTCCTGGATTTCCACTGCTTTCCTGAGAGAGGAGGAAGATAGTTTCACAGGCGCAAGCTATGCTTTGATTCTCGCTTTGCAAGAAGCTTTAGTGTTTCATGCTTTCAGCTCGGGATTAGTTAGCTCCTTCTGGACGACGGTTGATTTGTAAGGTTTCCCGAATAACACTGAACGAATGTCCGATACCATCACTACATTTGCACCTGGACGCGTCGAAATTTTGGGTAACCATACCGACTACAATCTAGGTTTTGTCCTTTCCGCCGCCATCCACCTAGGGGTAACAATCGAGGCGTCTCGGCTCTCCAAAGACATCCTGGAGATTAGTTCGGAGACCAATCAGAGAAGCATTAGCATTGAGCTAAGCAATCTTCGTCCTCTGACGGAAGACGCTTGGGCAAACTATCCGATCGGTGTCATTAAGGTCCTGTTGGCAGCCGGTTTTCGATTAGGCGGGATGCGCTTAGATGTCTCGAGTGATCTACCTCTGGGTGCCGGGTTATCTAGTTCGGCTGCCTTGGAAGTAGCGACCGTAATGGCCGCCAAAGCTCTATTCGATCTTGAGATTGCAAGAATGCCTCTCGCTCAGCTATGCCAAAAGGCCGAGAACGAGTTTGTCGGCGTACACTCAGGGTTATTGGATCAGGCATCCTCTGTCTTTGGCAAGTATCACGAGTTGATCCTGTTGGATTTTCTGAACGTTACGGTAGAGACTGTTTCCCTGCCTGCAAACGCCTCATTGCTTCTTTTAAATTCCGGAGTTCCGCACGAACTAACCGGAGGCGAATATAACGAACGGCGTAAACAGTGCATGCTGGCTGCTAAATCCATTGGTGTCGCATCGCTTCGCGATGCAGCGCTTGCACAGCTTGAAAGCGCTCACCTCGACGAGGTGACACGCCGGAGGGCGCTGCATATCATCGGGGAGAACGATAGAGTTCTTCAGGGTGTTCAGGCGTTGCGTTCGAATCGGCTCCAGAGGTTTGGGGAACTAATGTTGGCCTCTCATTTCAGTTCGCAGGTGAATTTTGAAAACAGCACTTCTTACCTAGACATCCTGGTGGAATTAGCGAGAAAGACGCCGGGCGTCTTTGGATCGCGATTAACAGGAGGCGGGTTCGGTGGATCGACGGTCTCACTGATTGAATCGGTGTGCGCAGACGAGATTGTCCAACGCATTTCCCGCGACTATCACAGAATGACCGGTGCGAACTGCTCGCCGATACTGACTGAACCTTCCGAAGGGGCGCGAATTCTCGCCTGAACGCGCCGCCTCGCTCCGCATTGAGGCTAAAAAACCTCTTGCTCTGGTTGCAGACCGGAATCATCACGGATCGAACGGAGCCGACGGCGAGCTCCGAGCTTCGACTCCGGTCCATTAATCACGTTTACCACGACACCCACGACCGCGGGGGCGCTCGTTGCGATTGCCAGGCAGAGCATGCCGACGGCCGCAGTGCTGCGCCTGTTCTCAGCGACTTTCTCTGCCACTAATATTCCGATTCCGCAGCCAATCGCTGCCTGAGAGATCGTCAGCAATGCCGCTGCCGGGAGCGAAAGAACAATGGTCTTATGATTATCGCTCGACATAAAAGAGTATTACTTTGTTGAGGGTTGGCCGCAAACTTATATACCCTCGGCGGCCATTATCGTTCGTCGAAGAAAAATTTTGGGCCATATTCGAACGATGTCGAATGATTTCTATGCATTGATATTGGCAGGAGGAAGCGGCGAACGGTTCTGGCCACTCAGTCGAAAGGCTACCCCAAAGCAACTACTGCGCTTGTTCAGCTCTCAATCTCTGGTCGAAGAAACCGTCCGCAGGCTTGATGGATTCGTGCCCCAGGAGAACACATTGATACTAACCAACCACGAGCAGGAAGCCGCGATCCGAGCGTTATTGCCCGAACACCCCGAAAACAACATCCTGGCCGAGCCCGCCAAACGGGATACAGCAGCGGCAATCGCTCTCGGTGTTGGAATCATTGCCGCACGAAATCCTTCCGCGACCATGGTCGTATTACCCGCAGATCATCGAATTGCCAACAAAGCAGCATTTCAAGCGGACCTGCAAAGCGCGGCAACCATAGCGCAAACCAGTGGCGACCTAATTGCTATCGGTATTACACCCACCTGGGCCTGCCCCGGCTTCGGTTATATCGAGCGCGGGAGAGAAATCGAGAACTTCGAGGCGTACGAGGTTATCCGGTTTCGCGAAAAGCCTGATCCAGATCTTGCCGAAACATTTGTGCGGAGTGGTAACTTCTATTGGAACGCTGGGATCTTCATCTGGTCTGTCAATTCCATCCTTACTGCGTTTAACCGTCACGCTCCGGATCTAGCAGAATTTGTCGCTGCGCTTCGCCATTCTTCCGACAAGAAAAAGCTGTTAAGCGAGCGCTTTCAAAGCTTGCGGAAAACTTCGATCGACTACGCAATTATGGAGAAGGCCAGCCGCGCAATTGTAAAGCCCGCGAGATTTGACTGGGATGACGTCGGTAGCTGGACAGCTCTTTCGAAATATCTCGAGCAGTTGCCGGGAAACAATGCCGCCAATTGTCCGGTCACTCTCGAAGCAGCTTCAAACAATATCGTGTTTTCAGATTCCAAGCTGCATATAGTACTGCTCGGGGTCAACGACCTGGTTGTGGTCCAAACGGCCGACGCGACCCTGGTCTGTCATCGTCATGATGTGGAAAAAATTAAAAAGCTGGTCCAGCTGATTCCTGAAGAACTCCAATGAACACGCGCTTGCTGGGTGTCGATTATGGCGACAGTCGGATTGGTTTGGCGATTTCCGACCAACTTGGATCCTTTGCCCATCCATACCGTACCTTGCGGTCCGGGTCACGGACGGTTGACGAGATCCGGGCGATCGTTGGCCGTGAACAGATCAGTGGGATCGTCATCGGCCTCCCAAGAAACATGGACGGGACCCTCGGCTCATCCGCCGCGAAAGCCAAGTCTTTCGGGGAGCAGCTCGCTCTTGTCTTCCCAACGATTAAGATTCTGTTCTGGGACGAACGCCTGACCACTCAAGAAGCGCAACGTGCATTGCACGGTGCGGGCAAAAACACCAAGCAAAGCAAGAAAATGATTGATCAAGTCGCTGCGCAGATCCTGTTGCAGAATTACCTGGACTCCTTGCAGTGGGCCCGACTCTCGAACGGCTGAAGTTGACCGTCGCATATGACGGTCGACAATTTAGCGGATGGCAAAGTCAGCGAAACCGAAACGCAATCCAGGATCATCTTGAGCGCGCATTTTCGCAGATCGCGTCAGTCCCGATAAAGATACAAGGGGCAGGACGGACCGATTCGGGAGTTCATGCGCTGGGACAGGTGGCGCATGCCGACGTGCCTCGCAGGAAACTGAATCCCGCGACCTGGAGGGCCGCCGCAAACGCTAGGCTGCCAGCTGAAATTCGCGTCTTGCGATGCCAACGGGTGTCGGCTGATTTTCATGCTCAATATTCCGCCCTCGGGAAGGTCTATCGCTATCGAATCTGGAATGGCCCAATTTTTCATCCGCTGGAAGTCGCGAGAGCGTGGCACGTTCCTCAGCCCCTCGATTTCGACCTCTTGCGGGCCGCTTCTGATCGGCTCACCGGGACGCATGATTATGCCTCTTTTGCGGCAAAACGCGGGAAGGCGGCGGAAACAACGACACGTACGATTCACCAGATCCGTTTCCAGCGTCGAAAGGAACACCTTACTCTCGAGTTCCATGGAAATGGATTTCTCTACCGCATGGTCAGAATGCTCACGGGCACGATCATTCGCGTGGCTTCAAGAAAGGCAGACCTGAACTGGATTGCCGAACTGCTCGCGAAGCCGGGAAAATCGAAAACCAACTGCACAGCTCCGGCCGGAGGACTCTACCTGGTCAAAGTGAAGTACGCCTAGCCGAAAAGCTCCAACCCAACGAGCTCATTTCGGGCTTGGAAAGGGTTGGTCGCTACTGGGAATCGAAGCAGCGCCGTTCGGTGGAGGTGGAGTAACCAGAGCCGTCTCAACGATCCTGGAGTATTCGATCGACACACTTCCGGCGTGCCCGATCTTCGTCGCCTTCGCAGGATCCGCATATGTGTACACTGCGAGGCGAGAGTTACTTAGCCATGACACACGGATTGCAATCTCGTTGTCATAACCAAACACATTCCCGTTTCCATCTGGAAGGGCTGCGTCCGCCCGAAGGATCGACACATGCGTGGTGATCGAATGTTCTTCCGGACAGAACCGCCGAAACGTGACGGCCTTCAGCTGTCCGTTCGGAGAAATCTCCTCTGAAGTCGTCACATTCCGACAGGGCCGGAGTTCGTGACCGCAACCCAAGAGGAAACCCAATGAGAGTAGCCAAACGCACCGGCCCGAAAATCTCACCAGCCTAAACGGATGCGAGATTTTCGTGCTATAAAGCTGACAAAGTAGCAGCTGCGAAGAGAAATTCGATTCAGTTTTGACAGAACCTACAGCTCCATCCCCACGCGAGGTCAGCAATGAAGGCGAGCGCAACACAACTCCAATTGGGACAGGAGACTTGACCCTATGACACTGTACGGAAGCAAGTCCTTTGAACTTACGGGGTAAACGCAGCACGCCGCCGGTCGAGATAGACTTTGCAGATCCCTTTCATGCGCGTCAGGACGTAGTATACGGTCTGACTGCGAAGCCTGATCAATTCTCCGCCGACAATCTTGGGCACAAAGTCACTGGGCACTTTCAGAATCTCGGTTACGGTGGAATGCTCCAAGCCGCGACAGAGAATCGCTGTCATCGCACGGGTTAAAGTCTGCACCTGCGGACCTAGCATCACTCGGAAAGTTGCGCGCTCTTGGTCACCGACCTTGAGAAAGACGCCAACGGTATCCGTACACTCTTCGTCCTTGCGGATATCCTCGAGATTGAAAGTTTCACCCTCCTTCGGCTCCCATTTGCGGGCCTGATCGGCATAGGAAACCAGGGCGTCTCGTCGTTCCTGCTCGGGCAGAGATCCAAATAAGTTGACAATACTTTGGAGCCCTTTGGGATAAAAAATTTCAGCTTCAAGTTCAGAGTTCTTGGATCCGTTCTCCATATTAATTCCTGTCTCTCAACCGCTAAGTGGCCCGCGCTCTGCCCAGCGCGGTTAGCGCACGAAAAACCAAACCCCAAAAGCCGAAACAAGCAAGCCTAAGCTGAAGAGACGGGATTTGCCCGCTCCTGTGCCAGTGCACCTCTCGCTTAAACAGTGATGTCCCCGCAGGTTCTGCTTTTTTAAGGCAGTCCGAGCCGGACTGGCGCGGAAACAGCCAACTGGCCGCAGCCCACAAGGCTGGATTGAAAATGGGCCGGCGGCTGCGTTGCTCGTCGGTTACCTGTCAATTGAGATATGCTCCGCTTACCGCCAGTCCGGCTCGGACCGGCCTTGCGGGGGCCATTTTGAACGCAACGACATGACCATTATCCACGAGACGGTGCACTAGGGCTTCTGAATTGGCGCCCGAACCTTATTACCCCATTCCGTCCACGATCCATCATAGTTCTTCACATCCTGGAATCCGAGAAGCTTGGTAAGCACAAACCACGTGTGGCTCGATCGCTCGCCAATCCGGC
>JAFAQT010000128.1 GCA_019246215.1 Verrucomicrobiota bacterium
TAAACGATAGCGCTGAGGCGCGGAAAAATTATCTGGAGCGAACCGTGGTGCGGATCAGCGTAACGATGCTTGGAGTCGGCTTTTCCCTTTTAGGGTTCCTCTCTCTTATCAAGAATCATCACGTATGCAGCGAAACTGGTATTTCCCTTGAAGAGGCATTTTCTATTTTCGGTGGGATTACCAGTTTTCTCCTGGGCGGAATATTCCTGATCGCGGGTGCTCTTCATTGGAACCGTCTGGACACAAATAGTTAGTCTCGGCTCCGAATGGCAGAGAGATAAGGTCTTTGGACATCCGGAAGGGGTGCAGAGTTAACCCGGCTTTCAACCCGCGAATTTCCCGGGTTAGTTGCCTCGCAGCTGCCATGGCTCGTTCCTATAAACCCGTTTATATTACACGAAATTAGTGTGTTATTCCAAGTCTTGATCTGGCCCCTTTCAAGGGGCACCATCCAGTCAAACTTCGCCCGTAAAGGCGACAGCTCGCATCGATGAACGCTACCGGGTTGTCAGTGCCAGTGGAACATGGCATTGGGTCGCCATACGACCGGTTCAATGGGAGCGTTCGGCGCGCAAAGGGTCGGAACCAACGACAGCGCCAAAGGGTGTCACCGCGGACTCTCCCCAGATCGCGCACGGGCTGGAGACCCAAGGAAAAACTGCTTTGCATGCCGGTCCTCGTCAAGGGTTACAAAATGTGTATCGTAAGGAAATTGCCACAAATCCACGCAAACCCGAAGAGCCCTCGTGACTTGAGGATGCATGAGCAATAAGGTGGAAAAACAGGTTATAAAAACCCGGTTTATGCAAGAAGAAAACTCCGCCGTGCTATCGGTGTACAGTAATCGTGAGCTGAGCTTGTTGGAGTTCAACGAGCGCATTTTGGAAGAAGCTCAGGATCCGACCAATCCTCTTCTCGAACGCTTGAGATTCCTTTGTATTGTCGCCTCAAATCTCGATGAATTCTTTGAGGTAAGGGTTGCTGGACTGAGACAGCAACATCAAAGCAAAGTCAGTGCGCCTGGGCCCGATGGAATGAGCCCTGGAGAACAGCTCGCGGCCATTTCGTCAAGGGTTCGCAAGATGGTCGATGATAAGTATCGCACTTGGAGCGAGCAATTAGTCCCTGCTCTGGAAAAAAACAATATTTTTTTCCTCCGCCACGACGAGCTCACGCAGGCCGAAAAGCAGTACTATGCAAGGTATTTCGAAAAATCGGTTTACCCCGTGCTCACCCCGCTGGCGGTTGACCCGGTCCATCCTTTTCCGCAGCTATTAAACAAAAGCCTGAACGTTGCCGTCGAGCTCGAAGGCGCCTCGATCAGTACGAATCTCGCTGTGGTTCAAGTACCCCGCATTTTGCCCCGGCTGCTTTTGTACAAGGCGGGGGAGAAAGGTGTGTATCGTCACATTTTCATCGGGAACTTGATCCAGGCGCACGTCGCATCTCTTTTCCACGGCGTCAATGTGAAGGGCAGTTACCAGTTCCGCGTGACTCGGAACAGTGAACTTTATCTCGACGAGGAGGAGACAGACAACTTGCTGAAGTCGATCGAACTTGAGTTACGAAAACGGAATCGTGGAGCAGCTGTCCGCCTGGAACTCCAACGGGATTGTCCGTCCCACGTTACTGAGCAGTTGCTGCAAACGTTTGGCCTGAGCGGTGACGACCTTTACCAAATCGATGGACCGATCAATTTTCTCCGCCTGATGCCCGTGATCTCCGAAGTAGACCGGCCGGACCTCAAGTTCCGTCCGTTTGTGCCCACTGTCGTTACGGGAGCTGATCACGAAGAAGACATCTTTTCGCAAATTCGTCGTAAACCGGTCCTGGTGCATCATCCTTACGAAAGTTTTCAGACAGTGCTCGATTTCATCGAACAGGCGGCAGAAGATCCAAATGTTTTAGCGATCAAACAAACCCTCTATCGAACGAGCGGCGATTCTCCGATCGTGGCGTCGCTGGCCGGAGCTGCTCAGAGCGGGAAGCAGGTAACCGTAGTGATCGAACTCAAGGCGCGGTTCGACGAAGCAGCGAACATAAAATGGGCCAGATTGCTCCAAGAGGCTGGTGCGCATGTGGTGTACGGGATCGCCGGATTGATTACGCGTGCCAAGCTGACGCTCGTCGTGCGCCGGGAAGAGGATGGTATCCGCCGATACCTGCATCTTGGGACCGGGAACTATCATCCAGCCACCGCGAAGCTTTACGAAGATTTCAGCTTACTAACCTGTGATCCGGAAATGACAAACGACAGTGCAGAGTTGTTTAATTGGTTGACCGGTGTGTCAGTTTTTCCGGAATTGAAAAAAATTAAGGCGGCACCAAAATCGCTTCACGATTTCATCATTGAAATGATTCATCGTGAAACGCACCACGCGAAAAGCGGCAAGCCGGCTGCTATTTTCGTTAAAGTGAACGCCCTGGTCCACGAAGAAGTGATCAATGCTCTGTATTTGGCTTCCCAAGCCGGGGTAAAGATCAGATTATTGGTCAGAGGTGTCTGTTCTTTGCGGTCCGGACTGCCCGGAGTCAGTGACAACGTGACCGTGCGCAGCCTGGTCGGCAGGTTCTTGGAACACAGCCGCATTTACCGCTTCGAAAACGCGGGCACGCCTGAAATCTACCTCGCGAGCGCGGACTGGACGGCGAGAAATTTTTTCCGCCGTGTCGAGGTCTGTTTTCCGGTGGAGGATGCGGACTTGCGTGAGCGGATCGATAGAATCCTCGAAATTTATTGGAGGGACAATGTGAAGGCTCGCGAACAGGGCGAGAAGCCGACCTATGTTCGCAGGGTCGTGGAAGGCGAACGAGTGGATGCTCAGGCGCTGTTCCGGGAGCAAGCGCGCCAAAGGAAAAAACCGAATGTCGACGTCGTCATAAAGACAAAGTCGAGCAGCAGCAATACTCTCCAGCAAGAACAAAGGTTAGGGCAACCGGCTTAGCCAACGGAACTCTCCGACCGCGACTTTTATGGGCTAACGCTCTATCGCATAAACCTCTGGAATCTCGACCAACTCGGAAAGAAATTCACAGGAGTGCCGCGCTGTAAGCCGGCACTGGATCACCCATCGCTGCCGTCCATCCGGGTCATTGCTGCGGAGAACGACACTCTTGCTAATTGCGTATTCGTCAAGCAGACGTTCAATTTTGATCTCCGTCTTGCCATGGTCGGGATTGAAGATCAGCCTAATAGTCGTTTCGTGCTGGCCACCATAGTGGCTCAATTCCCATCGTCCGACCAAACTGAGAACCGCCCGTATCAACAGCGCTAGACCTCCTCCACCGGGAGCGTATCCTGCCCCGATGGCCAGTCCCATTGCCGCAACGGCCCAGATGGTTGCGGCAGTTGTGGTGCCCCGCACGCCGCCGCTGCCGCGAATGATCACGCCAGCTCCGAGAAAGCCGACTCCAGCAACGATCTGCGCTGCGACCCGACCGGAATCACCTGCGTTATTAGTAAAGACGAATCCAATCATCGTAAAGACACAAGAACCGAGCGCGACGAGCGCCATGGTTCGCACGCCGGCGGGCTTTTCCCTCCGCTCCCTTTCAATCCCAACCCAGCTGCCACAGAGAACTGCAAATATTCCGAGCACGATAACGGACCATGGCTTTGGCAAAAGAAGATGCCAGCTGTCAATCAACCAACTCATGAATACAGACGATAAAGCTAGCTCCTCGTAGAGAGGAAGGAGCTGCCCGGGGCAAGAGGTTAGGCGGCAAAGTGCGCTCGTCAACGGAAAGTTCACATTTCGCCGGCATTCGCAGTCGATCCTTCGGGGTCGATCGGCGGTGTGCTTTGCTTCGAAGTCGTACCAATCAGGACGGCTTGCTTGAGGCCTTTAGTCGATGCTCTGTTTGAGAACTCCCACGATTCCGCTAAACTGATTGGCTAATTACGTTCCCCATTAAACGCAGAACGAAGGAGCAGAACTATGCATGTCGCTGATGACGCCAAAAGAGCTAGGTATACGGTCCTCGTTTCAGAGCTGACCGACGGTATTTTGGATCCCGCAAAACCGATGCTGGGACCTTTAATGAACGGCGGGACGATCGTAGGAAACACAGCCCCTGGATGCTGGGGGCCGATGATCACTCCTCGCATTCGCGGTGGACACGAAGTGACTCGGCCGGTGTTTATCGCAGACGCAGAACCGGGTGATTCTGTTGTCATTCGAATCCGCGACGTCAATGTGACCTCGTTTGCGACCGCTTCCGGCCACGATCGATGGGTCAAGGGCCATTATCTGGGTGATGCGTATGCGGCTCCGCGCTGCCCAAATTGCGAGACGCTTTACCCGGACACTTACGTTGACGGTATCGGTCAACAGGCCGTTCGCTGCGTTAAATGCAACACTCCGGTCACTCCGTTCCAGATCGTGAATGGTTATACGACAGTATTCGACGAGCGCCGTCAAATCGGCCTGACGGTTTCGAAGGAAACAGCAGAAAAAATCGCCCACTCGCCAGCCAGGTTCGCCGCACTTCCCGAAAGCTCTGTCCAACATTCAATTCTCATATTCGCCCCGCACGACCTCGTTGGATTGGGTGTCAGGCTTCGTCCGTTTCTGGGGCAATTGGGGACCATGCCGGCCGTACGGATGCCCGATTCTCACAACGCAGGCGACTTCGGCTCAGCTCTGGTCGGTGCGCCGCACGAATACGCCATCACGGCGGAACAACTGGAACTTCGAACCGATGGCCACATGGACATCGACGCGGTTCGACCTGGAGCCATCGTGATAGCTCCTGTCAAGGTACCCGGCGCCGGAATTTACTTTGGCGACATGCACGCTATGCAGGGAGACGGCGAAATCGCCGGTCACACCATGGATGTCTCTGGAACCGTGACTATACGGGTCGACCTGTTAAAGGGGCGCCTGCTGGAGGGACCGGTACTATTTCCCTTACTGGAGGACCTTCCGCCCCTTGCGCGGCCATTGGACCATGAGGAGATGACGCGGGCACGCCATTTGGCGGCGAGTTGGGGTATCGGCGAGGTCGAAGAATCAGCCCCTATCTCGATCGTTGGATCGGGCCCGAACCTGAACAACGCCACCGAGGTCGGACTCCAACGCGCTGCTCAGCTTCTCTCCATGAGCGTGCCCGAGGTGATGAATCGCGCAACCATTACCGGAGGGATCGAGATTGGCCGGCACCCGGGCGTCGTCCAAATCACGTTTCGGGCGCC
>JAFAQT010000295.1 GCA_019246215.1 Verrucomicrobiota bacterium
TGTCAAATAGCCTCTATCTGACGGGCAAACCAGCATTTTTCAAGAGCTTGCCATGGCCAGCGTTTGATCCAAACAATTCATCGGGCGCGCTTCTGACAAACATTCCTGCTGGATTTCGATACGTCAACGGTCGTACGCCTCAATAAGGCACATCCCACCAGGGAGAAGGCTTGCAGTCGCCAGCCGATCTCCTCTGAACGCGCACACCACTTGCGAAGCTTCCTCTCCATGAGGAAGCTTCTTCGTTTTTGCGGACTTCGGATGATATAGAAGCGTTCTGCGACGCACCCGCTGAGTCGGGCGCCTTTCCGGTCTGCGCGCTCGTGGTGTTTCGGGTTGATCTCGGGATCACTCCGGCTAAAGAGTAAACAGGGCCGCCGCATCCCGAAACATTGAAAGGTGCTTCTGTTTGAAAGATGCACCTGTGTTTCGCCATACACAAAATTCGCTCATCTCCCGTTCTGACTTGGCGTGGGCCCCAATTCATTTAGACTTAAAAAAAGTTTGAGAACTGTTGCTTAGTGGCGTTCGAAGTCGATGATAGGCGGTGAAAAGTATGAATCCTTATCTCCAAGAGTACACCGCAGACGAGGCTGTGCAGAAGTATGTGAGCGAAACTGCGGGTTCGGGCATCGCTTATCTCCTGCACCATGTTTACGGCCGGGTTTACGAGGAGCAGATCGATAAACTCATTGCCCGAAGCGGGGATCAAATCGCGTTTCGCATCCTGGAGTACGGCTGCGGCGGCGGCATGAATCTTATCTGGATAGCCAAACGCCTGTTAGATCGCCGGCTCAAGCTCGATTTTGCCTGTGGAACAGACTTTTCGCAAAAGATGGTGGAAGCGGCAAAGAAGGAAGCATCGTCCTTTCTCCCGAACACGATGAGCGACAAAGTGTCCTTTCACACGGTGTCCAATGAAAACCTGAGCCGTGACCTTCCCAGAGAGCTCGGACAAGCACTCGCGGAATTGCAGAACTCCTTTCATCTTATACTGGGCGTGAATACCTTTCGCTATTGTTTCAGGTTGGGTAAACAAGCTGAGTCCGCCGGCGACATCTTCTCCCTGCTGCAGCCCGGCGGATATTCCGTTATGATTGACATGAATCGCTCATTTCCTTTTTTTCGAAGCAAGCTGCGAGACCGATTGACCAAGCCTAAAGATCAGCGCTCTTTGCCGAGCCTGGAGCAGTACGCCACCGTCTTCGCCGACGCTGGATTCGAGATCGAAATGAAAAAGAACTTCTGCTGGGTTCCCCATTCCGCCGGGCCTGCGATGTTAGCGAGCCTGAGAACGCTCTCGCCGCTTCTCCAGTCCCTATTCTCTCGTTTTGCAATGAGGTCACTGATTATCGCCCGAAAGCCTTCGATTCAGTCGCACTCCCTGTGAGTGCCGATACGCGCTTCCGAAAAGCCGCTCCTTTCGCGACGTGAAGCGCAGCTGCTTGCAGGTGGACAAGCCATTTTTCGGCCGATACCGTACGCGTTCAAGAGCAAACCACCCTAAAATCGCGTCTCAGCTTTGCGAAAAAAGGCTCGACTTCGCACTCGGATTGCCGCAATTGAGTCTCCAATCCCGACATGGAAGTTACCTTGCGACGCGCGGTAGTCATCAGGACGGCATCCGGAGCCGATCAAAGAGTGGCTTGTTTTCTTACCCTCTTGGGCATTGAGTGGGAGGCTCTCACGGCAGAGGCTCTGGTCAGCAGGCACAGCTTCGAAATGCTTGCCGAAAGGGAAATTCAAGCCTGCCTGATTGTGTGCGGGGAGGGACAAAGGGATTTAAAGTCAGAGTTGGACAAACGCCAGATTCCGGCGTCAATGTTAGGCAGAACATTCACAGGGATTTTGTTCCACAGTTTCGATCGCAGCCCCGCGTCGCTGCGTGCGCTCGAAGCTTTTTTGAATGATGCTAAGATTGCAGCGCCAAAGCTCTCATCCGAAAATTTGCGCTATCGTGTCAGCGATAAACATCCAGACATGTGCGGCGCTTTATCTGGCCTGAGCTTTCGCCCCATCGAAAGGGCCGCGGACTGCGGTATCGAATTGGAATTGCGTAGTGGAATCGTGGACAGCGTCGTCAGCATTGGCGAAGCAAGCCTGTTGACTTATGTCGGTCAGCGATCCCGCGAGACGTTCATTTCTTCCAGCCCCGAGATTCTGGACCTCCAAGAGCCCGCCTCAACTAACGTCGATTTTCGAGCGTGCTTCTCTAAGGTGGTTCCGATCCTAATAGCGCTTCGCTATCTCTTTCGGGGATCATGCTGGACGCCCGAAGTACGCTACGCGAACATTGTCATTGATGACCCGCCGCTGTGGCCGAGGTACGGACATCTCGATTTACGGAAACTGGCGGCCCTGGTGGACCGGACGGGATGCGCCTGCACTATCGCAATGATCCCGTGGAATTACCGGCGCTCTGACCCGCGCGCGGTAAGTCTCGTGGCCAATCGCCAGCCGCACCTCGGTGTGTGTGTCCATGGCTGCAATCATACCAGTGGGGAATTCCGCTATCACGACCCGGAAAGGTTGGCCGGGATACTATTTACTACCCGGCGCCGGATGGACGCGCACCAGCAAGATACCGGTCTCCCCTATCAGTCGGTGATGGTATTTCCGCAAGGGATCTTTTCCGTCGAGGCCATGAGTTGCCT
>JAFAQT010000321.1 GCA_019246215.1 Verrucomicrobiota bacterium
TTGCCTGTGCGTTTTGTCCCGATGAAAAGGGCTCAATAAGAAGTATCGCTTAACAAAGCTGGACAGCACAAACTTCAAGCTGGGCTCTCCCGGATGAATTTTAAAGCGGGTAAGTCGACTAGTGTACCGCCTCGCATATAATGGTGACATCGCCGCAGGTCAGTTGGCTGTTTTTCAAGACGCGAGCGAAGTGCCCATATCTGAATTGATACGGGCCAAGCGAGCAACGCGGAAACACAGCCAACTGGACACGGCCCAGAGGATTGCGTTGAAAATGTGCCGGCGGCTGCGTTGCTCGTCGGTTACGTATCGATTTAGATATGCACCCTTCTATCGCCAGTCCGGCTCGGACCGCCTTGCCGGCGGTCCATTTTGAATGCAACGATCTCATCATTATATGCGAGACGTTACACTAGTATGAGACGAGTCATTCACTGGTTTCGGCGCGACCTGCGGATTACCGACAACACTGCACTTTGGCACGCGTGCAACGAATCGGATGAAATCATCCCCGTCTACATACTTTCCACGTGGAAAAAACGGCACTCGTGGACAGGTCCCAACCGGCAGGAGTTCCTATGCGGATGTCTGGAGTCTCTCTCCAGGAACCTGGAAGCCATCGGCGGTCGCCTCATTCTGCGCGCAGGTGATCCGGTCCAGGAATTAGAGAAACTAATTCACGAAACACATGCGGACAGGATCTATTTCAATCGCGGGACCGATCCCTACAGTATTGAGGTCCAGCAGCAGCTCGAACAGGTCTCCGAAAAACTTAATATTCAGACGTTTAGTTATAAGGATACTACGATTTTTGATCCGAATGAGGTACTAACCCGAGAGGGCCATCCATTCCGCGTCTTTACTCCCTATGCGAGGACATGGCATCAACAGGAGAAGCCCTCAATTTTACCGAAGATTCGCACCCTGCAAACACTTCCGCCGCTTTTCAGCCTACCTGTGCCGACGTTAGATTATTGGGGATTGACCTCCGAATCGAAAATCATTGAGTCTGGCGAAAAGGCGGCCCGGAAACGCTTGACCGATTTTCTAAATGGGGCAATTGGCGCTTACAGGGAGAAGCGGAATTTCCCGGGGGAGAGGGTTACTTCACGGCTCTCTCAGGATCTGCGATTCGGTACACTTTCGCCGCGTCAGGTCTACTTCGGTTGCGTAGAAGCCAGTAAGGAAACCTCCGGAACGATTCGCCGAAGTATCGATTCTTACGTGAACGAACTGGTTTGGCGGGAATTCTACATGCAGATCCTTGCCCATTTTCCCGGTGTTCTGGACGACGATTTTAGTGACCAGTTTTTCGCCCTGCAATGGGACGAGAATGATTCGGCTTTGAAACGTTGGTGCGATGGTGTCACCGGGTTCCCGATTGTTGACGCTGGCATGCGTGAGCTGAATGCGACTGGTTTCATGCCCAATCGGGTCAGGATGATAGTGGCTATGTTCCTGACGAAAGATCTCCACCTGCACTGGAGAAAAGGGGAACGATATTTTATGCAGAAACTTGTCGATGGCGACATGGCTTTGAACAACGGGGGTTGGCAGTGGAGTGCGGGAACCGGGGCCGATGCAGCACCCTATTTTCGAATTCAGAATCCCTGGAGCCAAACCAAAAGGTATGATCCGGCCGGTCTCTATATCAAGACGTGGGTACCAGAGCTGAGGGAGGTGGATCCGATACGATTCACGCAATCGCCAACGGCTCGTCTGGCCAAAGATTATCCGATGCCAATCGTTGATCATGCCGCGGAGCGCCTGAAGACCCTTGAACGCTTCAATCGCGCGCGCCGGGGGGCAGTATCAGTGTCAGTGAGAGCACGACGCGCTGCCGCAATGTAGGCGAAAGCTGCTCGCATCACCGACGCCGATTGGTGATGGTTACTGGTTCGCGACGCCTTCCGATCTCTCACTGACACTCACATCTGTCAGGATCTGCAAAAAAAAGGCACAACGTACGGACCTTCAGGGATGACGGCTACGGCGGAATCGCCGCTTGCTACAATGCTTTCGAGCACCGCAGAGCGGACCGACTCGACGGAGCCAATGCCGGTGAAGGCATGCTGTGCGGGGCTCAGTCCAGTGCTGTACAATTGGAGTGTACCGACGGCCATGGACTTGAGTTGCATCTGGGTTTGCCACTCATCAATATCGGCATGCGATTTGAGCAGAATGCGGCGGGCAAATTCGTCGGCCCCGAGCTGAATCAGGCGGCGTTGGGCTTCGACGAATTCCGCGGACCCAAGGCCCTCCGAACACTCGGAGGCAACTATAAGACGGCCGCCGGGCTCCAGAATGTTAATCGGGCCTACCATCCCCTTCACGGTTTGATAGTACGTGCGGTCCAATGGGTACCCTGCCGCGCTGGTCACGACCGTCCTGAATCGATGCTTGACTGGAACCTCGGCATAATTGCGTACGAAAGCAACGGCCTCCGCGTGGCTGGCAACGATCTCGCCGAAGTTAACAAATGAAAGTCGGCGATCCCCGTCAACGACCGTGTTGAGGGCCAGCGCGCCCCCAAGCATGCGTACAATCTCCAGTTGCTCTTCGTGGAGCGGGTTGCCTTTGAAATTGCAATTGACTGAGTTGGGATCGGCCATCAAGCGAGCGCTATGAAGGGTCGTAATCGTCTCGGCGTGCGCAAGCCCTGGAGCGATGACCTTGCGTCCGCCAGAGTAGCCTGCCATGAAATGTGGTTCAACCAGACCCGTAGCGATCTTAAGATCAGCCTCCGCGAAACGCCTGTCGAGCCGGACAACTGTCCCGCGGGTTGCGGTAATTCCGAGCAGAACGTGATCTTCATCCCTGGTGGCGTAATGGTTCTCCACTGCCACTGTCTGCAAAACCCACGGGTCCCCGATCAATTCGTCCAACTCAGCGCCAAGGTTGGGGCGATGTAAGCCGGTTGCCACCAGCACTCGAATGGCCCTGGCCGGAATCCCAGCCTGAAGCAAAATTTCGATCAACGGACGGAGGAACAAATTGTTTGGCACCGGGCGCGTGATGTCGCAGACCGCGATAGCTGCGCTTCGAGCTGCACGCGCCCATTGGGCGAGTGATTTTGTACCAACCGGTTCCTGGAGCGCTTTTTGCACGGCGGCCGCCGGGTTTGGCACCACCGGCATTGGCGGTTTGCGCAAAACCGTGATTCGCAGGCTGTCCGGCAGTTCAACCCTCAGCTTGCTGCGGCCGTAGTTCAACTCCACCTGCATAGTTTAACCTCTCCATCGTTTTCATGCGAACTCAAGGCCGTAACCGGGAAAATATCACCAGCCAAGGTGCTTGTGATATTTTCGCGATTGGAGAGCCGCTTGGGAAGCGGCCGTGAGAAACATGATTCGCCGTGATTGATCACCCAAGCAGACTGATCTTTTCCGGGTGATGCTGATCTCACGGTTGAAATCGTAAGATCAGGCGTAGGAGCCGGAGGCCGTGATGCCCAACTCCGCACGACGGGCTTTGCGCTCCTTAGCCGCTCGGCTTTCGTATCCGCTTTCGCGAAATGCGCCCAAAGGATCAAGCGGTAAATTCCGCTGCTTGCGCCACTCGAGAACGACTGGCTGAATATCAGCGAAAAAAGCTCGCCGCAAGCATTCCTCCGCGTCAATCTGTTGGTTGCGCTCCTGGTGGTGCGCCAGTCTTACATGGTCGACTGCGGCCGCCTTTGCGTAAAGCTCCTGTGCCGTAACCGCGGTCTGGAGCATTGCTTCGATTTTAGGCTTATCGATATGCGATTGATCAATCATATACGGGATCTCGGGTAAGCGACCCGTTTCCCAGCCGTAAAAATGGATCTCGTGAAAAATCCGGAATGCCTGGTAAGGATCGATTGATCCAAATGTGAGATCGTCATCCGCATAACGCCGGTCGTTGAAGTGGAAGCCCCCCAGCATTTCCGTATCCAACAGCCAGGCAACGATCTGTTCGATATTTTGCGACAAATAATGGTGACCGGTATCCACTAAGACTTTGGTCTTAGGGCCGACTTCCTTGGCCAGAAGGTAAGACATGCCCCAATCTGCGATGTCGGTATGGTAAAACGTCGGTTCGAATGGTTTATACTCCAGAAGAATTTGCTGGTCGGAATTCAACGCCTCGTGCAGAGGCCGCAAGGTTTCGGCCAGGACGCGCTTGCGCCACCGAATATTGGTCTGCCCCGGGTAATTCGAGCCGTCTCCAAGCCAGATTGAAACAAGCCGGCTCCCGGTTTGTTTGGCCAGTTGCGCACTTTCGAGAAGATGGTTTCCTGCCCTGGCACGGATTTCGGAGTCGCGATTGCAAAGTGAGCCGTACTTGTAGATCTGGTCCTGAAAGAGGTTCGGATTGATAGCGCCCACGCGGAGACCAAACTTCTGGGCAAGTTGCACGATTTCGGAACCCGGCTGGCCAGGTTTGAAGTCCCACAAGACATGCAGGGCCACGGTCGGACAGAAGCCGGTGAAAGCGTGGACCTGACCGGCGTCGGCTAACTTATCACTGATATCGATCGCAGCGGCGTCCTGAAGGAATTTACCGAATCGGGTGCCGGTATCGGCAAAGCCCCAACTTGGAGTCTCGATCTGGAAGCAATCGAGCGCCTGGTGGATGGTTTGGATCTGTGAATCAGTCATAGGGGTTCGGGGGATTAGCTTTTGAGAGCCGGCAATTGTTGCCAGGGAGGACTAACATCTCTACACGGCCTTTCAAATTTTTGTCTAGACATAAGTAATTCCGCGACCATCGTTTGATCAAGGCGCAGTATCCGCAGAGCTATTGCCGAGGTCCCCCGATATTCCATGCCTTTGAATTTACTCTCGATTGATCTTTGGCGATCCATGATTCTGAATTGGCGATGCGCGCTCAACTTTTTCGCCGGTACGCCTTACTCCAAAGTCATACATGACCACGCCTGCCATTGAATTGGTGGACATCCACAAATCCTTCGGAAGCACCCGAGTGCTTGAGGGTGTCAGCCTCTCCCTGTTTCCGGGTGAAGTGCACTCGTTGATGGGCGAGAATGGTGCGGGGAAGAGTACCCTGGTAAAGATAATGGCAGGGTTGCACCTGCCCGATAAAGGTTCGTTCAGAGTCAACGGTCGAGAAGTGCTGTTCCGTTCGACTTCCCAAGCCCAACAAGTCGGCGTTTCCGTGATCTATCAGGAGCCGGCCCTCTTTCGCGATCTTTCCATCGCGGAAAATGTGTTCATGCACCGTCAACCGAAAACAGCGTACGGATGGATCGACTATGCGGAAATGAATCGGTCTGTCGCCAAGCATTTGAATCAGTTGGGCGTCTCGCTGCGCCCGGAGGATCCGGTGTTGGGGCTGAGCATTGCCGACCAGCAAATCGTGGAGATTATCAAGGCTTTGACCTTTGAGGCTAAAGTCCTGATTATGGACGAACCCACTGCGGCCCTGTCGCTAGAGGAGGTGAAGCGTCTCTTTCAGGTGGTGGAGCGTCTTCGCAGTCAAGGGGTTGCCCTCTTGTTTGTCTCGCATCGGCTTGAAGAGGTTTTCGCGATCTCTCAGCGAATTACCGTGATGCGAGACGGGCGTGTCGTTGGCTCCGGAGCTGCAACGGAGTGGACGACCGAGGAAGTCATTCGCAAGATGGTCGGCCGATCGTTGGATGCGCTTTATCCGAAGGGGAGCGCGGAAATTGGCAAGGTGGTCCTGCGTGTTCGCGAGCTTCGGCGGGCCGGGGTATTCAAAGATATCAGCTTCGAAGTGCGGCAAGGGGAGATTGTCGCCCTGGCTGGACTAGTGGGGGCGGGCCGCACCGAGGTGGCGCGTGCCATTTTCGGAATAGATCCTCTCGACAGCGGAGAAGTAAGGATTGGCGAAATGGTGCTGGCAAATCATACGCCCGAGATGGCAATGAAGGCGGGAATCGGCTTGGTGCCGGAAGACCGTCAGCAACAAGGGTTGGTGATGGAAATGACGACCATGCGGAACGCTACCTTAACAGTCCTGCGTCGGGTGCAACGCTTTGGCCTGGTTTCCCGGCGCAAAGAATGGGAAATCGCTTCGCGATGGACGAAACGTATGCAGCTCAAGGGGCACATCGAAGAGCCGGTCAATGTACTGTCCGGCGGAAATCAGCAGAAAGTTGTGCTGGCGAAATGGCTCGCTACCCGGCCAAAGCTGTTAATCGTGGATGAACCCACGCGCGGTGTCGATGTAGGCGCCAAATCAGAAGTCCATCGGACGCTGAGTCAATTGGCAAAGGAGGGAATGGCGGTCATGATGATCTCTAGCGATCTGCCGGAAGTAATAGGAATGGCGGATCGCATTCTGGTGATGCACGAAGGGAAGCTTACGGCCGAGTTGGCTCGTTCGGACGCCACAGAAGAGACGATTATGTTCGCGGCCACCGGCCAGACAGAGTCAAAGGCAGGCGATAAGGCAAACGCTGCTCCCGGGAAGCAAAAATGACGGACCAAGGCAAAAGTATTGTTGCAAACAACAACCTCTGGGTGGGGACCCTCGTACGGAGCCGCGAGGCGAGCTTAGTCCTTCTGATCCTGGCACTAACCGCAACAACAAATATTCTCAATCCACGCTTCTTAAGTCCGCAGAGTTTGAAGGACCTGATGCTGAACGTCTCAATTATTGCTCTGCTGGTGCTCGGCCAGACGGTCATCATCCTGATGCGCCAAATCGATCTTTCGATCAGCTCCATAGTCGGAATTACTGCCTTTCTTTCCGGAACGCTTTTCGTCAATCATCCCGGAATACCGAACCTGGTTGTTGTTCTGATTGCCGTTGGAGCGGGTCTCGCTCTGGGTGCGGTGAATGCCGCCTTAATCGCCTGGGGAAAGATTCCCGCGTTGATCACTACCCTGGGTACACTCTACATTTTTCGGGGAGCTGACTATGCATGGGTGCACGGTAGACAGGTGAACGCGGTAAATGTTCCTGGTTCCTTTCTGGCGGTTGGCACTTCCACTTGCTTGGGTATTCCGCTGCTGACTTGGATCGTGCTGATTTTGTTAGCCCTTTTTTCGATTGGCTTACGTCAATATCGAACGGGACGTGAATTTTATGCGATTGGGAGTAACCCTGGGGCAGCGGTTCTTGCCGGAATCAATGTTAATCGCCGGGTAGCGACCGGCTTTCTGATTTCCGGAGTGATTGCCGGTCTAGCCGGTGCGCTTTGGCTAGCCCGATTTGGAACCGTCGATGCGACGGCAGGCGAGGGCATCGAACTGAGTGTCATCACTTCCACGGTGGTCGGAGGAGTGGCCATTACCGGGGGAGTAGGGACAGTGGTGGGCGCGGTCCTGGGAGCGCTTCTACTCAGCGTTTTCAGCAGCACCCTGGTTTTCCTCCGGGTGCCGTCCTTCTGGCAGCAGGCTTTCCAGGGCGCGATGCTATTGCTAGCTATCGCGATGGATGCGTACCTCGCTCACCGGCACGCTTTGCGTTCCCGCGTTAAATGGAGTCACGTATGAGTGAGAATGAATCGAGTACACGCCGTCTTGCCAGGCGACTCAGTTGGGAGGCGATCCTGGGAGCGCTGCTTCTCATTGCCATCTCGGGCGGTGGCTTTATCAACAAGGATTTTCTGACTGCCGAGAACTGGGCGAATTTGCTGGCCAATTTCGTCGAGATAGCATTGATGGCGTTGCCCCTGAGCCTGATTGTCATCACCAACGAGATTGACTTGTCTGTTGCCTCAATTCTTGGCCTCTCAAGTTGTCTGCTTGGGCTGCTCTGGGAGTTCAAATGTCCAATGCCGGCCGCGATCGTGATTTGCCTTTTTGCGGGCGCGCTCTGCGGGGCACTCAACGGTTTTCTTATCGTGCGATTTCGCTTGCCTTCACTGGCGGTCACCATTGGGACGCTCGCGCTTTTCCGCGGATTTGCCTTCATTCTGCTGGGCGACACCGCGGTCGCCGATTTCCCGCCAGAGTACGCTGCATTTGGTCTCGGGGTTATCGCCCACACGTTTGTTCCGGCACCGTTTGCGATCTTCATCTTCCTGGCCATTGTCTTTTGGGTCGTGCTTCATCACACCACAATCGGGCGCAGCCTCTATTCTGTCGGTGGCAACCAAACGGCTGCATTCTTCTCTGGAGTGAACATTCACCGACTGAAGATGCTGCTGTTTATTTGCTCCGGGACGATCAGTGCGTTGGCAGGTATCATTTACACTTTTCGATTCTCCAGTTCGCGAGCAGATAACGGTACCGGGTTCGAGCTGAGTGCGATTGCGGCGGTTTTCCTCGGTGGCGTGATGGTGCAAGGTGGCAAAGGCACCATCACCGGAGTCGTTTTGTCCCTGTTGCTCATAGGTATCATTAACAATGTGCTGACGTTGGCCGATGTATCGAACGAGATTCTGAGGATCGTGACTGGATCCTTGCTCATCCTGAGTGTGCTTTTGCCGAACCTGATAGCCTCCACCCGCGAGCGATGGAGGTTTATGCGAAGGCAACGTGAGATCGCGGCGCCCGTCTGAGTGCTAGGTAATCGCCACCATGAATACTAACGTTTCTTTCAGTGTAAGAACAAATGCTGTTAAGCCTCCAATGAATAATCCTATGAATCAGTCCATTACCATTAAAATCGCGGCGCTTATCCTTTCACTAACGATCTTGGGAACAACCAGTCACGGCGAGGAGAAGGAAATAAAAAAGGGCCTGAAAATCGCGTTCGTTCCGAAGAATATCAATAATCCGTACAATGTGATTGAGACCGGCGGCTCAATGGTCGCCTGCAAGGAGATGGGGGTTGAGGGTAAAGTAGTCGGACCGTCCGACCCCTCTGCTTCATCACAAGTTTCGTACATCAACACGCTGATTACCCAGCGAGAAAGTGCGATTGTACTCGCGGCGAACGATCCGAATGCCTTGATCCCGTATCTCAAACGAGCGATGGATCAGAAGATCAAGGTGGTGACGATGGACTCCGACACCGCTCCCGAGGGCCGGAGCATATTTGTCAATCAGGCAACCAGCGAAGGAATTGGCCGAGGTCAGGTACAGATGTTAGCGAAAGAAATTAATAACCAAGGCGAAATTGCAATTCTTTCGGCTACACCTAATGCCACGAACCAGAATACCTGGATTAAGTTTATGCAGGAGGAGCTGCAAAAGCCCGAGTACAAGGGAATGAAGCTGGTCAAGATTGCTTATGGCAATGACGAAGATCAGAAGTCCTTCACTGAGACGCAGGGCTTACTGCAGGCCTATCCAAATCTGAAGGGTATTATCAGTCCGACCACCGTGGGGGTTGCGGCTGCCGCACGCTATCTTTCGACCAGTCCTTTGAAAGGAAAGGTCGCGCTTGTGGGCTTGGGCACGCCCAATCAGATGCGCGAATTTGTCAAGGACGGTACCGTGAAAGAATTCGCGCTTTGGAGTCCCGCCGACCTTGGTTACCTGGCGGCTTACGCCGCGGCACAACTCGCGTCAGGCAATATCGAGGGGAAAGAGGGTGAAACGTTCACTGCCGGCAAACTCGGCAGCCGTACGATCGGGAAGGACGGTGTCGTGATTCTTGGACCGCCAACGGTGTTTACCGCTGAAAATATCGACCAATTCAATTTCTGAATTGCTTTGAAATCTCTCCGCGTGGGTCTGTTTGGAATCGGGCTGGACGCCTATTGGCCGCAGTTTGCTGGGCTGCAGCAGCGCCTGCTAGGTTACGTCGATCGCGTTGCCGAAAAACTTCGGCGCACCAATGTTGAAGTTGTAAACCTCGGCCTTGTTGACACGTCCGAAAAAGCGGAAAAGGCGGGACACCAATTTCGGCAGGCTGACGTTGATTTGATATTTCTGCATGTCACCACCTATGCGCTTTCCTCGACGGTTTTGCCTGTGGTGCGTCGGGCGAAAGTGCCAGTGATCATCTTGAACCTTCAGCCTGCCGCGGCGATTGACTACGATCGCCTTAATCAGATGAAAGATCGAACGGCAATGACGGGCGAGTGGCTAGCTTATTGTGCGGCTTGTCCAGTGCCGGAGATCGCCAATGTATTCGGTCGAACGGGAATCGCTTTTTATCAAGTGACCGGAATCCTGGACGAGGATCCCGAATGCTGGCGTGAAGTGGATCAGTGGATTGAGGCCGCGCAGGTGGCAAGCGTGATGGAGCACAATCGACTGGGTCTGATGGGACACTACTACGGCGGAATGCTCGACATCTACTCCGATCTGACGAAGCAGTGCGCGTGTTTCGGTGGGCATATGGAAGTTCTGGAAATCGATGAACTCGCGGGACTCCGGCGCAGGGTGTCTTCCGCGGAAATTGCCGGGCGTGTGGAGTTATTTCGGGAGACCTTCGACGTGCAGGCGGATTGTGCGGAGACAGAACTTGAAAGGGCTGCCCGCACCTCAGTCGCGCTTGATCGAATGGTAGAGAAGTATCGACTCGGGTCGCTGGCTTATTATTACCTGGGCACGGGCAACGCAGAGAACGAGGAGACCATCAGCTCAATTATTCTTGGAAATTCGCTTCTCACGGCTCGCGGGATTCCGTCGGCAGGCGAAATGGAGATTAAGAACGTTCAGGCGATGAAAATCATGGACAGCTTCGGCGTGGGCGGATCTTTTACGGAGTATTACGCCATGGATTACCGCGACGACGTGCTTCTGATGGGGCACGATGGCCCCGGCCATATTGCCATCGCTGAAGGTAAGACAAAAGTTCGTCCACTCCAGGTGTATCACGGGAAGATCGGGAGAGGCTTATCGGTCGAGATGTCAGTTAGGCATGGTCCAGTGACATTGCTCTCAGTCGTGGAGAGCTGCGACGGTCAATTGAAACTGCTTGCCGCCGAAGGGGAATCGGTGGCAGGGCCGATACTCCAAATCGGCAACACGAACAGCCGTTACCGCTTTCCCATCGGTGCGCGCCGATTCGTTAACGATTGGAATGCACACGGTCCGGCACACCATTGCGCGATTGGGCTTGGGCACATTGCCGGAAAATTAAAAAAGTTGGCTGCGTTGCTCCGGATGGAAATCACGCAGGTGTGCTAAGACGTTATGATCCGCAAAGGTTTTGTTATGCATTTGAAGGGGGGCGCCGAAAAGGAATATCGCAGGCGTCATAACCCGATCTGGGGAGAATTGGAACAGACCTTTCGTGCTTACGGCGTCCGGAACTATTCCATCTTTTTGCATGAGGGAACGATGGAATTATTTGCGTACGCTGAGATCGAGGATGAGGCGCGTTGGAACGCCATCGCGCAGACCCCGGTCTGCCGGCGTTGGTGGAATCACATGGCTGACCTGATGGAGGTCAATCCAGACAATTCCCCGCGCGTGATTGAGTTGAGTGAAATGTTCCACCTGGATAAATGATGCAACATCTTTTTTTCTGACCAGGGTTTTAGGACGTCGGCTAATTGCTCGAAACTCGATGACACGATTATTGAAGCTGTTGGGCGCGCTTTCAGGTGTCTCATTTGTGAATCTATAATGAATCCGAAGCACTATATCGCTTGTGATCTCGGCGCAGAAAGCGGCCGGGTGATGCTGGGCAGACTGGAGGATGGTCGGTTGAAACTTGAGGAATTGCATCGTTTCCCAAGCGCTGCAGTCCGGGTGCTTGGCACGATGCGATGGGATGTTTTACGGATCTTTGAGGAACTGAAAACTGGGCTGGCCGCTGTGGCGCAACACAAGCTCTCGATTAGCAGCCTGAGCGTGGACTCCTGGGGCGTAGATTACGTGCTGATCAACGCGGTGCACCCTGTGCTCTGGCCTCCGTTTCAT
>JAFAQT010000327.1 GCA_019246215.1 Verrucomicrobiota bacterium
GCACTTTTCCTGAACGAAAAGATCACCGTTCAGGCATGGTTTGCTTCTTTCCTTATCGCATTCGGGATCACGTTAGTCGCCGTTTTTTAGAATGCACACAAAGTGGCCCATATCGGCGCTTACTTTGAGGTCGCGCCCGGCGCGCGGCGTGAGACTATCTGGCCCTGTACCCTCCTTAAGCCTGGATACTGTTGATATTCGACCTTAAGACACGCCCGGCTCAGGTTGGCGTGGCCAAGGAGCACCTGACCGGCACCATTTAGTCGCAAAGGGAACAGTATTGGCTTCAGCCTGCGTCGGTCACAAACCTTGAAATAAAGTAGACACCCTGTTTCCCTCCTCGTTTTCCGTCCGATTCTCCTTCAGGATCTCTGCACCTCTTGCGCCTGTAGTGGTCTGCTCTTGTCTGGAAGCGAGGGATCAAGGAACGCAAGAGCGTGTGGAGGCTTAATGACGCGGGTCCCTTCCCGTCGCTGCTGTTCTGCAATCTGTTCATGCAGTTGCTCCATTTTCGTCCAGTGCAGCTTCGGACGGAAATGGTGTTCCGCGTGGTACCCGTTGTTGAACCAAAGCGCGTTGTAAATCTTTTCGTACGAACTCACGCCCCAGGCGATCGGTTTGTCCGGGTTCCCGCCGTAGTGCAGGAAGTAACCATTGAG
This sequence comes from Verrucomicrobiota bacterium, assembly GCA_019246215.1. Taxonomy (GTDB): domain Bacteria; phylum Verrucomicrobiota; class Verrucomicrobiia; order Chthoniobacterales; family JAFAMB01; genus JAFAMB01. The sequence continues at coordinate 660 of JAFAQT010000327.1, forward strand.
GTATGATAAACAGTGCCCGAGGTAATAGAACGGCAAAAACAACAGGATAAATCTCCAATTCAGAACCCCCATAAGCACAAAGAAACAAATGAACGCGGCGATCTCGAAGACGCCCCAATACGCATCCGCACGGCTCTTTCGTTTGATTTCCGCAAAAATTGCCTTGGGATCGTCCCGCAGATAGCTCAGAAAGATGTAGCTCCAGACGTTCTCTGCCTCCCCATCGTGGCCATGCCGATAGATCGATAACCAATCCACCGTCTCCCCTGATTCATCGGGCTTGTCGCTGTTCCCCATGTGATGCCGATGATGCACATATTTGTAGAACGTTTGAGAAAATCCAAGCGTGACCGACTCCAGCACGGCGAATAAGCGATTCAACAGACGCCAACTGAAATATGGGTTGTGGATGAAGTTGTGCGATATCCCGTTGATGTTCCACGAGACGCTGATCGAATAAACGATTCCCATACAAACCAACACCCACCAGGGAGCCACCCGAAAGAGCGCGAAAAAGGTCAACACATACCCAAAATGCAAAACTCCGCATAGGGCTGGCAACGCATCCCATTTCGAGTAGGCCAAAATCTTCATACGAATGGAACCCATAAAGTAATTCTGCTGAATTCGCCACCCGAAGTTTTTCGGAAACGAGGAGACAGAATTCGGGAATTGCAGGAGTCCAGAAGGGAAAGCCTCTTGTGAAGGCGGATAGTGAAGGCGGGTTTATTCGATCTCAGATTCCGGAAATTTTCAGGAGAGTGGAAGAAATTGCGCGCACACGAATTCGGGCCCTCCGTTCAGCACGCTCACTCCTGACTTCTGTCTCCTCCGCGATTCCGGTCAAGCTCGGAGATCCCGGTTCTTGGTCTCTGGCACAAAGAGCATACCGATAACAAAAGTCACCAGAGCGACAATAATCGGATACCAGAGACCCGCATAGATATTCCCGGTCGCGACGCTCACTGCCACTGCGATAAATGGGAGGAGGCCTCCAAAAATGCCGTTGCCGATGTGGTACGGGAAAGACATCGACGTGTAGCGAATTTCTGTCGGGAACAGCTCAACCAGGAAGGCGGCGATCGGTCCGTAAACCATTGTGACGTAGAGGACCAGGATGAAGAGAGTAAGAATCGTGCCCGGGAAATTGATTTTTGCCGGGTCTGCCGTCTTTGGATACCCTGCAGCCGCTAAAGCGGTTCCGAGAGCCTTCGCGTCGTAGCCTTGCAGCTGGGTGGAACCGATTGACACTGTGAGGCCGCTACCTCCTTGGGGCGGCTTAACCGCAAAAGAATAGCCGCGCGAGTTGAGATCGGCCTTGACCTTGTCCAGATCGGGACCGTCTGCGCCCGACACCACAATCGGCGCTTTCTTCAATGCTTCATTGAGAGCTGGGTTTACGCATTTGGTAAGCTGATGGAAAAGCGGGAAATAGGTGAGGGCAGCCAATAAGCATCCCGCCATGATGATGCCTTTGCGCCCGATCCGGTCCGAAAGCCAACCGAAAAAGATAAAAAATGGGGTGCCGATCAACAGTGAAATCCCAATCAACTCGTACGCCGTTGTGTAATCTTTGAGACTGAGTGCATTCTGGAGGAAGAATAAGGCATGGAACTGCCCGGTATACCAGACCACACCTTGACCGGCAGTCGCGCCGAACAGGGCAAGCCAGACATACTTTGCGTTCGGAAGTTTTAGGAAACTGTCCCGCAATGGGGCACGCGACCCCTTGCCCTCCGCCTTCATTTCCATGAACAGTGGCGATTCCTGGAGTTTTAGCCGGATGTAAATGGAGATCCCGAGCAGGACCACAGAGAGCAGGAACGGAATTCGCCAGCCCCAGGACTTGAAATCGTCAGCCGACAACGAGTGTCGACAAATAACAATGACGGCCAGCGAGAGGAATAGACCCAGGGTCGCTGTCGTTTGAATCCAGCTTGTATAGAGGCCGCGTTTACCCTGAGTGGCATGCTCAGCGACATACGTCGCCGCGCCTCCGTATTCGCCGCCAAGCGCCAGGCCTTGCGTGACACGCAGCAAAAAGAGGATTATCGGCGCGACCCAGCCAATCGTTGAAAACGTGGGCAGCACTCCGATCAGCGCCGTCGAAAGACCCATTACGGTGATGGTGATTAAAAAGGTATATTTTCGGCCGACCAAATCTCCGATTCGTCCGAAGAAGAGCGCTCCGAAAGGTCGAACAACGAATCCGACCCCGAATGTCAGGAGACTGGTCAGGAGTGCTGTGACTGGATTTCCGGGCGGAAAAAACAGTCCGGCAAAAAAGACGGCCAAACTGCCATAGATATAGAAATCGTACCATTCAAAGACCGTCCCCAAGGATGAGGCGACGATCACCAGACGCTGTTTGGCTTGAAGCTCATCCTTGGTCAATTCTGACGCGGAGAATACTGGGGTAGACATACAGTCGGGGAGGGGCAGAGGGTGCGTGCGGCAAACGAGCTAAGCCGGTCGGCTTGAGAAACGTCCGCTCCCGGAACTTGCTTAAATGTCACCAGGAATAGCACCGGCATCTCGCATAAGAGAATTGCGTACTCAGGTCAAGACAAACTTGCACCGAGTGCACCAACCCCCCTGCTGGTAGCAGCGCTGCAGCGGATTTTCGCTGCACATGAAAGCAAAGAGGGAGAATACCGGCTTGGACCGATGAGCGACAAAACAGCCAAGCCTAATGAAACGCTGAACCTTTATCACACGTTATGAGAGAGAATTTTCGAGAGGAACTGCTGGGCGCGATCCGTCCCCGGAGACCTGAAGAAATCTGTTTTAGGCCTGTCTTCAACAATTTCGCCGTGGTCCATAAATATGATGCGGTTGGCAACCTCCCTCGCGAATCCCATCTCGTGGGTGACTACCATCATTGTCATTCCCTCTTTTGCCAGAATCACCATTACATCGAGCACTTCTTTGATCATCTCAGGATCGAGCGCTGAGGTTGGTTCGTCGAATAGCATCGCAACCGGATCCATCGCTAACGCGCGCGCGATCGCCACCCGCTGTTGTTGTCCTCCTGATAATTGCGAAGGAAATTTTTGAGCGTGCGCGGACAGATCCACCATCTTCAGGAGTTTCAGCGCCTTTTCTGTTGCCTCCTCGTTCCTCCGACCCAACACCTTGCACTGAGCGATCGTCAGATTCTGAATGACTTTAAGATGCGGAAACAATTCAAAATGCTGGAACACCATCCCTACCTGCGAACGAAGCTTGGAAAGGTTGGTATTACGGGCGCACAAAGAGACGCCGTTTACAAGTATTTCGCCTTCCTGAAAAACCTCCAGCCCATTGACGCATTTGATCAAGGTGGATTTGCCTGAGCCTGAAGGTCCGCAGACGACAACCACCTCGCCTCCGGCGATTTCCGAGCTGCACTGCTTAAGCACATGGAACTCGCCGTACCATTTGGAGACTTTTCTTATTGAGATCATGAGGCAAGTTTCGCTTGGAGCGCGCGAACGAGCATCGAGGCGCAAAAAGAGATCATAAGATAAACCGCTCCGGCGAAGAGAAGCATTTCGACCAAAGTACCGTCGCGATTGCCCGTGTTGTAGGCTACCCCGAAAAATTCCGCTAATCCGATCACATAAACCAAAGATGTATCCTGGAAAAGGATGATTGCCTGGGTCAGGAGTAGAGGAACCATGCGCCGAAACGCCTGTGGCAGAACGACCAGCCGCATCGTTTGACCGCTGGTCATCCCAAGAGCCAACCCTGCCGAAACCTGTCCTCTGGAGACGCTTTGAATTCCCGCTCGAATGATCTCCGCATAGTACGATGCTTCAAACAACGCAAAAGCCACAAACGCCGAAAGAAGTCGGATATCGATCGCAGGCCGGCCGACCAAATTGCTGATGAGCTGGGGTACCAGCAGGTAAAACCAGAGGAGCACCATGACCAGCGGAACCGAGCGAAATCCGTTGACATAAATTGCCGCCAGATTGGAAAGGGCCCAGTTTCTGGACAAACGCAGAAGGGCAATCAGGGTGCCAAGCACAATACCGACGACGATGGCCACCGCAGTGATTTCCAGTGTCCGCTGCATGCCCTGCCATAAAAAGGGAAGCGCTCCGGGGATTGAGCTCCAATCAAACTCGTACATTCAGCTTCTCCCTCCCACATATCCGGGCAAACGGACAGCTCCTTCAACAAAGCGCGACGCGATCATCACGGTGATATTGATGATGCCGTAAAGCAGGGTCACTGCGATGAAGGCCTCATACCAATGGGCGGTGAACTCACCCAGCTGCTGGCTCTGCCGAGACAATTCCGCCAGCCCGATAGTGGATGCTACGGCCGAATTCTTTATCGTATTCAAAAACTCCGAGGTCAAAGTCGGCACGATGATTCGATACGCCACCGGCAGCAGGATCAGCCGATAGACCTGGCACAAATTCAACCCTAACGCTAAACCGGCTCCCCGCTGCCCGCTTCCTAGGGCGTTGATGCCAGAACGCACCTGCTCGGCGACGCGGGCGGCCGTGAAGAAGCCAAGACATAACACGCCAGCGATCAGTTGTTGGTAGAACGGACTTAAAGTCTGCTTAAACCACGCTCCAAGCCCCGGGACTATTTCCGGTAGCACAAAATACCAGAGAAAAAGCTGAACCAACAGCGGAACGTTCCGGAAAATCTCCACGTAAATGGTACCGAGGGTTGGAAGAAATTTGCCAGGAAC
>JAFAQT010000336.1 GCA_019246215.1 Verrucomicrobiota bacterium
GTTTGAAAAAGGCAAGTATTCCTATCGTCACACTGAGCACCAGGCAGATCGCAAAAAGATAACCGAAGGGCCATTCGAGCTCAGGCATGTTGAGCCGGCCTCGCATTGGATCGAAGTTCATCCCGTAAATCCCAGCGATAAACGTGAGCGGCAGGAACACTGAAGCTAGGATCGTAAGAACTCGCACCATCTCGTTTGTCCGAATGCTGGTGCTCGTAAGGTAAAGTTCCATCATATTGCGTGTCGAATCCCGGAACGATTCCAAATGATCCAACATTACGACTATGTTGTCGTAGCAGTCGCGGAAATACAGTTTGGTGCGTTCCGCAACAAGACCGCTTTCATCCCGCATCAACTGACCGAGAACATCCCTCTGCAGGCCTACATCTCGGTGAATTCTTGCAATGTTTCTCCTGAATTCGTGGATTTCATTGATTCGTTCCCGCGTCGGTTGATCAAGAAGGCTTCGTTGAAAATTATCCAGTGTTTCACCCAACGAGTCGATAAGCGGGAAATACTGGTCTATCACCGCGTCGATGAGGGCATAGGCGAGGTAGTCGGCTCTCATGAACCGCGCATTTCCCACTCCGTCTCGCAGCCGTTGCCGCACAGGATTGAGTACATCGCCCGATCGCTCCTGGACGGTAATGACGATTTTTTCCGTGAGCACGATGCTAACCTGCTCAAACTTCATCTCCTGCTGCTTACGTTCGTGAGCCATGTGAAGTACGATGAAAAGCTGGCAATCGTACTCTTCGACTTTTGGGCGTTGCCCAAGGTTAAGAATATCTTCCAGGGCCAAGGGATGAATTCGAAAGTGCAGAGCTAATTGTTGAAAGAACTCGATGTCACCCAGACCATCGATATTGATCCAGCTGATCTTCTCGCTTTCGAGATAGGGGAAGAGATCATCGATCGTCTCGACCCTATGTTCCTGGAAAGAATGCGCATCGTACTCCAAGAGGGATTTTGAGGGCCTCACGTGTTGGTACTCTGGAGGGAGGATCAACGTGGCCGGCGCAGTTCCGGGCGGCAGGTATCGCAGTTTACCCATCGGAGACTTACCGAGGACCTCTCCAGAGCGCGGCGTCCAAGGCCGCGAGAATGTGACCTAACCACCCGAGCAGCCCAAAAGACATAACCCAAAAAATTCCTGAGGCTATTAACATCAACAGTGCCGAAAGAACTCGGCCCTGCGCCAGTTGCCCAAGTCCTGGAATGGCCAAGCTCGCCACAGCCGCGATAACGTTACCTCCCGATCCAGGGCCCAATGCTGATTTCTCCATGATGCGTCTTGAGTAGCCAGAAGTTAACCTGCTTTCCACCGAGCCGCGTCAACACAAGAAAAAATATGTCCAAGCCACCCCAGCCAGATCAGCCAGAGGAACCCGGTCACCACGAAGTGCACTAGAGCCGCGAGTATCCGCCCCTGGATCAGTTGGCCCAGACCAGGAATGAAAAAACTCACCAGCGCGGCAATGACATTGCCGGAAGAACCTTGAGTCATAACATTGTTGAATGTTGGATAGAGTTTAAGGATGAACAAAACAATTCAGTTCGGTTGGATTGTCACAAAAGACCGCTGCCGATTGCGTGCCATTTCGACCATTACAGGCCTGTCAGGGTCCAACTGGCCGACAACTCTCTGAAATTCCTCGACATTGGGAACCGGCTGTCGATCGATTTGTTCAATGACATCTCCGGGTCTGAGCGCTTGCGCAGCAGCCGAGCCGGGATCAACGCTGGTGACAATCACTCCATTTACGTTTGCCGGAATGTTCGCCTCGGTCCGGAGCCGTTGCGTCAAATTCCGCACTTCAATTCCCGCAAAGAGGGTGCTCTGTGGACCTCCGGATGGATCGGGCGCCATCTGTTTCCGATTCAGACGCGCGACAAGATCCGCCGGCTGTTCAATCACCTGCGCAGTGACAGTTTTCGTCTCGCCATCGCGCACAAGGTCAATGGATAAATTTACACCGATATCCGCCTCGGCTATTCGGTTGACAAGAGCTACCGTGTCTTTGATTTCGTAACCATTTACCTTACGAATGACGTCTCCACGGATAATGCCTGCTTTCTCAGCAGGAGAACCGGGAGTAACGTCAGTCACCAGGGCCCCTCGAGCGCTGCTGAGCTTGAATTGTTCCGCGATATCCGAGGTCACCGGCTGAATCCCGACTCCAAGATAGCCGCGGATCACTCTGCCTTTAGAGATGATACTATTCACCGCGGACCGGACCACATTTGACGGAATCGCAAATCCAATCCCCTGATTTCCGCCCGATTCCGAATAAATCGCGGTATTGATTCCGATGACTTCTCCCCGGATATTCACCAACGGTCCGCCCGAATTTCCCGGGTTGATAGCTGTGTCAGTTTGGAAAAACTCCACTTGGCTATCATTGACTGCCCGTCTGTCTTTGGCACTGATAATCCCTTGACTCACACTTTCATCGAGGCCGAACGGGTTTCCGATCGCCATCACGATCTGGCCAACTCGCACCTTATCGGAGTCGCCGATCGGGAGAGGAGTGAGGTTCCCCAGATCGATCTTCAACACAGCCAGATCGATCTGTCCGTCTGTCCCGATAACTTTCGCCTTCGCTTGCCGGCCATCACTTAGCTGCACGGTCACGTCGTCGGTTCCGTTGAGCACGTGGTTGTTGGTTACAATGTGTCCCTCTTTGGATACGATCACGCCCGAGCCAAGCGAGGTCACTTTCTGCTGAGCGGGATTGTCCTCAGAGAAACGCTTGCCGAAAAAAAGTTCCAGAGGATCAATCGGTATTCGCCGAGAAACGGTTTTCGTTGTGGTGATACTGACCACACTGGGCACCACGGCGTCGGCCACTTTGGTGTATTCCTCATCCAAGCGTTGCAATACATCGACAGAATTCAGATCGAGAGTGGATTTGTCCGCCGGCGTAAACTTCTCAACCCTTACTTGAGCTTGGCCAGGTTGCTTACCTTGCCAGACGTAAATAAGTGAAATCGCAAGAGCCAAGAGTAAGACGAACACCAGAAACTTGAGGAAACTCTTCATTGTTGCCACGCTCAGTTAGCTAAATTTGTTCCATTTTCCTCAATTTTGATAGCGAAACGAGTAAAACGTTGATGTTGAGGAAGCTGCAATAGAGGATCCTGATCCAGGATCGTCCGCGCGACATCTTTCGCCCGAAACAACAGCGCTTCATCCTCAATCAAGCTTGCAAGACGCAACGGCGGCAGGCCGCTCTGCGCCGTGCCTAGCAAATCTCCCGGCCCCCTGATCCGAAGGTCTGCTTCGGCGATTTCGAATCCATTCTCGCTCCTCTCCAATATGGCAAGCTTATCAATTGCCTCAGGGTCCTCCCGGTCCGTGAGGAGAATGCAATAGCTCTGGTGCTGGCTGCGACCGATCCGACCTCTCAATTGATGAAGCTGAGCCAGTCCGAATCGTTCCGAGCTCTCGATTAACATCACCGTCGCATTCGGAACATCGATGCCGACCTCGATCACGGTTGTCGAAATCAATACTTCGATTCTGGCGGAACGGAATTCCTCCATCACGCGCTCTTTTTCCTGCGGAGTCAAACGCCCGTGTAAAAGGCCGCACCGAAGCGGAGCAAGCAATTTCTCCCATTTTCGGTACTCCGTCGTCGCAGCTTTCACACTCAAGGTCTCCGACTCCTCGATTACCGGGTAGACGATGTAAACCTGGCGTCCTGCCGCAACACGTTCCCGAATAAAGGAAGTCGCTTCGGGAATTTTTGCAGATGGTCGAACACGTGTAATAATGGATCGCCGATTTGCCGGTTTCTCATCCAACACCGAAACCTCCAGATCACCATATACCGTCATCGCCAGGGTCCGCGGAATCGGCGTTGCACTCATTACAAGAAGATCGGGAACCGGCCTTCGCTCTAACAATTTGGAGCGCTGCAGAACACCAAATTTGTGCTGTTCATCGATAACAACCAGGCCAAGGTGCTGCAATTGGCCGGCATCATAAAGCAAGGCATGCGTCCCGATGACGATCTGAGGTTCCCCGTGAAGCTCTAGATGTGAAGCCTCCTGACGCGTCCCGGTTCGAAGAGCGATCCGAAGATCGAGCGGATTAAGCCAGCGCCGGAAGCTGTCAAAATGTTGTTCCGCGAGAACCTGAGTGGGCGCCATCAAGGCAGCCTGGTAACCCGCTTCGACCGCATAAATCATCGCCGTCGCAGCTACCAGGGTTTTGCCCGCGCCGACATCTCCTTGCAAGAGCCGATTCATTGGAACCGTTTTCGCCATATCGTTCCGGATTTCCCTGATCGCACGCTTTTGAGCCAGGGTCGTCCGGTAAGGGAGTGCGGCGAGAAACTGTTCAGTCAATTCTCCGCTTGCAACGTGTCGCTCGCCTTTTAGGGCCTCCAAGGAACGCTTTCGTTGTTGGGCCACGATTTGCATCGCTACAAACTCCGACATCGCGAGAACCTTTCTTGCCGCCTCCCGAGCATGCCAGCTTTCCGGGAAATGAATTTGACTCAATGCTTCTTCTTCCGACATCAAATGCGGGCCGACTCCCCGAGGCGGTTGAAGCACCTGAAGTTCCTGAATCGCTCGAAACATAATCGCACGCAACGCTCTTTGCCGAACTCCTTCAGTCAATGGATAAATCGGCGTGATTCGACCCATGTGAATGTTTTCTTCTCCCTCCTCCTCAGCGATCTCAAACTCCGGGTGATCCAAGTAAATTCGATTTCGGTACTGTTTGGGTCGACCAAAAACGATCAATTCCTGACCCGCGGCCAACATCCGCTGCAGATAATGCTGATTGAACCATCGGCAGAAGACGCGACCGCTCAGCACTGTATCGAGGAGATCCTCCAACGTGACCTCCACTATTTTCCGTCCGCCGAAATATTGAGCAGATATTTTTTTGATTTTTCCACGAAGACAAATTGATTGCTCGGAACTGCCCGTCGGAAACGGGGCAAAACGGGCCCGATCTTCGTACCGCCTCGGATAATGCTCCAATAAGAGCCTCCAGGTCGTCAAACCGAGGCGGAGGGCCAGCTTTCGCTGCGGCTCTGTCAACCAGGCGAGCTGTTCAATGGGTTGATAGAGTCCGTTTACGTTCATCTTCAAGCTCTGCCACAGTCCCCGGCATTGTTGTCATTTTCCCGCGCCTCGCAGTGATTCGACATGGAGTTGGATCTGTACGCGATTTTGGTAATTGTGCGTTTCGACGTAAAACGCTATGTCCCAAGGCGGTGTTGGCAGGGGAAATGTTGCCCCGTTAAAGTGAATTGCACTTAACAGGCGTGAACCGTGGCGCAGCGTGAACAAACGGTGTTTGTCGTTCAGCAATCGCGGTTCACCAACGGGTGCAACATTTCGGATGAAGAAAAGCGGTTGCGGGTTGCCAATCCCGAATGGCTGCAGCATCTCGTGAGAAAAGAGAAATTCGGGGTTGAGATCCTGCCCGGTGAGTTCTGCATCAAGCTGGAGCCGAGGCACGAGTAAATTCGGCGTCAGTACGCGGCTAGCAGCCGCCCGAAAAGCCTCGGAAAAGGACGCCAATTGATCGAAGCCGATACGGACACCGGCAGCCATTTCGTGCCCGCCAAATTGCACCAGGTATTCACCACATTCCTCCAGAGCTTTCACGATCGATAGCCCAGGAACGCTGCGGCCGCTCCCTTTGCCTTCACCCGAATCGTCAAACCCGATTACCACCGACGGGCGATGGAATTGTTTCGTCAGGCGCGAAGCCACAATGCCGACTACACCCGGATGCCACCCACGTGAACCGACAACGATTGCGGCGTCTCGATCCGGTATGAAGGTGCAGGCGAGTTGCTGCAAGACCTCCTCAAGGGTTTTCTGTTCGACCAGTTGCCGATCGCGGTTCTGCCAGTCCAAACTACGCGCCAGCAGAGCTGCCTTCTCGGCGTCGTCCGCGAGTAATAATTCGAGAGCATCCTGAGCCACTCCAACGCGTCCGGCGGCATTCAGGCGAGGCCCGATTCGAAAACTAACATGTGCAGGCCGGATCGGCGGCGTTACGCCGGCCACCTGCATTAGAGCTCGTAGTCCGATCCATTCTGTTTGCTCGAGTTGCCGCAAGCCGTGTCGGACGAAGGTGCGATTCTCATCCACCAACGGAACTAGATCTGCCACCGTGGCGAGGGCGACTAAATCGAGGCATTTTTTCAAATCAAAATCCGAAAGCCGGCGTGCGCGTAACAGAGCATGACAAAGCTTGAAGACCAAGCCCGCTGTGCAAAGGTAGCGATAGCTCGTACCAGTTTTCGGGTTTACAAAGGCACGGCAAACCGGAAGACGCTTTTTCGATTCGTGGTGATCCAAGACAACCATGTCGACTCCACCTGCCTCAATTTCGCTGATCCGGTCAGCCGCAGTGGTTCCGCAATCGAGGGCAACCAAGAGTTTTGGCGAATGCAGCGCCAGGCATCGCTGAACCGCTTCTTCAGACAGGCCATATCCTTCCTCGAGGCGATGGGGCAGGAAAGCTCGGACATCGGCACCGAAAGCTTTCAAGGCGCGCTGCAGAAGAGCGACGGAAGTCACCCCGTCCACGTCGTAGTCCCCAAAGAGAACGACGGTCTCCTGGCGATCTATCGACTGGAAGATTCGATCAACCGCATTCTTCATCCCACCGATTTCGAGTGGGTCGCGCAAATCGCGTAACCGGGGAAATAGAAACTGGCGCGCTCTCTGTTCTTCCACTAAACCCATCTTGGCAAGAACCAGTGCCAAGCCCGGCGCCAGATCCAAGCATCGGGAAACCGCCAATGCGCCCTCCAGCTGGATCGGCTCAGGAAAGGACCAGAGACGGTTCATATGAATACTGGCAAGAATGCCACGAAAACCGCGAATGCCAAGGTCGTTGAGAATCTCAATTGACTGCGACAACCACGCTGCTATGATGAGTGCTGATGCGCTTTGACGGAAAGCTTCTTAGCCTACTGCTCCTCCTGCTCGGGAGTGGCGCCCCAGATCTTTCCTTCCCCTCCTAATCTCGTTGAGTTTGGTCAGAGTCGTTTGCGGTGAAAGCGATTTTGACCTTATCGCTTCTGCACCGCAACCCGAATTTCCACACTAACCTCAGGCAAACCATGTCAGACAAAGTATTTATATTCGACACTACCCTGCGTGACGGCGAACAGTGCCCAGGGGCGTCCATGAATCTCCGCGAAAAGATGGAGGTCGCACGTCAGCTGCAGCGCTTAAACGTTGATGTGATCGAAGCAGGTTTTCCCGTCATCAGCGACGGCGATTTTGAAGCAGTACATACAATTGCCACCGAGATCCGCGGACCGATCATCACGGGACTCGCGCGCTGTGTCGCGAAGGATATCGACGCAGCGGGCGCAGCCGTAAAGGCGGCGGAGGATCGCGCTCGCATCCACGTCTTTTTGGCCACCTCGAAAATTCATCGCGATTTCAAGCTCAAGAAACCCAGCGAAGAGATCATCAGCCTCACGATCGAGAGCGTGAAGCGGGCAAAAGCGATCGTAAGCGATGTCGAGTTCTCGCCGGAAGACGCTTCCCGAACGGAACCAGAATTCCTGGCAGAAGTGGTGGAGGCAGCCATCGAGGCTGGCGCGACCACGGTTAACATTCCCGATACGGTCGGTTACGCCGTCCCAGCACAGTTCGGAGAGTTGATCAGATATCTAAAATCAAATGTGAAGCGGATCGACGACGCCGTGATCAGCGTACATTGCCATAATGATCTTGGCATGGCGGTCGCGAATTCGATTGCCGCGATCCAAGCGGGTGCGCGCCAGATCGAGGGCACTGTGAACGGCATTGGCGAACGCGCCGGTAACGCCGCCATTGAAGAAATAGTGATGGCCATCAAGACGCGGTCAGACTATTTCAAGGATTTTCACACGGAGGTAAATGCGCGCGAGATCGTGAAATCTTCACGTTTGGTCAGTCGCATGAGCGGTCTGCTTGTAGCACGGAGTAAGGCGATTGTGGGCGAGAACGCTTTTGCGCATAGTTCCGGTATCCATCAGGACGGAATCCTCAAGCATCGTGAGACATACGAGATCATGGATCCTCGGGATGTGGGGTGGGGTGAAACGGAACTGCCACTCACCAAACACAGCGGTCGCCATGCGATGGCAAAAAGATTGCAACATCTTGGCTATCAATTAAGCGACCAAGAACTGGGGCAAATCTTTATCCGGTTCAAGGAGATCGGGGACAAAAAGAAGTTTGTTTACGATGACGATCTTGGTGCGTTGGTTGACGACTCGATCGGGCTGACACGGGAGACTTGGCAACTGGATTACATCAACGTTACTTCCGGAACTGCGACCATTCCGACGGCCACCGTCCGTCTGCGAAAAGGCGAAGAGACTCTACAGGATTCTTCACTAGGAAACGGAGCCGTAGACGCCGCGATGAAAGCAGTCGACCGGATCCTGAAGCAGCAGGGCCATCTGGTAGAATATCATGTCACTGCGGTCTCAAGCGGCAAAGATGCTTTGGGCGAAGTGAATTTAAAATGCGACTTTGGAGATGGCCGGCTCATCACTGGCAAAGGTGCGAGCACAGATGTGATCGAAGCCAGCGCACGCGCCTACCTGAAGGCGGTGAACCGCGTCTTGCATCAAGGGCAATACACTCCCGAAAAGGAAATCGAGTTTCTCGAAGCCGCCGGTGTGTGACTTGCAATCGGCCCGGAGCGCAGCGGCGATGCCGCTTTTGTCTTTACTGCGCTCCGGCTTCGGGCCAGAAAGCAGATTTTTACCAGCCCTCGAATGTGAATGCGGGGAATTCCCCACTGAAGGAAATCCGCTCCGCGGCGAGTTTGATGGCCGAGCCTCACGCTGTGCTGTTTACGTAAAATTGTTCACGCTAAACCAGGTTTCAAGATCACCTTCACCCCCTCCTTCTTTTTCACCGTTTCCAGTGCCTGATCCCATTCGGCGATGGCAAAACGATGAGTGATTAAGCGAGAACCATCTACCTGTCTTTGGGCAAGAAGCTTTAGAGCTTTTGGCCACGCGGACGTCACGCTCGCATTGGTCCCCGTCACGACCAACTCCTTGTAACAGACTGCGTCCTGATAAAAAGTGATAGGTTTTCCATAAAGTCCCATCTGACAAAAGCGAGCGCCGCGGTTTGCGAGGTCAACCAAAGTCTTTGCCGCTGCGGCTGCGCCTGAGCACTCTACGACCAGATCTGCGCCCTCGCTACCGAACAGTTCTCGGACAGATTCGACTACATCGTCGACCTCCTGAACATTGACGACAGCATCCGCACCAAGTTCCTTCGCGAGCTTAAGCCGTTTAATGTCAAAGTGGGTGCCTAGCATTATGACCGTAGCACCGGCTACCTTTGCAAGTTGCAGCGCCAACAGCCCAATGGGTCCCGGCCCAGCGAGCACCACATTTTCCCCCGCGCGAACACCCGCTGTCTCCAGGACACCGTGGATGGTACAAGCCAGTGGCTCCGTTAGCGCTGCAATCTCAAGATCCAGCCCATCGGGAACGCGATGCAGGTTGGATGCCGGCGTTAGCAGGTATTGCGCAAACGCCCCCTCTTCTTTGGAGCCAATGGAACGACGATGCACGCAGAGATTTCGTCTGCCGCGGCGACAATCCAAACAGCGTCCGCAAGTGGAGAAGTAGGTTTCTGTGGTCACCCGATCGCCGACTCTCCACCCCTCGACATCCCTCCCCAATTCGACGATCACTCCAGCCAGCTCATGCCCGATAGTCACCGGTGGCCTGGTCTCAAATTCATCGAGATAGATATGCAGATCAGTACCACAAATCCCCGCCGAGTTCACTTCGATGACAACTTGTCCGGAGCTTGCATGTGGCTCAGGCACGTCCTGAAGTTCAATATTACCAACTCCACGCGCGATTTTGCGAACAGCAATCATGAACCTGATCGTCGACTAGTCGCCTGTTTTCAATCCGGGGCGAAGCGTCATTTCTCCCTCCAGGAAGGCGCTCGCACCTTTAAAATAATCGGCAGTCGTCTGCGGCCAGTGGGCTATCCACATACCGGTCTCATTCAGACAGGTCAACAAGAAAACAGCTTTCCGGAACAGAAATGATGTAGCGACTCCCCTTTCATTGGCGCAAAGCCTGCGTAGCGGAAGCACTTTGCTGGCAGCGTTCTTAGCATCAAAAACGGGAGGCCTGACCTACATGGACCACATCTCAGCCTGGAGCCGTCTCAGACAACTTTCAGCCGAAGGGTAATGAAAACGACTAACAACGTCAGGATCGCACCGAAGAAGCCGTAAATGCAGGGCTTTAGATGATTGAGCACGATGTCGGAATTACTTCGCTGCCGAATCTTATTCGTCGTTAAGGCAAAATCCTTCTGCATTTGATTGAGTGCTGCCATTAACGCCTTAACCTGCCCTTGAGTTTCTGCGGCTTTGCCAATGGCTAGATCGATACGGCCGAACTCCACTCCTGCCAACGCGATAGCGGCCTCCAAACGCGAAATGACTTCGCGTTGATTGACGCTCATTTTGTCCACCATAGAAACGAAGATGGCCATCGGATGGTTTGCATTGTCGATCCCGTAACAATCAAGCAGGAACAACGCGTTCTCAGAAAACTCATTCCGATTGATTGGCTTGAACAGCTCAGGACGTTCTTCCGAAAACTCAAACGCTGCGTGTTTTTCTGGTGCAAAAAAGCTCATAGACTTTCACCTTGTCAGGCTCATTTCCGTTCGACGCGCGTAGTAGCGCTTGGTCCGTACTCGTATTGTAATTTTGCCCGTTATTTGTATGGTCCAAGTCTCCAACCGTGATCTCTATTCGGTCTCCGCACGAGCATCCCGGTTCTGAGGTCCATAAATTTTTTCTTCCAACTTCTTCAATGCGAGCGTCGCTGCCGCGTTCGCCGCTCGCACGACATTTTTGCCGACGATAGCTTCCCCCGCGTAGCGCGGTGCCTGCCAGGATTGCAAGCCGAACAGCGCGTCCATGTACTGGACCGGCATAACGCTGGTCAAGTCCCTCTTGTTATAAAAGAAGACAATCGGGATTGGCTGAAGAGCCAGGTTCTGTCTTCCTTCCAGGCACATGCCTCGGTCGGATAAGAGCTCTTCCAGATCATTAAGCATTTCAAGATTCCTGGCAGCGGCTTCGTATTGGCTATCTGCCACAAACACGACAGAATCCGCGGCCGCCAGGACAAGATGCCGTGTCCGTCGATATTTCTGCTGGCCAGGCAAAGTCCAATAGAGAAACTTCACCTGAAGATTATTTGCCGGAAATTTCTTGGACTGCGTATATTCGAAGAATACCGACCGATCGTCTGCCGTCGGTAACTCCTTGACGTCCGTTTCAAGCCGCAAAGAAAAATATTTCAAAGAGGTCGTTTTACCGGCATACGCGGGCCCGTAATAAACGACTTTCAGTTGTGCCTCGTAGGTCACCCAATTCACGTAGGCCATTCTTCTCTCCTTACCGAAGATTCTTTGCACGGCCGATCAACGTCTCAAGCCTTTCCGATCCGAATTTTCAAATCATATTTCCCGGCTCTCGAATTGGCTGGCGTCCGTTACGGCAAGCCAGAAAGATCGCCAACATTTCTATCTGTTCCACAGCACTTACACAATAGATAAAACGTTTTGTCACTTAATTATCATCATCTTTCTTTTTACACGGGACTCTTTTCTCGATTGGAAAAACGTGACCCTTTGGCAAGAGCCGCAAGCTTCTCACTCGGTGTGACTTGGTTGAGCGAACAAGGGTAAGCGAATCAATATAGAGTCGGAATTCCGCACTGCTCGCTCAGGCCCCATCGATTGGCTGCGGCATGGTAAACCGCTCTGCCAATGATCGGATGTTTAACCGCGGACAGGAACTGCCCGAGATGATCGTATTCGGGAATCCTGTTCGGGTCCTTGTATCGGTTCACCTTGGCCGCCATCGCGTTGGCTATGTCATGGGCGTCCGGCGCGCCTGGCACACCTCGCTCGATGCGTGTCCAGGTGATCATCTCCGCTTCACTTTCCAAAATGAGCAGGCAATAATGAATGAGTTTCGCCACCGTGACCGCGCTCAAATACCCAGGAGTGGCAAGCAAATTCCGATCGATATGATGATCGAAAGACTCGGCACTAAAGGAATGAAGCTTTAATTTGTCTACCAAATCCTGAATCGCGTAGGGAAATTCTTTTTCGCAATCCCTGATATGTTCGGCCAGTGTGGTTTTCGTTCGCGGATCCGGCGTGGGACCAAAATTATACGGAAAGCTGAAATGGATCCTGTTGATCTCTGCCAGCTGCTCATCGGTAACGGCCGTTAGTCTTGGCAAAAATTGCTTTCTATCTAGCACAAGGTCTCCAAGTTAATGGCATCTTCTATGGCACAAACCGATTTCCCTTCGTTCAACGAGTTTTTAGAGAGGAAATCTCTAAATTTCAAGTTCTTTGAAGCCCCGAACCATGGATCGGCGACCTGACCGCTTTACGCGGGAGAATTGTATTTTTCGAGTGTGCCGAAGAAAT